>NZ_JBKFPH010000005.1:0-181178 GCF_046567715.1 Salmonella sp. 741265116_PST | reverse complement strand
AAATAATTCGAGTTGCTTAAAGGCGGCAAGGGAGTGAGTCCCCAGGAGCATAGATAACTATGTGACTGGGGTGAGCGACAAATCTGCCGGGAGCAGATTTGAACGTCGCGTGCGACGGCCCGTCAGGGCGAGGCCCATGGATGGGCCGGGTAATCTGTAGCCAACACATAAGCAACTTGAAGTATGAAGGGTATATAAAATAATAGGCAGATTGATAACACTAAAAACCATAAAATATGCATGGTTTTTAGTGTCATTTTTAACTTGAAATAACGTGTTGAGGATGTGCTATTAAAAACAGATTCGCATTGCGCCGCGAACAGCGTTAAAGATACAACCCGGTGCAGATAGCGCGGGTTTACTCTACCGCTTATTCACGTATCACAAACCGTTTTTGTTTTATCTGCTGTGCGGCGCTGATCAGCGCGGCAAAAAAGAGCGCCGCGGCGCCGCAAAGCGTGGCGTTGATAATTGCCGACGCGCCATTGCCTGACAGACTGGCGGCGAGCGGACCGAGAATTTGCCCAATACCATACGTTAGCGTCACCAGGCCTAACAAATTAATATTACCCGGCGCGCTGAGCTGTCGGGCAAGCGGCATCACCAGCGAGGTTGTGCCCATAAACGTGGCGCCAAAACCAATACTGCTCAGTATTAACAGCAACAGCGAGTCGCTGGCGAGAGACAGCAGTACGCAGGCGCTCTGGATCAACAGGTTCGCGGTCAGGCATGGCAGGACGCCCCAATGTTTTGCCGCCCACAGCCAGCCGAAGCAGCCGGGAATGATCGCCAGGCCGACCAACGACCAAAGATGCGCCGTGAGTAGCGGAGAGCCCGCGCTTTTCGCCATCAGCGGCAAATAGGTCGCGACAATGATGTAGCCAAATCCGGCGAAACCGTACAACAGCGCCAGTTGCCACCAGGGCATAGGCTGATTTTCGAGTCTTGCTAAAGGCGCAGGCGGCAGCGCATGAGCGCGGGGGGGAATCAACATTGCCACGATTAATAGCAATATACCGGCGAGCGCTCCGGCCCCCAGCCATAGCGAATGGGCCGAAAGCGCATAATGTAAACCGCCAATGACATATTCGTTGCCCAGTGCAATCCCGGCCCCGACGCCGGAAAAGAGCGCGGCGATCACAAACGGATGGCGGGTATGATGCAACACAATCATTGATCCAAAAATCATCATTCCCGCACTCGCGACGCCTGCCAGGAAGCGCACCAACATGACGACCGCGGGCTGAGTAAATATCGCCATAGACAGAATAAGAATACAGGTGGCGACCGCCGAAGCCAGCAGCATGGGGCGTAGACGAGAGGGGAGATGAAAAAGGCCAAAGGAAAACAGTAAGCTTCCCGCCAGGTACCCTGCATAATTGGCGCTGGCAATCCAGGAGAGTTGGTTAAACGTTAGCTGCTTTTCCGCCAGCATTACCGGCAGCATGGGGGTATACAGAAAGCGGCCAATTCCCATTCCCAGCGTTAATACCATCATACCGAAAAGCGCCGTAAAAATGGGATGGCGAGGTGAAGCGATCTGACCCTGAACCATGGTATTTCTCTCTGCTCAAGTAAGGCAGGAATGCCGGATTGTTGTTGTAAATGATAATAAAAAGTAAAATTAATGTTTCAAATTTGCAAGAAAAGAAAGTGAAGCGCAGGCGAATAACGGATTGAGAAGAGGGGCATCGGTGGGAAATGGCATTAAATTAATGCCTCCCACGTGTGGGGTTTGGCTGTTAATCTGAACGAGAATTGCGCCTTCCCCTTCTTAGATACTGAGCAGTGCCGGTATTTGCGACAGTAAATATAACACCAGACCGATAGCGCCGCCGACCAGCGTGCCGTTCACGCGGATAAACTGCAAATCTTTACCGATATTAAGCTCAATCTGCTGCGACATATCGCGCGCATCCCAGCCTTTTACGGTATCGCTGATGTGGCGCGTCAGGAAGGCGGCGAATTCCGGCGCGACCCGGTGCGCGGCCTGTTCCAGATGACCGTTAAGCGAGGCGCGTAATGCGTCGTCGGCGATCAGCGTCTCGCCAAACCATTGTCCGGCATGAGCGATGCGCTGCTTTACCTTCGAGTCTTCGGCGTTGATATCTGTTTTTAACCACTGGCGTAGATCCGCCCAGATCTCGCCGAGATAACGGTTAAACGCCTCATCTTCCTTCAGGTAACTTTTAATGTTTTCTGCCCGGGCAGCCATTTCCGGATCATGTTTAAGTTTATCGATCAGCTTATACGTCGCGCGATCGAAGGCATGACGAATCTGATGCGCGCGGTCGTGACTGATATCATCCAGCAGAGAATTTACCGCGTCGGAGACCAGTTCAGCGCTGTGTTCTCCCAGCCATTCGGTCGGCAGAATCTTCGCTTTTAACGGATGTTCGGTCTCCAGCCAGCGTATGATCTGTCTGGCGATAAATGTTCGGGAGCTGTCACGCTGTAACAGGGCGATAAGCTGGGCGATCAGCGTATCGAGTAACACCTGGTGACGATCGTTTTTGGTCATGCTTTCCAGCATCAGGGCGCTGGTGCCGGAAAGATCCACTTTATCAATCGCCTTATGTACCGCTCGCTTGAGCAGCCGCTGAATACGGGCGTCATCGGTCAGTTCCAGAAAGCCGCTCATAATTTGCAGCAGATGCTGCCCGACCCGGCTGGCGTTGTCCGGCTGGCTGAACCAGTTTCCGATAAGCAGCGCGGGTTCATGGCGGCGGATTAGTGCGATCAGCGACTGCGTATCAAGGAACTTCTCCTGCACAAATTGCCCAAGATTTTCGCCGATTCGGTCTTTGTTACGGGGAATAATCGCCGTATGTCGTGAAATAAACGGAATGGGGATGCGGCGAAACAGCGCCACCACGGCAAACCAGTCCGCCAGCGCGCCAACCATCGCCGCTTCGGCAATAGCTTTTACGCCCAGCACCCAGAAACTGGGCGGCAGGAAAAGCGTGGTTACAAACGTCGCGGCGGCTATCAGCAACAGTGAGAGCGCCAGGCGTTTGGCGCGTTTGAGTTCGGCGATTTTATTCATAGGGTTAAGGATAGAGCCAGACGGCAGGAACGTGCAAAAAACATCAGATTATCCTGTGCCGGATAAGCCTCTATCCGGCAGAGTAGTTACTTCTCAGCGGCCAGTTCTGCCGCCTCATGCTGGCGCACGCGCTGTAATAGTGTCGCCAGAGTGAAGACCACAATCACCCCGGCCACCGCTGCCAGCAGGTGAAACGGCAGTCTCCCGCCGTGAAACCACAGCCAGCGGCCAACTTCGACCGACACCGCCATCACCGTCAGAATCACCATGTTCAGCGAGGCTGAAACGGTCCCTTTTGGCAAGTTGTTGGAGAAAAGCGTGAAGCGAAACAGCGTCGGGAAAATCATTCCAATGCCGAACGCGTACAGGCTGGTGCCCAGCACAGACCAAAGCCAGACGTGCGGCAGAAGAAGATTACCGAGGAGCAATGTCGCCAGCCCGCTTAACTGAATTGGTACGGCGCGCCAGATAAAACGCGGTCGGGTCGGATCTTTCACCAGGCGCACAACGATCATATTGGCCACGATCACCGCGCCGAATACGGGCACCTGCGCCCAGGCGAATTGCGAAGTACTCATCCCGCCGGCATCGATCAGGATCACCGGCGACACCGCCACCCAGCTCATCATCGGGATGTAGCTCAACGACAGCGTCGCCGCCCCGGTGAGAAAAATCGGGTTGCGAAACACATTACGAAAATCGCGCAGTACGCTCACCGCGCTGAACGGCACCGCGCCGCGTTGCACCGTTTCTGGCATCGCCAGCAGCAGGCCGCACAACGCCAACAGTCCCATCACCGCAATAATACCGAACAGTACCTTCCAGTGAACGAAGTGCATCAGCGCCGCGCCGGAGAGCGGGCCGATAACCGGAGCGACCAGCACAATGGAGGTAATAATCGCCATCAGCTTAATGGCTTTGGTTTGACCGAAGGCCTCCTGTACCGTGACGTAGCCGACCGTTGCGATAAAGCAAATGCTGGTGCCCTGCACAAAACGGGCAACCAGAAACTGTGTCATTGAGGTCGTCAACAGCGTTGCCGCGCAGGCGAGAGTAAAAATTAATGCGCCTGCAATCAGCACTGGCCGGCGGCCAATCCTGTCGGATAGCGGCCCCAGAAGCCATTGCAACGCCATTCCGCCCGCCAGATAGAGACTGACCGAGGCCGGCGCAAGACTGACGTCAGCATTAAAATCGCGCACGACGTTAATGATGCCAGGCTGAATCAGATCCGTCGTCAGATAGGCGGCAAAATCGTACAAAATCAGCGCCATCGGGAAAAATAACGTTGTGGCGCGTTGGGAGAAAAACTGAATAATCCGTTGCATAAAAAATGCGCTCCATGTCGGAGAACCCTATGATGGGACAGCGAAACTCAATACCGTCGTCGTGACGTCAGGCAGGCGATGGAAACAGCGGCTGCGGATGTACTGAATTTCATGTAATCAAAAACGCTGCCGGTGAAAACACAGACAGGAAGAGACGCGTTCTGAATCTCGTCAGAACGTGTGGCGATTACAGATAACAATCAGCACATCACACCTCGGGAAATTTACGTTGCACGGAAAATATACACATTAAGTGTAATTAAATTTTGATGTTAATCAAAAGAGTTTGTCTGGTTAATAAAGATAAAGGCAGGGCGCGCAGGCTGGTATTTTGCGTGTTCAGTTCCGAAAATGCATGTGCATTACAGATAACAGGATTTATCTTTCGTCGCGCCTCGCAATGCTGAAAAGGTACGGATGAGAAAGGAATTTTCAGGAGGTAGAGTCGCAGCATCCTGGTTTGGGGTGACGGAGCGCCATGAAAAAATCGACGACCTCAACACCGCATGATGCGGTGTTTAAAACCTTTTTGCGCCACCCGGAAACCGCACGCGATTTTATGGAGATTCATCTGCCGGTGTCGTTACGCCAGCTTTGCGACCTGCGGACGCTAAAGCTGGAACCCGGCAGTTTTATTGAAAAAAATCTGCGAGCCTATTATTCCGATGTGCTTTGGTCGCTGAAAACGCGCGAGGGCGACGGTTATATCTATGTCGTGATTGAACATCAGAGTACGCCGGATGCGCATATGGCGTTTCGGCTGATGCGGTATGCGATGGCGGCAATGCAACAGCATCTGGATGCGGGGCATAAGCATCTTCCGCTGGTGGTGCCGATGCTGTTTTATCACGGTGTTGATAGCCCGTATCCTTTTTCGCTGTGCTGGCTGGATGAGTTTGCGAACCCGGAAGTGGCAAGAAGACTCTATGCCGCTGCCTTTCCGCTGGTCGATATTACGGTGGTATCGGATGATGACATTATGCAGCACCGCCGCATTGCGCTGCTGGAGCTCATCCAAAAACATATCCGCCAGCGGGACCTGCTGGGACTGGTTGAACGGATTGCTTCGCTGTTAGTTACTGGTTGCGCTAATGACAGGCAGCTTAAAGCGCTGTTTAATTATCTTATGATTCAGCACGGACATACGCCTCGTTTCACCACGTTTATTCGTGATGTGGTAGGGCATGTCCCGCACACTAAGGAGAGACTGATGACGCTGATAGAGAGGATCCGCGCAGCGGATCGCAGAAAAGGGGAACGGCAAGGAAGACAGGTCGGTCTGGAGGAAGGATTAGAAAAAGGGCTGGAAAAAGGTCAGCACGTTGCCGCATTGCGTATCGCCAGACAGATGCTGGCGGACGGACTTGACCGCGAGACTGTCCAGCGGTTCACCGGCCTTACGGCTGAAGAGCTTCAGGATGTTAGCCACTAACGCGGTTCCAGTCTGAATGTTGCAGGCCCGGTGCCCGCCGGGCAACGCTCTCTATAATTATCGCTGATAACCGCACGAATATACCGAACTTTACCGATAGCACCAGCCATCTCTACTACCCTTATTGTTCTGAGCGGCATTTACGGCTGCCTTAATGACGATAACAAGGAGACATGTGATATGGCTTACCAGACAGTGAATCCTGCCAATAATCAGCTCATTAAAGAGTACCCCCCGCACACGGACGCGGATATTGAAGCCGCGCTGCAAAAAGCTGACGCGCTCTATCACTCCGACTGGTCCAAAGGAGAGATTGACCAACGTCTGCCGGTACTGCATAAGCTGGCTGACTTGATCGACAACTGTGTTGAAGAACTGGCAAAAATCGCCAGCCAGGAGATGGGCAAGCTCATCGAGCAGAGCCGTGGCGAAGTCAAACTGTGCGCGCAGATCGCTCGCTATTATGCGGATAACGCGAAGCAGTTTCTTGCCCCGGTGCCTTATAAAACCGAGTTTGGCGACGCGTGGGTAGAACATCATCCGATTGGCGTCATCATGGCTGTTGAGCCGTGGAACTTCCCGTACTATCAGTTGATGCGTGTGCTGGCGCCGAACCTGGCCGCTGGTAACCCGGTGCTGGCGAAACATGCCAGCATCGTACCGCACTGCGCCGAGGCGTTTGCCCATCTGGTGCGCGAAGCCGGCGCGCCGGAAGGCGCATGGACCAACCTGTTTATTTCCTCCGATCAGGTGGCGAACATCATCGCCGACCCGCGCGTGCAGGGCGCGGCGCTGACCGGATCTGAAAAAGCGGGGAGCGCCGTGGCGGCACAGGCGGCGAAGCACATTAAAAAATCGACGCTGGAACTGGGCGGGAACGATGTGTTCGTCGTGCTGGATGATGCCGATCTTGAGAAAGCGGTGAAAATTGGCGTACAGGCACGGCTCACTAATGCGGGGCAGGTATGTACGGCGGCGAAGCGCTTTATCCTGCATGAGAAAATCGCCGATCAATTCCTCAGCCAGTTCACCGAGGCGTTCAGGAAGGTGAAGGTGGGGGATCAGATGGACGCTTCTACCGAACTGGGGCCGCTGTCGTCGAAAGATGCGCTGGAAACATTGACCAGACAGGTCGAGGAAGCGGTGAAAAATGGCGCGACGCTGCACGTTGGCGGCAAGCCGCTGGAGAGCAAAGGCAACTTCTTTGAGCCGACCATTCTGACCCACATTACGCGTGACAATCCGGCGTACTTTGAAGAGTTCTTCGGCCCGGTGGCGCAGATGTATGTGGTGAAAGGCGATGACGAGGCGGTAAAACTCGCCAACGATTCCCACTACGGCCTGGGCGGCGCGGTGTTTAGTCAGGATATCGAGCGCGCTAAACGCATGGCCTCCCGGATTGAAACCGGGATGGTTTATATCAACTGGCTGACCGACACCGCAGCGGAGCTGCCGTTCGGCGGCGTTAAGCGTTCGGGCTTCGGACGCGAGCTATCGGATCTGGGGATTAAGGAGTTTGTAAACCAGAAGCTGGTAGTGGTGCGCAGCTAATCCCTGTTGCCCCTCTGAAAACGGGAGGGGCCTGGCTTTTTTGCAGCGAAGGACGCGGATCTTAAATCAGAACGAAATAAGCGAACAAAACACCTTCAGTCGCCCTCCTTATTTATCCACGTTGCACTAACCGTGCTTTTTATCCCGATATTGTTTGTACAGACATTCATGATGCCCGCATTTTCTGTTCTATGCGGAGGCTGGTATGGAATTTTACGAGAACCGCCCCAGACAACCATTCATTGGCTTTGTGCAGCTCAGACGGGCGCTAAAAAGGTGGTGGCTGCGTAAGCGGGCCTGTCAGGCGCTGCGACGAATGAGTGACGAGCAGTTAAGGGATATTGGGTTGGAAAGGAAGGATGTGGAATAACAGATAAGAGCCAGTAAAACTGGAAAGGCTGGATAATCTTATCTTAACCTCTCCAGTAGGCGGATATCCTGGAACGCTAATTTTCCTGCCAGGCTTTCTCGATCAGCAGTTTGGCTTTATCCAGATCGTGTTCGTTACGCACAATCAATTCGACGTCGCCGGTTCCCCAGTGGCCAATGTTTGTGACGTCCCGGCTAAATCCTTCTTCAAGCTGGATATGCTGTGGATTAATTTTCAGCCACAGGCGTAGGTGTGGGTCGGTCACGGGATAAACGGCCACGCACAGAAAGTTACGAATGAGGTGGAAGGCGTCATAGAGCTTAAGCTCTTTAAACTGAACCTCATCACTGAGTGACAGCACATAACTTTTTAGCTGTTCATATAATGAAAGCAGCGCGGGAGAGGCCGAAGAGAGCTGTTCGCGCTGCGTGCGGGTATGGCGTTTACCGCTGCTGGCGGAACCGTTCGCGATGATGTACTGAGGGCTATTTTCGACCACGGCGTTAACCAGTTCCAGCATTAACAGGTCGTCGGCAAAAAGCTTGTAGCGAATCAGGTTGATATTGCGGTTGATTTGCTGAACGGCATGTTCGTCGTATTTATTAAAATCGGCGGCAATACAGATTAACCGTGTGCCGGACCAGTCAATGGCTTTGACCGCGGTTTTACTTATTTTTTCCATCACCAGCAACTGAAATTCCGCTTTATGATCGAGCAGCCAGTCGAGATAAAACAGCCCCTGGTTAATGACGTTTTCATTGCTGTGGCGCTTATATTCAATAATCACCGGGCAGTTATTTTCATCGAGGCCGAGGGAATCAATTCGCCCACGATGGGTTTTACCCGTGCGGTATTCGGTCTCGAGAAAGCGGACGCCAAGGAATTTTTCCATATGGGATTCGATCAGCATTTGCAGATCTTTTTCAATGGCCGCGGCTTTGCCCGGCAGTTCTTGTACTTTCCCGCCACCGAGGCGGAAAAGCTGGATATCGCTCATGGATCCCTCCTGAATTTCATATTACCGGGTATGATATTGCACAGAGTAGAATCAGAAAGCATAAAATTGAGTCTGAGGATATGTTATTTGTGGTAATTTATTAATTTGAAAAGAGAAAATGGCAGGAGCGCCAGAATGAGTACGTTTGACACGACGAAAATTGCTTTAAAAGATATCCTGGGGCAGATTACTGATGGACGGGTACAGTTGCCTGATTTCCAGCGTGGTTGGGTTTGGGATGATGAGCATGTGCGGTCTTTGCTGGTCAGTATTGCCCGTTCTTTTCCCGTTGGTGCGGTTATGCTGCTGGAGACTGGGGGAGAAGTTCGCTTCCAGGTGCGTCCCGTTGAAAATGTAGAATTGCAGAAAACCGAGCCTGAGATGTTGATTCTGGATGGCCAGCAACGTTTAACATCCTTGACTCAAGTCCTGATGCTGGATACGCCCGTTAAGACTTTTAACGAGAAAGGAAAGCAGATAGACCGTTTTTATTATATTGATATTGAGGCCGCTCTGGACAATAGGCTTGATGAAGCTTTTATTTCTGTTGAAAAGTCTAAAAAAGTAACGATGAATTTTGGTCGTGATATAAAAACTTTTGTTAACTCATTTGGGGAAACGGTTGAAATGGATTTTTCTACCGTGCAAAAAGAGTGCGAAGCATTATTTTTCCCTTGTAACCAAATTATCAACTCTGATGCATGGGAAAGTCATTTATATAAGTGTTCACAAGAAAAATTTTTCACTTATATGCAGTTCCGTGAAAAAATTCTGAATGCCTTTAGGAACTATTTGCTGCCTGTTATTAAATTGGGTAAATCAACTAGCAAAGAGGCCGTTTGCCTGGTGTTTGAAAAGGTTAATACCGGTGGTGTTCCACTATCCGTATTTGAACTGGTGACCGCCAGTTTTGCGGCTGATGGGTTTAATCTTCGGGATGACTGGTTTGGCAGTAATTTGCGTCAAAAATTTGGCCGCCGAAATGTACTGAATAAAGAAGCTATCCTACAGGGCGTAGAGCCGACTGACTTTTTACAGGCTATCAGCATATTGAATACGCTAAAAAAACGGCGTGCCGATCTGGCCGAAGGGAAGACAGGGAAATCAGTTACTGCAGTAAGTGCTAAACGTGTTTCAGTATTAGCGCTTTCTCTTGAAGATTATCATTGCTGGGCCGACGATGTGGAAAAAGGCTTCTTACTTGCCGCTAAATTTCTCCATCATGAATGTTTTATGCACTCATGGGATCTGCCTTACCGTACGCAGCTTGTGCCGCTGGCAGCAGTGTTATCGCAATTACAAGGCAATTGGCTGGAACCCAAAATTTATGACAAACTGGCGCGCTGGTTCTGGTGCGGTGTTCTGGGGGAACTGTACGGCGGCGCGGTAGAAACACGTATTGCGAATGATGTGGAAGAGTTATTAAACTGGATTGAGGGGGAAGGTGAAGAGCCCCGTACGATTTATGAAGCCTCATTCCAGCCTGGGCGTTTATTGACGTTACGCTCCCGATTGAGCGCCGCGTATAAAGCGCTAAGCGTGTTGATCCTACGCAATGGTGCTCAAGACTTTTTCTGGAAGTCGACGATCCAAAAGTTAGATTATGGTGAGATTGCACTTGATATTCACCATATTTTCCCCAAGATATGGTGCGAGACTAATAATATTAGTCCAGCAGTGTATAACTCTATCATTAATAAAACATCAATCTCCTATAAGGCCAATCGAATGATTGGTGGGAGATCTCCGGCTGAGTATCTGTCGCAGATCCAGACGCATCCGCAGGTAGGTCTGGAGAATGCCGAGATGGATGCGATCCTACGCAGCCACTTTATTGAGCCTTCGTTGTTACGGCAGGATAGTTTCGAGGCATTTTTTGCCGATCGAAAAAAACAATTGCTGAAATTGATCGAAGCGGCAATGGGAAAAAATATTAGTCAGGATGATGTTGCTGAATTAGAGACAGCAACAGACGAGATTGATGTCTGATACTGCAACCCAGGTACGAATTAAATCGCACCTGGGTTTCCTGCCTATTTAGAAGAAATCACGCGGATAAACGTTTGAACTTGCTTTTGTTTACATACTGACAGCTTGCTTACTTGCCGTAAAGACTCAACCAGCTCAGGCTCTGGTGGTTTCACGGTCAGTACGATACAGCCTTCCATCACTTTGATATCGATTTTGGTGCCGGTGGCAAAACCGGCGGCTTCCAGCCACTGGCCTTTCATGATAATCGCCGGAATATGCTGGTGATCTTCAAAGCGGCTCGCATAACTGACGGTGCCTTTACGGTTATTTGCCGGGGAGACTTCTGGATTGGTGAATTCTGCAATAGAATGGACGGTAGTCATAATGGCTATTCTCCTGGAATAGTGATTGTGATGAGTGATATGGCCGTGTTCCCGCACGGCCATATCGCGCTAAATACCTGTACATAACATCAGTAAATAAAAGAAAAGTCCAGCTGAAAATAGACTGTAATGGGAATGTTCAGGAAGGGGTTGGATATATTTTTGATAGTTATGATTGCGGGGAAATAATAAAAAGCGCACCGGTCAGGCGCGCTTGAAAATAAGCGTCAGGCTTTTTTACGCGAGGTTTTTTTACCGCCGCTGGCGGCGCGTTCGGCCTTAATTTTTTCCAGCAGGGCGGCAGCGCTGTTTTCACCGCTGATAAGACTTGGGTTTTCCGCACGCCACTGGGCGGTCAACTCGCCGCGGAAGGCTTTCGCCAGGATCGACTGGGTGAGGCTGTTGACGTGGGTCAGGGCGCTGTTGACCTGCTTTTCAATGGTGTCGGCCCAGGCGAAGAGTTGTTCGACACGGCGGACGATTTCGTGTTGTTCTTGGAGTGGTGGTAGTATCAATGGGAGTGATTTTATCCTTGCCAAAGCCAACTTCCCTTGAGCTCCTGATTTTATTTCTGAATTGATAATATCCTGAAGATAACTACTTCTCAGCCATAAAGAAAGAAATCTATTGAAAATATTTTCGTTTAAATTACATATCTTGGCAGCATTTTCAGTTAAATTTGCATTATTATAAACATCTGGAATTATACCAGCATCACCAATACATGCACCAACAATAGTTATATAAAGATCTCCAGATGAGACTGTATATCTAGAAATACTTTTTTGTATATATTCTTCTAAGTATAGTTGTCCTTCAGGAAGAACAGTTCCATTTTTTAGCTGCCCTGCTCTAATATATGGAAACCCTGTATTCTCAGCTATTAATGATTCACCTTTAGGTAATCTCTTGCCACCTTTGACATCAGCAAATTGACCAATCTCACTGATTTTCCATAAAGATGGAATAGAAATATTCAATTCTGTTAACTTGAATTTATTTTTTTTATGAAGTTCTTTTGTCAGTTGCCCGTTTACTGCTGCAACTATCACTGATTGGCGAAAACGTTTCAGGATTTGTGGGATTTGCTCAAGACGTGCTTTGGTGCTGTCTACCTGCGCCAGCAGCGTATCGAGTTTTTCGGCGATGACTTTTTGTTCGGCAAGAGGTGGGACAGGAACACCATAGTTCTCAAGAAATTCTTTAGTAACACGTTTATGTCCGACTGAACCGGACATATTAAGTGCTCCATTAGTTAAAAAATCTTTAGTTTTAACTAAAGCAAACAACCAATGGGGATTAATTAACCCATTAATAGACCGAAGAACATAATATTCAGTGCTACCGGCACCATAGCCGTTAGGGAATTCTTTGATTACAACAGCTTTTCCATTTTCGAAGCATGGCGTGATTTTGGCAAAAATAACATCATCGTTCTGAAATTGAGTAAATCCTTTTTTTACTTCACTCCACTTTTTGGTTTCAAAGTTACATTTACCTAAATAGGTTGTTGGAACACCGGCCATCGGCATAAATCCAACATCTAAATCATCATCAAGTTTAAGTTTGGGATTGAGGTTGCACATTTCATTGATTGTGCTTGTAGCCCACCCCTCCGGCAATTTCCCCCCACTCATGCCTTCACCTCGCCAAACGCTTCATTCAGCAACTGACGCTGAGCATCCGCTTCATCGCCCGCGCCCAGCTCGCGCATCAGCGCATCCAGTTCGCCCAGCGCCTGTACCAGTTCGCCCATCGCCTCTGCCGCCAGCACATCTGGCTCCGGCAGGCTGTCGGCGTCAATGCTGTCCTTATCCTTTAGCCAGGAGATATCCAGCGAATCGGATTTGGCGGTGCGGATCCACTCGCGGCTGAACTTGCGCCAGCGGCTGGTGGCCTGGTGCTGGTCGGTGTTCTTGTTCTCTTCGCTGTCGGCGACTTCGCTCTCTTCGGCGTTAAAGCTCCACTCACCCTCGGCGCGCGGGCTTAAGCCGTGCGGATCTTCACCGTAGACGGTTTCAAACGGCTGCAGGTGCTGCTCGGTAAACGGCGTGCGCTTGCCGAAGCTCGGCATATTGGTACGCAGGTCATACACCCACACGTCGTCGGTGCAGTTTTTATCCTGGTTCGGATTGGCGACCGTACCTTTGGTAAAGAACAGCACGTTGGTTTTGACGCCCTGGGCGTAAAAGATGCCGGTCGGCAGACGCAGGATGGTGTGCAGATGGCACTTGTCCATCAGGTCGCGACGAATATCGGTGCCCTTGCCGCCTTCAAACAGCACGTTATCCGGCACCACCACCGCCGCACGACCGCCGGGGTGCAGGGTTTCAATAATGTGCTGCATAAAGCACAGCTGTTTGTTGCTGGTCGGGTGCACGAAGGTACGGGTAATGTTGGTGCCCGCGGCGCTGCCAAACGGTGGGTTGGTGGCGACAATATGCGCCTTCGGCAGGTTTTCACCGTCGCTGCCTAGCGTGTTGCCCAGACGGATGGCGCCGCCGTGGTCGAGGTTGCCTTCAATATCGTGCAGCAGACAGTTCATCAGTGCCAGACGGCGGGTGCCGGGCACCAGTTCAAGGCCGATAAACGCGCGGTGGATCTGGAAATCCTGGGTGTCACCATCAAGGTCATCCAGATCGTTAGTTTGTGATTTAACGTAACGGTCGGCTTCAATCAAAAAGCCTGCCGTACCTGCCGCCGGATCCTGCACCACTTCACGCGGCTGCGGCTTCAGCAGATGGATAATGGTTTTGATCAGCGGACGCGGGGTGAAATACTGACCCGCGCCGGATTTGGTTTCGTTGGCGTTCTTTTGCAGCAGGCCTTCGTACATATCGCCGAAATCGTCGCGAGACTTACCGTGATTGCCGTTGTACCAGTCCAGCGCGTCCATATAGCTGACCAGCTCGGTCAACTGTTTAGGTTGCTCAATGGTGGTGCTGACATTATGGAATACCGCCTGCACCAGTTTTTTCTCATCTGAGCCTAACTGAACCAGCAGGTTGCGGTAGAACTGCATCTGATCCTGACCAATGCGCGATTTCAGGTCATCCCAGCGGTAGCCTTCCGGCAGGTAGTCCGCTTCCTGGCCGGTCTCTTTGCACATTTTCAAAAACAGCAGCGAGGCGAGTTCATTGACGTAGTTTTGATAGGAGACGCCGCCGTCACGCAGGTTGTCGCACAGTTTCCACAGCTTGGCGACCAGATCGTTATTGTTCATTGAAGATCCTATTTGACATGGCGACCACCATTGTGGGTCGCAAAAGTGATTGAGCGTTTCAGATGCCTGATGGCGCTTCGCTTATCAGGCCTACAGGGTTAGGTGTAGGCCGGATAAGGCATCGCCGCCATCCGGCGAAAACGGGGATGATACCCTCTTAAGCCAGTTCGTCCCAGATGTAATCGCTGAACTTATCCAGCACGCTGTCGAGGTTGTCATCAAAGGTGCGCTGTAACATTGGCTTACCGCCTCGACGGTGGAAATTGCCGGTTTTGAAGACGTCGTCGTCGAGCACCACTTTCTCTTTCAGCGCCTGCGCTAAACGGTCGAGCCAGTTTATCTGCTCGTCGCTCCAGTCGTTCTCGGCCTTGATACGCGCCAGCGCGTGATCGACACGCTCGTCAAACGGTTTGAGCGCATCGCCCACCGCCGCGCGGCGGATATGGCCGATCAGGCGGGCGGCGATATCCTGATTGCGCGTCGCTTTCCACGCGCTGCGCAGGGAAGACTCTTCAAAATGCTGGCGGTCAAACCACTCCTGCAATTCCACCAGCCCTTTACGGGTGAGGTCGCGCGGGCGATTGATCACCGCCTGCAGCGCGGGCTGGGCGTTCGGAGCGTGCTGCACCAGCGCATCGAAGGCTTCGAGGAAATCCTGCGGCGTGTCGTAATCGCCGTACAGCGATTTGACGCTCACCACCTCATCGTCAATATCGAGGAAGATCGGTGCATCGCGCAGGGCGTTGATGTCGGTTTTCAGCCTTTCGAGGCGGGCGATAAAGCCGGGGAGCTTATTGAAAATCTCGGCGCTCCAGTGCGGCCCTTTTTCCCGCAGGCGCGAAGCCAGGCCGCCGAAGTTGACGCCTGCGGCATCCAGGCACAGCTCGTCCAGACGACGTACTTGCTTATCCACCGTTTCGCTGCGATCGCGGTTATAGGTGGCGAGGCCGATGATTCGCTGCAGCTTAGCGACCAGCTGTTCATGGCTGTGTTCGGCAAAACTGCGGCCATCCGCTTCGATGGTTTTGTTGGTTTCTGAGTCGGTAATTTCATTGACCAGCGTTTGCAGTTCCACCTGCGGACGCACAACCACCGGACGCATGGTGTCGACGCTTTCCAGCGAGCTGTAGATATCGACGCAGTCGAAAATCTTAAAGCTGGTTTTCCCTACTGACGGGTACAGACGCGTGGCGCGCCCTTTCATCTGCTCGTAGAGAATGCGGCTTTTGACTTTGCGCAGGAACACAATATTACAGATAGACGGAATATCCACGCCGGTGGTCAGCAGGTCGACGGTGACCACGATATTGGGTAGCCGCTCTTTGTTGAAGCGGACGATCATGCTTTGCACTTTCTTCGCGTCTTTATCGGCATCACCGGTGATCTTGATGATCGCGTCGTGCTCAAGCTGCGGGTACTTTTTCTTAAATGCGGTACGCAGCTCGTCAACCACCATATCGGCATGGGCATTGGTGACGCAGAACACCAGCGTTTTTTGCTGCCCGGTAGGATCCAGGTAGTTGGTGAGCTCGCCGCATACCGCGCGGTTAAAGGCCGGGATCACCAGGCCACGGTTAAAATCGGCGACCTCAAAATCCTGATCGTCGGCCAGCGTGTCGTTGATCAGCTCGCCCTGTGGGTTCAGGCGTTCCACCTGTTCTCCCTCGGAAAGATAGACCCCATCCTGCGCGTTGCGGGTGACGATCTGAATCGGCGGATCCTGGTCGATCAGGAATCCGTCGATCACCGCCGTACGGTAGGTATAGCGGTAAACCGGCTCGCCGAAAATATCCACCGTGTGCAGTGCTGGCGTGGCGGTCAGGGCGATTTTTACCGCATCGAAATGATCGAGAATGCGACGGTAGGCGGAAACGTAATCCAGCTGGCTGCGGAACTGCAGCTCGCCTTCGGTCTGCTCTTTATCGAGAATGTAGCCGCGATGTGCTTCATCAACGACGATACAGTCGTAGCGGCCAACCGGCATCGGCTCATCGGATTGCAGCGTGCGCTTGACCAGCGACTGAACCGTGGCAACGTGAATTTTGGTGCTGTCTTCCGGGAATTTGTCGGTTAAGCCTTTGATATCAAAAATGCTGTTAAAGGTGTCGCCGTTAATGCGCGTATCTTCGAACGATCCCAGCGCCTGTTCGCCGAGCGAGCGACGGTCGACCAGGAACAGCACGCGCTTGAAACGCTGCGACTGGATCAGGCGGAACATCAGGGCGATGGCGGTACGGGTTTTACCGGTACCGGTCGCCATCGCCAGCAGGATCTCTTGCTGACCGTCAACGATAGCCTTCTCCACCGCGCGGACGGCATCTTCCTGGTAATAGCGCAGGCCCAGTTCGCTCATTCCGGGGTTTTCAGCAAACCACTGGTTTTGTTTCTGCGGGTCGCTGCCCAGCATTGCCAGCAGTTCTTCCGGGCGATGCCATTCCGGCAACGCTTTCGACATGTTGGTGGTGTGGCGGACGTCGCGATACCAGATACCGCTTTTGGTCTTCATCGCCGCGCGGTATTCGCGCCCGTTGGTGGAGTAGCAGAAGGGGATTTTAAAGCGCTGTTTGCCGCTGGTGTCCTGCCAGCTGATTTCATACTCCGGCACGGCTTCGTGTACGTCGTCGGGAGCGTAGTGCTCCAGCAGCGTATCGCGTAAAAACCCGTTATCGAAGTATTTGCTGTAGCGATAAGACTCGTTGAGCTTGCTGAAGACATCGGTATTTTTGCGTTTTGCTTCAACGACGGCGATGGGCTTCAGGCCAACGAACAGCACGTAATCGGCAAAGCCTGTTTTACCCGTTTCATCTGTGCCCGTCGGCCACTCGGCAATCGCTTTATTGACGCCCGGTTCCGGGCGAGCGCCTTTGGCAAAGCGCAGCGTTTTACTGTCGGCCTGCCAGCCCGCTTTACGAAGCTGGGCGTCAATCAGGAAGCGGCTCTCTTCTTCGCTGAGATTCAGCGTGCGTTTGATCGCCTGATCGGTGATCTCTTTGTGATAGGCCTTACGTTCCTGTTCGGTTTGCTTCGCCAGTTCGGCATCTTTTGCCGCAAGCTGTGCCTCCAGCGCAGCCAGACGCGCTTTGGTCTGAGCTTCGGTTTCCTGCTGTTTGCCCTCAAGGATGGCAATGTAGCCGTTGAGCGCAACCAGCCTTTGCTGCTGAGCTTCCAGCTCGGCCTGGCTTTGCACTTTCTCCTGCGCCTGACGTTCCAGCTGCTGTTTGAGAGTGAGGACTTCGGCGTGGTAGCGATCCTCGCCGTGCTCAGGCATCACAAAAACCGGCACCGGGAAATCGTAATCTTTGGTCACCAGCCGGTAGTACCAGACGCTGAGACGGAACCCGAGCCGCAGGCACATTTGGGCATCGTCCAGATCGTTATGATATTCGTGGACGGCGAGGTTACCGATACGGCGCAGTTTATGGAAAACGGCAAGAATGCTGTCATCAATAAACGCAATCTTGCCCAGTTCGCGCAGCAGGTCATGTTGGTTTTCGCAGGCGGGTATATCCAGCAACTGGCCGAGATGTTTCGCGGTGGCTTCGCCAAACATGCGCATTTTTATCAGAGTGGTATTAGGATCGTCCGGATAGTTGTTTTCCGCCGCGCAGGCGATGGCGTAAATGAAGTCGTTGACGCCTTTGAGAAAGTCGAAGTTAGATTTGTTCATTTTTATCTATCCGGTTCCTGAGCGGGAAGACGTTATTACCCTGTGCTGTAAAGGGAAAATAACAGACCCATGGTAGACTTCATATTGTGTGTGATCAACGAACAATCAGAGAGTAACTGCTTCTTTCCTAATGTTTTCCTGAAGAGTATCGTTCTCCGGCGGGGTATCTAATCTATATCAATAGCAGGGATGGATTTATGGCTGTTCCAACATATGACAAATTTATTGAACCAGTGTTGCGTTTTCTGGCCACTCGACCCGAGGGCGCTTTGGTCAGAGAAGTGCGTGAAGCTGCAGCCGAAATGCTTGGGTTAGATGAGCAGCAGCGTGCAGAGGTGATTACCAGTGGACAACTGACGTACCAGAACCGCACCGGCTGGGCGCACGATCGCCTTAAACGTGCCGGGTTATCGCAGAGCCTATCCCGGGGGAAATGGTGTTTAACACCCGCGGGAATAAGCTGGGTTGCCTCGCATCCGCAGTCGATGACCGAGCAGGAAGTGAGTCATTTTGCTTGTGATTTCAACGGCGTAAAGCTCAGTAAGTCGGCGGATGCGGTGGCGTTAGATCCACAGCCAGAATCGATTGAGGAAGGTGAACTTGCCCGCAGCAGCCCGGACGATCGCCTGGAGCAAGCGCTCAATGAGATTCGTGAATCTGTTGCCGAAGAATTGCTGGAGAACCTGCTTCAGGTTTCGCCGGCGCGTTTTGAAGTGATTGTGTTAGATGTGTTGCACCGCCTGGGATATGGCGGTCATCGCGGTGATTTGCAGCGCGTAGGGGGAACCGGCGATGGCGGCATTGACGGTATTATCTCTCTCGATAAGCTCGGGCTGGAAAAAGTCTACGTTCAGGCCAAGCGCTGGAAAGGCACCGTTGGGAGCGCTGAAGTCAGAGGCTTTTATGGTGCATTGCCTGAGCAAAAAGTGAAACGTGGCGTCTTTATTACCACCTCAGGCTTTACGGCACATGCCAGAGACTATGCTAACAAAGTCGAAGGTCTGGTGCTGGTAGATGGCGACAGGCTGGTACACCTGATGATTGATAATGATATTGGCGTATCCTCACGTTTACTCAAGTTGCCAAAGCTCGATATGGATTACTTTGAGTAGTGGTAACGCTGGAACCTGATTGCGGGTAATGGTGATGGAGCATGTTGTGGGCATCCGTGTTTCCTCTCGCCCAGAAATCACATGACTTTTATGGCTGCGTATCAGCCTAAACCCATGCCGGATAGCGGCTGCGCCTTCTGCGGCCTACTCTTCTGGTCAATTTTCTTTTATCTCGAATACGCAAATTGTGAAGCTATTTCCAACAATCCAGGTATAATCGTAAGATAATTGTATATACATTTTTGTGTATACAATTAGGGAAAACACATGCCGATGGAGTTTGAATGGAATGCGAACAAGGCTAAAAGCAACCTGAGGAAGCACGGTGTCCGCTTTGAGGATGCGGTACTGGTGTTTGACGATCCCCGACACCTGTCACGTCAGGAGCGTTATGAGAATGGAGAATATCGTTGGCAGACCCTCGGCCTTGTTCATGGCATTGTGGTCATTCTGGTTGCTCATAGCGTTCGGTTCGAAAGTGGTTTTGAAGTTATCCGTATCATCAGCGCCCGCAAGGCAGACAGAAAAGAGAGGAATCGTTATGAGCATGGTTAAACATAAACGCGGCAACGCATCCGCGCTGAGTGCTCAGCATGAGGCTGAACTGAAGGCGCTGGTGAAAAAATCAGATGATGAGATTGATTACAGCGACATTCCCGCTTCGGAGGATGGGCAGTGGTCTGAAGCAGTGCGTGGTAAGTTTTTTCGCCCGTTAAAAACGCAGGCCTCGGTGCGTATTGACGCCGATGTGATGGAGTGGCTGAAACGGCCAGGAAAAGGCTACCAGACGCGGCTCAATGCCATTCTGCGCGAAGCGATGCTGCGAGAGCAAAATAAGAAATAGCCAGAAGATGCCTGATGGCGGCTGCGCCTTATCCGGCCTACAAATTCCGCCAGGCCAGATAAGCGCTTAATGGTTACTTCCTTAACCCCGCAAACGCCGCTCTGATCTCATCTTCCGGCAACTGGATCCCGATAAATACCAGCGTGCTGTGTGGCGTTTCGTCGCCCCACGGTCTGTCCCAGTCGGCGCTGTAGAGACGCTGCACGCCCTGGAACAGCAGGCGGTTGGGTTCGCCGTCGATCCACAGCATCCCTTTGTAACGCAGCAGTTTATCCGCTGATTCCAGCAGCAGATTCTCCATCACCCGTGACACCTCGCTGATATCCAGCGGGTAATCCAGCTCCACCACAATTGACGACACATCGTTCTGTTTATCGGCAATAAAGTGGAAACGCGGTTGGCTTGCCAGCACGTTCTCTTCCAGCATAAAGCCGCTGGTATTAAACAACTGACTCAGGTCAATATTGCCGTGTACCACGGTGTAAACCGGGGCGCGGGCATTGATACGCGCCAGCCGCTCGCGCAGTTTCTCGCTGTCGCCTGCCACGTCGGTTTTGGTCAGCAGGATACGATCGGCGTAACCTACCTGTGACTGGGCGATGGTGAACTGATTCATCTGTTCATCGGCGTGTACCGCATCGACCAGCGCTATCACGCCGTCCAACAGGTAACGCTGGCAAATCACGTCATGAGAGAAAAAGGTCTGGATAATCGGGCCAGGATCGGCCATGCCGGTGCATTCAATCACCAGACGGTCGAAAGCAATATCGCCGTGGTCGCGGCTGTCGAGCAGGTCTAATAGCGCATCTTCCAGCTCGTTGGAGCGGGTACAGCAGATGCAGCCGTTAGTCAGGGTTTTGATCTGTGTGGCGCGATCGCCAATCAGTTGATCGTCAACGGAGACTTCGCCAAATTCGTTTTCGATAACGGCGATTTTAAAACCATGTTGTTCGTTGAGGATATGGCGTAGTAGGGTGGTTTTGCCCGCGCCCAAAAAACCGGTGAGTAGGGTAACTGCAATCGGGGTCATAGTCTCTCCATTAACAACAGCGCATACCGCCTTTGCCATCGCCGCCGTAACGTGCTTGCTGACGTTCGCGGAAGAACTCTTCATAGGTCATGTACGGCTTGTCGGGATGATTGGTTTTCATGTGCTCGACATAGTTGTCGTAGTCCGGAATACCAATCAACATTTTTGCCGCCTGGCCGAGATATTTTTTTGCCTGACCTAAAGTATCAAACATTCTGCCGTCCTGTTAATGAATAAAGCCGGATGGCGGCTTGCGCCTTATCCGGCCTACACTAGCCGGGATCGCTGCGCGCTACCCGGCATCAGTTTTAGTGGTGTGAAGAGATCTTCACGCCGCCTTCCGGCACGGGCACATACGGGGTTTCTTTATCGGTACGTTTATCGCTGTTGCGTACCTTCATCCAGGTGGTGAAACCGTAGAAGATAATACTGTACACCACCACCAGGAACAGAATACTCAAACCAGCGTTAGTGTAGTTGTTCACCACGATATGGTTCATGTTGGCAATCTGCTGCGCGGTCAGGTTGGTGCCGTTGGCAATCTTCTCTTTATACAGGTTTGCCATGTAGAAGAAACCTTCCATCTGTGGGTTGGCGCTGAACAGTTTCAGGCCCAGCGCCCAGGTGGTGCAGATCAGCAGCCATACCGCCGGAATTACCGTCACCCAGATGTATTTGGTACGCTGCATTTTGATCAGTACCACGGTGCTCAACACCAGCGCCACGGCGGCCAGCATCTGGTTAGAGATACCGAACAGCGGCCACAGGCTCTTCACGCCGCCCAGCGGGTCGACCACGCCCTGATATAGCAGATAGCCCCACAAACCGACGCAGCCTGCGGTACCGATGATACCCGCGACCAGAGAATCGGTTTTTTTCAGGAACGGGACGAAGTTACCCAGCAAATCCTGCAACATAAAGCGGCCGGAACGGGTACCCGCATCCAGTGCGGTCAGGATAAACAGCGCTTCGAACAGAATACCGAAGTGATACCAGAAGCCCATATCCGCCATCGGCAGGACTTTGTGGAACACATGCGCGATACCTACTGCCAGCGTTGGCGCGCCGCCTGCGCGGTTCAATACTGATGGTTCACCGATATCTTTCGCAGTTTGCAGGATTTGTTCCGGGGAAATCACAAAGCCCCAGGAGCTGACGGTCGCCGCTGCATGTGCGGTAACGTCTTTCAACTGCGCCATAATCAGCGGCGCGTTCTCGCCGCCCATCTCGTGCAGGTTTGGCATGGTAATGCCCAGACCCGCCGGCGGGGTGTTCATCGCGAAGTAGAGACCCGGTTCAATGATCGAGGCCGCCACCAGCGCCATCACCGCAACAAAGGACTCCATCAGCATCGCGCCGTAGCCGATAAAACGCGCATCGGTCTCACAGGCCAGCAGTTTCGGCGTGGTACCGGAAGAGATGAGCGCGTGGAAGCCAGAGACGGCGCCACAGGCGATGGTGATGAACAGGAACGGGAACAGAGCGCCTTTCCACAGCGGGCCAGTACCGTCGACATACTGCGTCAACGCCGGCATTTTCAGTTCCGGGTTGAGGATCACAATCCCCAGCGCCAGACCGACGATCACGCCGATTTTCAGGAAGGTAGCGAGATAGTCGCGCGGGGCAAGGATCAGCCATACCGGCAGCAACGCGGAAACAAAGGCGTAGCCGATCAGCGCGAAGGTAATGGTGGTGTCTTTAAAGGTCAGCGCCGGGCCCCAGTACGGGTCGTGGGCAATCACGCCGCCGAAATAAATAGACGCCACCAGCAGCACGATACCAATAACGGAGACTTCGCCTACGCGTCCCGGACGGATAAAGCGCATGTAGATGCCCATAAACAGCGCAATCGGCACCGTGGAGCAGACGGTAAAGACGCCCCACGGGCTTTCGGCCAGCGCTTTAACCACGATTAATGCCAGCACCGCGAGGATGATGATCATGATTAAGAAGCAGCCGAACAGCGCGATGGTGCCTGGAACGGTACCCATCTCTTCTTTGATCATCTCGCCAAGAGAGGCGCCGTTACGGCGGGAAGAGATAAACAGCACCATAAAGTCCTGCACTGCGCCCGCGAGCACCACGCCCGCCAGCAACCACAGTGTCCCCGGCAGATAGCCCATCTGCGCGGCCAATACCGGCCCGACCAGCGGGCCTGCGCCGGCGATGGCGGCGAAGTGGTGACCAAACAGCACGTAGCGGTTAGTCGGCACGTAGTTCAGGCCGTCGTTATTTATGACCGCCGGCGTCGCGCGCGTCGGGTCGAGTTTCATGACCTTCTGGGCGATGTACAGGCTGTAGTAGCGATAAGCCACCAGATAGACGGAAACGGAAGCGACCACGATCCACAGGGCGCTCACGTGTTCACCCCGACGTAGGGCAACGACCGAGAGGCAGAAAGCACCGATGATTCCGAGAATCACCCAGGGTATGTGCTTGAATATCTTTTTCGTATCCATAGTAAAACCTGGTTGTAAGTTTAATTATCAGCCGAAGCTGGGTGGACATTGAGTTCGTGTTTGAGGAGGTAGATTGACTGCTATGCTGAGAGGATCTTGCCAGATCATCGCGCGCGTAAAGTTAGGTAAATCAGTGAGTGGTTGTATGGCGGTTTAAGCGGTCGGACGTACCGGTAAGCGGTTTCGCAGAGGAGGGCGTGGGCTATTTTATGTGATTGAGATCACGATATAAAATGGGACGATCCTTGTTGCGCGGGGCGTCATAACGACTTCACTGAGCTAATCGTGATATTAATGGCGCGCATCCCATAAAGTTTTCCCTTTCCAGGCCGAAAATTCTGTATCTGTCTAGCGGAAAGAGAAAACATGTTAAAGCGAATTAAAATTGTTACCAGCTTACTGCTGGTATTGGCGCTATTTGGCCTTTTACAACTGACATCCGGCGGGCTGTTCTTCAACTCGCTGAAGAATGACAAAGAAAACTTCACCGTATTGCAAACCATTCGTCAGCAGCAGTCTGCCCTGAATGCAACCTGGGTGGAGCTGTTGCAAACGCGTAATACCCTGAATCGCGCGGGTATCCGCTGGATGATGGACCAGAGCAATATTGGCAGTGGCGCAACTGTCGCTGAACTGATGCAGGGGGCGACCAATGCGCTGAAACTGACCGAAAAAAACTGGGCGCAGTATGAGTCGTTACCGCGCGATCCACGTCAGAGCGAGGCGGCTTTCCTTGAGATCAAACGAACCTATGATATCTACCACGGCGCGTTGGCGGAGCTTATTCAGCTTCTTGGCGCGGGTAAGATTAACGAGTTTTTTGATCAACCGACTCAAAGCTATCAGGACGCTTTTGAGAAGCAGTACATGGCCTATATGCAGCAAAACGATCGTCTGTACGATAGTGCTGTTGAGGATAACAACAGTTCCTACAACCAGGCGATGTGGGTACTGGTCAGTGTGCTGATTGCCGTTCTGGTGGTCATTATCGCCGTCTGGTTCGGCATCAAACTGTCGCTTATCGCCCCGATGAATCGTCTGATTGAAAGTATTCGCCATATCGCCAGCGGCGATCTGGTGAAACGTATTGATGTGGAAGGCTCTAACGAAATGGGGCAACTGGCAGACAACTTACGTCATATGCAGAGCGAACTGGTGCGTACCGTGGGCGATGTGCGCAATGGCGCCAACGCCATTTACAGCGGCGCCAGCGAGATTGCGATGGGCAACAACGATCTCTCTTCCCGTACTGAGCAGCAGGCAGCGTCTCTGGAAGAGACCGCCGCCAGTATGGAACAACTGACCGCCACCGTGAAACAGAACGCCGAAAACGCCCGTCAGGCCAGTCACCTGGCATTGAGCGCCTCTGAAACAGCGCAAAAAGGTGGCAAAGTGGTGGATAACGTCGTACAAACAATGCGCGATATCGCCTCCAGTTCGCAGAAAATCGCCGATATTATCAGCGTAATCGACGGTATTGCTTTCCAGACCAATATTCTGGCGCTGAATGCGGCGGTAGAAGCGGCGCGCGCAGGCGAGCAGGGACGCGGGTTCGCGGTGGTAGCCGGTGAAGTCCGTAATCTGGCCCAGCGTAGCGCGCAGGCGGCACGGGAGATCAAGAGTCTGATTGAGGATTCCGTGAGCCGTGTTGATGTGGGGTCGACGCTGGTCGAAAGCGCAGGTGAAACCATGGATGAGATCGTCAATGCAGTGACCCGCGTAACCGATATCATGGGCGAGATTGCCTCGGCGTCTGACGAGCAAAGCCGTGGTATCGACCAGGTGGGCCTGGCGGTAGCGGAGATGGATCGCGTAACGCAGCAGAACGCCTCGCTGGTGGAAGAGTCCGCCGCTGCGGCTGCGGCGCTGGAAGAGCAAGCCAGCCGTCTGACCCAGGCCGTCGCGGTGTTCCGTATTCAACAGCAACAGCAGCGTGCGCGTGAAGTGGCAGCGGTAAAAACCCCGGCAGCCGTGTCGTCAGCAAAGGCCGCTGTGGCCGACGGCAGCGATAATTGGGAAACGTTTTAAGGGCGTATGGTGAACAGTCGGCCTACAGATGACCGTAGGCCGGATGAGATATTCACACTTTTGCCTGATGGCGTAGCGCTTATCAGGCCTACGCGCCAGTTTATTGATAAATATGATGTGTAGGCCGGGTAAGGCGCAGCCGCCACCCGGCATATATGACATTCTCTTTTAACTCTCAACATTCACCACTTTGATCTCCACCATGCCAATCCCCAATTTGCGCGGCGAATGGCCCAAAATATTACCTTCGTTGGTGGAGACGGGAGCGGGCGGCGCAATGACTAAGGTATTCGCGTCCGTCGGATTGTTGAAATGCAGGGTGATAGTGGACACATCGTGACCCAGCACCAGCGTCTGCTCTTCGTTGCCGACGCGTACCGGAATCGGCCGATTCGCGTTGTCGCCGAAGGCTTTGGCGGTGATCACCAGATCAAACTTTTTCGGCAGCGGCGCTTTATATTCGATTTTAACCTCATCGCCCAACTGCGCATTTGACCAGCGCCCCCAGGACTCCGGCCGGGAAATACCGCTAAACTGCTTCACCTCCTCCGGCGCGCCCGCCACATTAAAGATAAAGCTATCAGCTTTATAACGAATATCGTTATCGACAATCTTTAAGGTATCGACGTTGCCTTTGTAGCGTTTCATATCGATCATCGTGTCTTTAAACGCCGTCTTACCCTGCCACTGTGCTTTATCGACATGCTGTACGGTTTGCTGCCCGCCAAGCTGCCCCTGCGAGACGCACCAGTCGGTAGAGAGCGCCAGCGCCGGTGCCCATAGCTGCGCCATCTTGTAGCAGCGATCGACCCAAACGAAATTATCGCGCGGGGCGAAGTCGGCCAACTGGAACCGCAGCGGAGCGGAGTATTCACTTTCCGGTAACGGCTCGACGCGCTTATCCGATACCCGCAACAGCAGCGGTAAGCGGAAGTGGCTGCCGGAAAACGCGATCATGTTTTTGTCCCGATCGACGGTAAAATCTTTTATCTCTTTCGGGAAATTCCACAGGCGAATAATATCCGGCTTCATCGCCAGCACTTTCTCTTTTACATTCAGGAACACTTCCGACAGCGACTGCCCGGAAAGGCTGCTACGTCCCAGACCGATAAAATTATCGCCGCCGAGAATATCCAGCACCGTTGCGCCGTTGTCCATCGTGTTGCGTTTGACCGCCAGCGTCTCCTGCTGCGGTTTATCGCCGCGCAGAATGAAAAACAGATTGTTGCGATCTTGCTTATTCAGGTATTTCCAGGCGGTATTGTTCATCGCCAGATGGTCGGAAGAGACGACGATAACGGTATCTTTAAACCACGGTGACGCTTTGATTTTGTTGATAAACTCGGCGATGTTTTCCTGGCTGCAACTTACGGCGCTAAAGGACTGGTTGGGCTTGCCGTCGTAATCGTAGCGTTTGCGGTTGCAGGTGCGTGAGATAAATCCGTCCGGGTGGTGAGTATCTACGGTCAGCGTAAACAGCGAAAAACGCTGGCCTGAGCGGGAAAGCGCTTCAAATTTCTTCCATGCCTCATCAAGCACCGTATCGTCGTAGAAGCCCCAGTCGTTACGATAAGACGGGTCTGCCACCACCGTTTTCAGCTCTTCAGCGCCGTACAGATGATCAAATCCGTGTGATTTCAGGAACACGTCTTTCCCGGCAAAACGCAGGTTAGCGCCCTGCACGAAATAGTTCTGGTAGCCGGAGTTTTTCAGAATATCGCCGAGGCAGATATTCTGCGGAAAGAAGCTGGACACCGACGCTGAGGCATTGCCCTCAAACGGCGCAAACAGCGGAATACCACACTGGGAAGCCACCATCCCGGCGATGGTGTAATCCGTTCCCGGCAGTTGCATGGTATGGCTGAAATCCAGCCCCTCATTTTTCAGCGCGCCCAACTCTGGCGTGAGATTGGGGAACGCGTCATTATCAAAATAGGTCCGTTCCAGGCTCTCGCCGTAGATATAGACCAGATTGAGCTTCGGATTAGGAATGGTTTTTGCTGGTTCTTTATAATAAACGGCAAAATCCGGATCGCCATCGCGCATTTGTGATTTTACCAGTTCGGTAATCTGGCGAAACGCCGGACTGGCGTCGACCGAACCCAACGCCAGCAGTAACGCCAGCAGGCTGTAACCGACATGATGCGGATGGTGACGGCGGCGGCGTAGTACCCATCCCAGCGCGCCGAATACCGTCACTAACGCCAGGGCAATGCCGATTCCCGGCAGAATATATTTGCCGACTCCCGCTCCCGTCAGACTATTCGTCAGCGTATAAAGCACTGCGTCGTTGATCCCGTCGCCGGTAAAATAGTCGCTGGCATACAGGGTAATATTCAGAATGACAAAAAGTCCCAGCACCGTGAGAGTGGCGGCAAACCACCAGGTGTTACGGCCCGCCTTCCAGGCATATATCAGCACAGAGGCGAGAAACAGAGCGACAGAGAGCAACTCGGACAACTGACGATCCTCAATAAACCAGGCTTATCGCTGGCAGGAAAAAATTTCTAACAATGTAATAGCGATGTCACATTGCTGCAATTCTAATGACTTTACACGGCGCTATTATTTAGAATGAGTTTAGAAAGTTGTTTTTTTGATCGGCATCACTTCCTGACATAGCGGTTAATAACAGGAAAAGACGAAAGGAAAAGTCGGGTTAATGCCGTGCTGGCGGGTAAAGGGCCAAAACACGGCTTTTATCAGGACGTCCCAGCGTGGCGCACGGTCAGAAAAACGCAGTCAGGAAAGGAAATTCAGCCCTTGCTGCAACACCAGATCGCAAGCTTTGGTTTTCACCTTTTCCGCCAGCGGCGTACTGCCGATATTATTGAGGTTCAACTGCTGGCCGTCCTTCGTCTTGAGCAACCCTTGCAGGCCGTTCAGGTAGTTAGTGTCCTGCTCCTGCTGTGTAGTATCCAACCCCAACTTGTTCAGAATCTGATTTTTAACGTTTTCCACGTTGGTAGCGGACGCCAGCTTCTGTTTGGCGCAGTACTGCAAAATACCGGCGGCATTATTCATATTATCGGCGCTGAGCGACTGGGCGCCGTTGCTGAGCAGACCGGTTAGCGCCGAAAGCGACATCCCGCCCTGCTGTGAGTTCGCGCCCTGAGCGCTTAACTGACTGGCGGCGCTGGAAAGCGAATCCTGCCAGGAGGCGGCGATACCGCTGGTGGAAAACAGTACGCAGGCGACCGCCGCGCAGCACAGAACATGTTTCGCTGTATTCATGGTAATCACCTGTGTTATGCCTGCCAGGCGTAGTCTCGCCCTGGAGCACGTTGCAATTTAATACTCTTTACCTGTCACCCGGCTGCGGTAACTGTCCCAGGTAAAATTAACCCATAAACTGTTGCCGAGACGCATACGGTCCATGACGCGTTCGCCAAGCATTTTCGTCATCTCTTCCATATTGCTGTTCGTCAACATGCCGGTGGGACGTTTTGACGAGGAACGACGATCGACAATTTGATTGATGATCACTTTTTCATAGCGGGATTCGGTCTGCACGCCGATCTCGTCGATCACCAGCAGATCAACGTTACTCAGATCGTTAAGCAACTGCTCTTCGCTGGTTTCCCGATTGCTGAACGTGTCTTTCATCGCTGACATAATATCCGCTACGGTGATAATCAGTACCGACTTTCCGCGCAGCAGCAGCTCGTTACAAATAGCCGCGGCGAGATGGTTTTTACCGGTTCCCGGCTTGCCGGAAAAGACAAAGCTGGCGATATTGCCGTCAAATTCATCAACGTACTGTCGGGCTTTGCTTAACGCGTTCATTTGTCCGTCGCACTCAACCCGATAGTTATCAAACGAGCAGTTCTGATGCAGCGGTCGAATGCCGGAACGGTTAAAGGTGCGCTGCATTTTCATCGCCCGATTTTCCCGCGCCAGCGCCGCCGCCCGGATCTCGCCTTGCTCTTTCTGCCAGGCCAGCAGTTCTTCGCCCGTTTTAAACGCCGGTGTAATATGCGCAGGCATCATTTTTTGTAGACGCTGCATCAGGTCGCCAACATTTTTCATCGTTACCCCCTAAAACCTGGTGGAATATGATTGTCAGGTTCGCTGACGCTATTGATGTCGCGCTGCGGCATTCCGCCATTGCTGGAACGGCTGATTTGCACGCTGCGCGCCAGCTTTTGCTGCCACTGGATATGGTGAAAAACCTTGCCTTCCGCCTGCCAGTAGGCGATAAACGCCGCCAGCTCTTCTGCGGTGACCGGCTCCCGAAGCGCCACGCCCCAAAGGGCAGCCTGACGCTGAAAATCCGCATCCGGTTGCCAGGCGGGATACATGGCGAATTTTCCGCAGGGAATCGCCACGGGGGCGGCTTCGGGTTCTTCGTAAAATTGCGCGTCTAACGCCACATCGCTTCCCGGACGTGATAACTTTTCTTCAAGCGCCAGCAGTTCAGCCATGCGTGCAGGCGTCACGGCATAAAACGCAGGCGCATTATTAGCGAATACCGCTACCGCGCCGCCCGTTGACTTCGCCAGCACAGCATGATGATCGTGTAAAAGGGCGTCAATACCGATGACGTCCGACGTTAAAATTCTGGAAGACATAATGTTTCTCAATATGGAACAACAACCGAGAAGGGCGACTGTTTTTATAGTACCACACAGACCTGTAAGAACAGCAGGCGGCGTTCCACCGATCACACGCGGGGGCGTTTGCGGTACAGCCATAATCCCGGTACAGAGAGGCCAATTGAGAGCGCGCCAACAATGGAAGAGGCTTTCAGAAAATTAGTTAGCAGCGTAATCATCATCGGTTCGCTATAGCCCAGATGGCTAATTTTTACTGCGGAAATCATCGCGGTATAGGCGGAAATCCCCGGAAACATCGGGATCACGGCCGCGACGGTAAACACTTTAGGGTGAGCGAGATACCAGCGTGACCACTGAATACCAATACTGCCGACCAGCAGCGAAGCCATAAACGTCGACCATTCGATATTAAAGCCAGCGCTCATCATCAGCATACGCGAGCCATGACCCAGCGCCCCCAGTAGCGCGCACCACGGAAGTGCCCGGTGGGGAACATTAAAGACCATCGCAAACCCGACGGCGGGGATCGCAGACAAGATCATGTCCTGCATTAGCGCCAGTAAAAAGTCGATTATACCCATCCTCGTAGCCCCCATACTGTCATTGACATCACTACGCCCACACAGGTGGCCAGTGTCAACAGGCTGGCGATAGCCCAGCGCGCCAGCCCGGTATTAATATGTCCTTTAAACATATCTGCGACGGAATTAATCAGCGGAAAGCCCGGCACCAGTAGCAGTACGCTCGCCGCCATGGCGATAGTGGGCGTCTGGCTAAAGGCGGGAAGGGTGAGCATCAGTCCGGAAATCGTGGTAGCGACAAAGGCGGTAATGCAAAAATTGATCTGCGGATGTAAATGCCGCTGCGCCAGCATCTGGCGAATATACATGGCTATCATACTGGCGAAAAAGGTGATAACCGCGCCATCCCAGCCGCCATTATTCAGCTTACAAAAGCAGGAGCAGGAGAGACCGACCATAAACGCCACCAGCCAGCGCGGATAACGCAGCGGGCGGAGCTGGCTAAAGCGTTTTTCCACGCCTTTGTAATCCAGCAGACGATGTTCCGCGAGGATAACGATATGCTGAACCTCCGTGACGACGTGCATATTAATGCCGCGATCCTGGTTTTTACGTGTCGATGTCAGACATTGTCCGTCTTTAATGGTCGTCAGGACAATGGCGTTAGAGGAGATCGCGCTTTCGACGCTATCCATACCGAGCGCCAAACCGAGGCGGGTGGAAAGCTCATCAACCAGTGCGCTTTCCGCCCCGTGCTGCAATAAAAACAGCCCGCATTGAATACATAACCGTGTTACTGCTCGTTGAATTGATTGCTCTTCTTGCATGACTCGTCCTGTCCGAAAAGACATTTTATGCGCCGCCACTATGACAGAGGCTTCCTTTTTAACACGAAGCGCAGGCATGATGGCGTTGGTTAAGATCAATTTCTTGTTGATAAAAACGTCAACCGCCAGACGCAACGCATAAGCTTTCTGAGACGTGCGCTTCGTCACAGGCAGGATATCCTTATGGGCGACGGTTCTCGTATGTCCGTTTCCAGAATAGAGACATTATGCCAGCCTGGCCGTTCATTTTTGAATCAATGATGTGGTGAATTTTATCAACGATATGCATTAATCGTTTTACAACAATGGCGTGAGAAGCAGGTGTAAAAATAGGCGTGACTTAGTGTAATTTGCAGATATTACATGGATTTTATGGGTGACAGTCAGTATTGTTGGGCTTTTATTTCAGGATTCAGCAATATGAATGAAGGACGAACTCATATTTTAAATTTATTAATATGATGAGTTTCGTTAGAATTACTAATGTGCAAATTTAGTTAATTTAATTGTCTTGCTTCTGGTTTTATGAGTAACTATGCGATAGTGATTTCATGTTTTTGTGCTATGTGGATTGTAGCGCAATCAATGTTATATTTTTAAAAATAAAACAAGGATAATTAATCCACTCGGCTTATATTTCTTTGCGCTCATTGTTAATAGTATTTTTATTAATGGGACAATGAAAAGGGGCGGCGTGGGTGCGGAGGAATTATGCTGCCAGGATGCTGCAAAAATGGACTTATTATCAGTAAAACCCCCCTTATACAGGAAGGCCTTAAAGGGGCTATAACAGGTAATTTCCCCGATTATAAACTGGCGTATTGCCGTACGATAGAAGAGCTAACGCTGCTACAACTACGTCGAAGTAATTTAGTTATTGCTGATTTAGCAGTTAACAATGCCTCTCCCCGTGCTATCTGCGAATATTTTTATAGCTTACTCTCGCAATATCGCGACATACATTGGGTATTTCTGGTTCCTAAATCCAGCTATCCACATGCGGTTGATCTCCTGATGGGCCCCGTCAGCACCTTGCTTTCAGACGAAGAGCCAATCGAGAATCTTATTAGCGTTATCCATGCGGGAAACGCTCGTTCAGAAAGAATAAGCAAAACGTTATTATCGCCTCAGGTACCGTCTGAAATTCAGCAGTCCCACGACAGGCCGATTGTCCTTACGCTGTCTGAACGAAAAGTATTACGCCTTTTAGGAAAAGGGTGGGGCATTAACCAAATTGCGGCATTACTTAAAAAAAGTAATAAAACAATTAGCGCCCAAAAAAATAGCGCCATGCGACGCTTATCAATACACAGTAATGCAGAGATGTATGCATGGATAAACAGTTCTCAGGGAGCCAGAGAATTGAACCTACCTTCGGTATATGGAGAAACCATGGAATGGAAAACAGAATCAGCAAGAGAAATGTTGCGCTCGTAGAAAAATGCGTGATGAGCACCATTGGTATTAAAGGGCTATTTGATGCAATGCCGGATTGCCGACATACGCTTCATATTTTTTCAAAACCATCCGCGTTTTATAAGGCTGCGCTAAAGACGCCGTTTTCTGCCGTTATTTTTTCTCTTTCTGCGTTAAGAACTGAACGCCGGACAGGATTATCCAGCCTGACGGAACTGGCGATAAATTATCCCCATATGCGACGTCTGGTGATTGCCGATGATGATGCTGAAGCCCGCTTAATCAGCGCGCTATCCCCGCTGCCGCTGGATGGAGTCATCAGCAAAGCGTCTCCGTTGGATGTTTTACAGGATGCCTTATTTACATCGCTTAATAGCGCCCGGCGGACAACGGAGCGTACAGACAATCTTTGGGAACTTCACCAGAATTGTATGCTTAGTCCAACCGAGCGGGAGATTCTGCGTTTTATGTCGAACGGCTACTCAATGCCGCAAATTGCCGTCCAGTTAGAACGTAACATTAAGACTATCCGGGCGCATAAGTTTAATGTGATGTCCAAGCTGGGCGTGAGTTCTGATGCCGGGTTACTCGATGCGGCGGATATTCTGTTATATCTGCGCGCCGGAGATGCTACCGCGCTCCAGCATCGGGTATAGCCCGTGCCGGATGCGCCGTGCTTGTTCGGGGAATCCGGGTGTCAGGCACGTTATTGGCACACGTCTACCCAGGTCGCCGATGTCAGTTCAGCCATTCTTTCCGGCGTGATGCGTACCGCGCTGTGCGTGGCGCCTGCGGCAGGCAAGACTTCGTTATACCCCTTCAGAGATATATCGCAATAAACGGGCAGCGGGTGCTCCAGCCCGAAGGGACATACGCCTCCGACAGGATGTCCGGTTGCATTGACCACTTCATCGCTGCTCAACATACGGGCTTTTGCGCCGAAAGTGGTTTTAAGCTTCTTATTATCCAGGCGGGCATCGCCTTTCGCGACCACCAGGATAATGGTGTCTTTTACTTTAAGCGAGAGCGTCTTAGCTATCTGCCCTGGCTCTACGTTGTGCGCTTTGGCTGCCAGTTCGACAGTCGCTGTACTTTGATTTAATTCGATAATTTCAATATCGGGAGCATGATCGGCCAGAAATTGCCGTACAGATTGCAGACTCATTCTTCTCTCCTGAGACCTTACCAATAGCCACGGTAGACCCAAAAATGGCAAAACGTAATTTGGCATACGGAGAGCGCCGCTGTAAATATAATAATGTGACAGGCCAGCAGCAGTAAGCCGTGACGATAACTGAAGGCAACGTAAAGCGGTTTACTTTAGCGTGCAGTCGCCGCACTGCTGTACGTCAGGTAAGCGGTAACGTTGGCAGCAGGTTCTGCGTACCAGAAGACCGTCGCGCATTACGACGGTCCGCCACAGCGGGTTATCCTGACCGTCGGATAGCTGCTTTTCAAAAAAACAGCGCTGGCGTAGCGTTGCCAGCAGGGCTTCGCCAGGCAGCGGTTTCATCTCAGTCAGATACCAGTTGATTAAATAACCGGTATTGCTCCAGATAAGTTTCGCGTTGATGTCGCCAGTCGCCTCCAGCGCCTGAATGACCGGCTGTAGTGCGGAGACTACCAGCGTTTCCATTCGTTCTTCCGGGGAACGCCCCGTTGTCAGGTTATCCTGATGCACATCAAGCCAGAAACACGCGGCGCGCCCGGTTTCATGAAATTCAACGTGAATATGTTCTGCCGAGACATTGATAGCGCGCGCTTGCGTCAGTAATGCCAGCATCAGCGGCGGCGTCATCAGCCCGATATACCATTGCGCCCACAGGGAGAGTAACGGCTTATTTTCACGTGGCAGGCCTGGCGTGTGGCGATAGATGTGATCGGAATAGGCGGCCAGCAATGAACGAAACGTCGCGGGGCGCGTCCACTGGGCAAGAGTCATCGCCGTTGGCGGCGGCGTTTCATCCAGCCGAATGAAGTTCAACAGGTGCTCACGGGTAGAGGCGATCGTCTCGCGTACTGCGTCCGCCAGCGAGGCGTCTTCCGGCTGGGGAGCGGCTCGCCAGATAATATCGTCAGCAATCGGTGCGGAACGGTAGGCCATAGCGCAGTTTAATGATGTTAATCTAAATGATAATGATTGCTAATCCTATCGATAGCGATAAACGATGGCAAGCGGTTTATGGTTAACGCTGTTGGCGTAGCACGATTACGCCAACAGGATTCATAGGGCGCGCATGTCGTCGCTGACCAGAATGTGGTTACGTCCAAGATGCTTGGCTTCGTAGAGCGCTTTATCCGCTTTTTCGATAGCGTCTCCGATATTGCGATCCGTCAGGGGCGCAATGCCGATACTGATAGTGACATTGGTGGCGACGCTTTCGTTAAACATATGCGGGATTTTAAGATCGTATACTTCCTGTCGGATACGTTCTGCGGTAGCGCGGGCTTGCTGTGGTTCGGCGGTGGTCAGCAACACCAGAAATTCTTCCCCGCCAAAACGGCAGACGACATCGCGCGATCGCACGGCGTCCCGAATTGCCGCTGAGACGCGGATTAACGCCTGATCGCCCATCATATGACCGTAGTGATCGTTGTACGCTTTGAAATGATCGATATCCAATAGCAGGACGTAGTGTTCATGGCTGCCCGGCGCCTGTAACGTATCCAGCCGATTTTGCAGGCCACGGCGGTTATATAAGCCGGTTAATGGATCAAGCATACTCAGGCCATTGAGGGTTTCCCGCTCGGCCAGCAGCTTAAACATGAGCTGTTGGGCAAAATTATCGTAGCGTTTCTGGATAACATGTTGAATAGCGATTCCCACCATTGGCAGGGCCAGCAAATAGAGAATTCGCAAACCTTGTTCATTACCGTTCAGCCACAGGCAGACCGCGACTGGCGGTAGCGAATAGAGCGTAAACGCGACGATATTCGCGGCAAAGGCTATCGAGCCGATAAACAGAACGCTAAGCAGGGAAATCAGTAAAAAAGAGAAATCATAATGGCCTAACGCCGGATACTTTAGCGCAATATGCGCCGCCCATATTCCCCCAAAGAGTAGGGAGATAAAGGGGAGATTAATTCTTTTTTGTCCATGTTTCCCATGCCATATCAACAGTAATACGCTCAGGACCACTATCCCTATCATTGGCGTGCAAAATACATTGATTTGATAAAGGGGGAAAACGAGAGTAAATAGCGCCGACACGGCGTTGAGAAACAAGAAAAGACGTAAAGAAAACTGATACTTCTTAATACGAAGCGACCGCCAGGATGGTGTTGTCATGGGTAATTGTCGTTATTTATCGGTGATATACACGGAATCGGGCGCCAACATGAAAATAACGTATGAGAAAAGGTCGCCTAAAGCGAGGTGTTGTTGTTTTTACGTTAACAGTCGGACAATTTATCACCTTACTGAATACGTGTCATCAACCGTTAAGTAAAACTCATCTCTTTAGCTTTCTCCCTGGCTGACAAATGAGAAAATATATCATATGATATTGGTTATCATTATCAATTCCAGGGGTGAAACCATGTTGCAGCGGACGTTAGGCAGCGGATGGGGCGTGTTATTGCCTGGAGTGATTATCGTTGGACTGGCGTTTATCGGCCTGTCAGCTGATGCGCTGAAGCTGTTGATTGTATCAGGATTGCTACTGTCTGCACTGATGTTGTATCACAAACAATTACGGCATTTTGTACTGTTGCCATCGTGTATGGCGCTTATTGGCGGCATGATGTTGGCAATGATGAACTGGAATCAGGGATGAAAATGAAGAGACAAAGGAAGGATAAGATAATTGGTGCGAGGGGGGGGACTTGAACCCCCACGTCCGTAAGGACACTAACACCTGAAGCTAGCGCGTCTACCAATTCCGCCACCTTCGCATACCATCGATTCTTGAAAAGAATCACTACCACGGAGGCGCATTCTAGTGGTTTTCAGCTATTCGTCAATAGTTAATTGCATGGGATAGATTGATTGCTGCAAAAATGGGCGCGAGACGCAGGTTGGATAAGACGCTTTGCATCGCCATCCGGCACATGCAACCAGATGGCGCTGCGCTTATCAGGCCAACTATTTCTTCGCCTGACGGGTCATCACAGTACGATAAACCTTAAAGCGCCCGGTTTGCGCGATGACTTCATGGAAGCCAAAAGTCTCATCCAGAATCTTAGGATAGGGCAGAAAGGCGTTCGCCACGATGCGTAACTCTCCGCCGCTGTTCAGATGGCGCACTGCGCCGCGAATGAGCGTTTGCGCCGCATCGAGGCTGGTTTGCATTCCGTCGTGGAACGGCGGGTTGGAGATGATCATGTCAAAACGTCCTTTGACTTCCGAAAAGACGTTGCTGGCGAATACCTCGCCTTCAAGACCATTAGCGGCAAGCGTGGCGCGGCTGGCTTCCACCGCCGGAGCGCTGACGTCACACAGCGTCAGGCGCACTTTCGGCGAATGGCTGGCCAGCGCGGCGGAAAGCACGCCAGCGCCGCAGCCGACATCCAGCACTTTACCTTTGGTGTGCGGCGCCAGCGTAGACAGCAGCAGTTGGCTACCAACATCCAGTCCGTCGCGGCTGAATACGCCCGGCAACGTTTTGATGGTCAGCCCGTCGATGTTGTACTCGGCCCACCAGGATTCAAGACTAAACTGCGGCTGCTTTTCCAGACGACCATGGTAAAGGCCGCAACGTCGCGCGCTATCTACTTTGTTCAGCGGCGCATAGTCCGCCAGCATCGGTTCGGCGCTGCGTACGCCACTGCGGTTCTCACCCACAACAAAAACATCGCTGCCCACCGGCATCAGCGACAAAATATTCATCAACTGGAACTGCGCTTCGGGTTTATTTTTCGGCCAGTAGTAGATCAGCGTATCGCAGTCAGCGACATCGCTGGCTTGCGCGACCAGGCTAAAACGGACGTTATCGCCCATCTGGCGGCTTAACGCCTGCCAGTGGTGAAACTGTTGCGTATACGCGCGGCTGGCGGCGCATTCAAAGCGCGCGGGCAGGTCATCCTGCAAATCTCCGGCAAAAAGAATACGGCTTTGTTCGAAATCATCACTGTGGCGCAGCAAGACTTCACTTGCCGGGGTAAAAGCAGACATGGAATGCTCCTTAATTCAGACTGGCGGCGATTATAGTAGTTTGATGGCGGAGATTCGACAGATTTGCTATATTTGCGCCCCTGATTACAGGAGCGTTTCGCTATGACATCCCGACGAGACTGGCAGTTACAGCAACTGGGTATTACGCAGTGGGCGCTGCGACGTCCTGGCGCGCTACAGGGCGAGATTGCGATTTCCCTTCCCGCGCACGTTCGTCTGATCGTGGTTGCAGAGGAATTACCCGCGCTGAACGAGCCGCTAATGCGCGATATTTTACGCGCGTTGACCGTGAGTCCCGATCAGGTTTTACCCCTGGCGCCTGAGCGCGTCGCCATGCTGCCGCAGGGCAGCCGTTGTAATAGCTGGCGGTTAGGAACTGACGCGCCGCTCCAACTCGAAGGCGCTCAGGTCACGACGCCGGCGTTTAATGAACTCCGGGCAAACCCGGCGGCACGCGCCGCACTATGGCAACAAATCTGCGAACATGAACACGATTTCTATCCTCAGCACGACCGATCTCCCCGCAGCCTGGCAGATTGAGCAACGCGCTCATGCGTTTCCGTGGAGCGAAAAAACGTTTTTCGGCAACCAGGGCGAACGGTATCTCAACCTTAAGCTGACTGCTGCTGACAGAATGGCCGCGTTTGCCATTACACAGGTGGTGCTGGACGAAGCGACGCTGTTTAATATTGCCGTCGATCCGGATTTTCAGCGTCGGGGGCTGGGGCGTATGCTGCTTGAGCATCTGATTGATGAACTGGAAAAACGTGGGGTTGTAACGCTATGGCTGGAGGTACGCGCCTCTAACGCTGCCGCCATCGCGCTGTATGAAAGTCTGGGGTTTAACGAGGCGACGATTCGCCGCAATTACTATCCCACGGCACAAGGGCATGAGGACGCCATCATCATGGCGTTACCGATAAGCATGTAATAAAAGAGGCAAGGTGTAATGATGAAGTGGGACTGGATTTTCTTTGATGCCGATGAAACGCTGTTTACGTTTGATTCTTTCACCGGCTTACAGCGGATGTTCCTTGACTATAGCGTCACCTTTACCGCTGAGGATTTCCAGGATTACCAGGCCGTGAATAAGCCGCTATGGGTGGATTATCAGAACGGCGCGATTACTTCATTACAATTGCAGCACGCGCGCTTTCAAAGTTGGGCTGAACGGCTAAACGTTGCGCCGGGGCTGCTGAATGACGCTTTTATTAGTGCGATGGCGGAGATCTGTTCTCCTTTGCCGGGCGCCGTTTCGCTACTTAATGCGATTCGCGGGCAGGCTAAAATCGGTATTATTACTAACGGTTTTACCGCGCTACAACAAACTCGTCTGGAGCGCACCGGGCTGCGCGAGTATTTCGATCTGCTGGTGATTTCCGAGCAGGTTGGCGTCGCGAAGCCCGATCCGAAAATCTTTAACTACGCCCTGGAGCAGGCGGGGAATCCTGACCGCTCGCGCGTATTAATGGTTGGCGATACCGCGGAGTCCGATATTCTTGGCGGCATTAACGCCGGACTGTCGACCTGCTGGCTTAACGCGCATCATCGCGAGCAGCCCGCGGGTATCCATCCAACCTGGACTGTGGCGTCATTAAGCGAACTGGAGCAGCTCCTGTGTAAACACTGATTGCCTCCCCCAGGTTGATGGGTAAAATAGCCGCATTTTTCGTATTCAACATGCGTGGTCAAACGCCGCGCTTACTCAAGAAGATTTGACTATGACGTTGTCTCCTTATTTGCAAGAGGTGGCCAAACGCCGCACTTTTGCCATTATTTCTCACCCGGACGCCGGTAAAACCACCATTACCGAAAAAGTGTTGCTGTTCGGACAGGCGATTCAGACCGCCGGTACGGTAAAAGGCCGTGGCTCCAGCCAACATGCAAAATCTGACTGGATGGAGATGGAAAAACAGCGTGGTATCTCTATCACCACCTCGGTGATGCAGTTCCCGTATCACGACTGTCTGGTGAACCTGCTGGACACCCCGGGGCACGAAGACTTCTCCGAAGATACCTACCGTACCCTGACGGCGGTGGACTGCTGTCTGATGGTGATCGACGCCGCAAAAGGTGTTGAAGACAGGACTCGTAAGCTGATGGAAGTTACCCGTCTGCGTGATACGCCGATCCTGACCTTTATGAACAAACTCGACCGTGACATCCGCGACCCGATGGAGCTGCTGGATGAAGTGGAAAATGAGCTGAAAATCGGCTGCGCGCCGATCACCTGGCCGATTGGCTGCGGCAAGCTGTTTAAGGGCGTTTATCACCTTTATAAAGATGAAACTTATCTGTATCAGACCGGTAAGGGCCACACCATTCAGGAAGTGCGCATCGTTAAAGGGCTGAATAACCCGGATCTGGATGCCGCCGTCGGTGAAGATCTGGCGCAACAGCTGCGCGACGAGCTGGAACTGGTGCAGGGCGCGTCTAACGAGTTTGATGAAGAGCTGTTCCTGGCAGGGGAAATTACCCCGGTATTTTTCGGTACCGCGCTGGGTAACTTTGGCGTTGACCATATGCTGGATGGTTTAGTGGCGTGGGCGCCCGCGCCGATGCCGCGTCAAACCGATACCCGCACAGTGGAAGCCTCGGAAGAGAAATTCACCGGTTTTGTCTTTAAAATTCAGGCCAATATGGACCCGAAACACCGCGACCGCGTGGCGTTTATGCGCGTGGTTTCCGGTAAGTATGAGAAGGGCATGAAGCTACGCCAGGTCCGTACCGGCAAAGATGTGGTGATTTCCGACGCGTTAACTTTTATGGCGGGCGACCGTTCGCACGTTGAAGAAGCGTACCCGGGCGATATTTTGGGTCTGCATAACCACGGCACCATTCAGATCGGCGATACCTTCACTCAGGGCGAGATGATGAAGTTTACCGGTATCCCGAACTTTGCGCCGGAACTGTTCCGTCGTATTCGCCTGAAAGATCCGCTCAAGCAGAAGCAGCTACTGAAAGGGCTGGTGCAGCTTTCTGAAGAGGGGGCGGTTCAGGTATTCCGTCCCATCTCCAACAACGATCTGATTGTCGGCGCCGTGGGCGTTTTGCAGTTTGACGTTGTTGTCGCGCGCCTGAAAAGCGAATACAACGTTGAGGCGATTTATGAATCCGTCAACGTGGCGACGGCGCGCTGGGTGGAAAGCGCCGATGCGAAGAAATTCGAAGAGTTTAAGCGTAAGAATGAAACGCAACTGGCGCTGGATGGCGGCGACAACCTTACCTATATCGCCCCCACGATGGTTAACCTGAACCTGACCCAGGAACGTTACCCTGACGTTCAGTTCCGTAAAACGCGCGAACACTGATCCCTTTCCGGGCGCGGCATCCGCCGCGCCTTCGTACTTTCCCTGCCTTTTTAACCGCTTACGGAATGTTCTTAAATCCCGCGTTTTTTCTCCGATCTGCCTGTTTTTTATACGCACCGACAAGCGATTTTAAAATTGTGATCTATATTTAACAAAGTGATGACATAAATGTCGGCTTTAATGCCTGTTCAATGCGTGAATATGAGAGCTTAAAGCTGAGATTTGTTTCAGTCACGATATTAATAACTGAAACGGAAGGGTGGCAGGCGACGCGTCGTTACAAATTCACGAATGTGATGCCAGTCATTGACTTCAGAAACCGGTGAGTTTCACCGCATTCAGCAATGCAACCTCGTGTTGCCTGAGCTCAAATTACGAGCAAACTATACAGGACAAAATCGATGACTATGACAAGACTGAAGATTTCTAAAACTCTGCTGGCCGTAATGTTGACCTCTGCTGTTGCGACAGGTTCTGCCTTTGCAGAAAACGCAACAACGGACAAGGCGCAAAGCGGAACCGAAACCACAGGGCAAAAAGTCGATAGCTCTATGAATAAAGTCGGTAACTTCATGGATGACAGCGCCATCACTGCGAAAGTCAAAGCTGCGCTGGTAGACCATGACAATATTAAAAGCACCGATATTTCTGTCGAAACCAATCAGAAAGTCGTCACCCTGAGCGGCTTTGTAGAAAGCCAGGCGCAGGCTGAAGCCGCCGTGAAAGTGGCGAAAGGCGTAGAAGGCGTGACCTCCGTTAGCGACAAACTTCATGTTCGCGACAATAAAGAAGGTTCCATGAAAGGCTATGCCGGCGATACGGCCACGACCAGTGAAGTCAAAGCCAAGTTGCTGGCGGACGATCTCGTCCCTTCCCGTAAAGTGAAAGTGGAAACGACCGATGGTGTCGTACAGCTCTCCGGTACCGTTGAAACTCAGGAACAAAGCGACCGCGCTGAAAGCATCGCGAAAGCCGTTGATGGCGTAAAAAGTGTTAAAAACGATCTGAAAGTTCAGTAATTCGTCGTAATTCGTCCTCCCGACGTTTGTCGGGAGGCGTAATGTGCACCACACTAAAAATATCGCGAATGAGTAGCCTGAGCGCTCATATTTAGCGGTCGACATTAACTATGGTAAAGGAGAGGCTTATGTTTCGTTGGGGCATCATATTTCTGGTTATCGCGTTAATTGCCGCCGCATTGGGTTTTGGTGGACTGGCTGGTACGGCTGCCGGCGCGGCGAAAATCGTCTTCGTCGTCGGGATCGTGCTCTTCCTGGTCAGCCTGTTCATGGGCCGTAAACGACCCTAGCAGGCAGCTGTAAAGATATATTGCTATCAAGCCAGTCCAGCGGACTGGCTTTTACGGTTTTAGCCGTTAACGTTTTGCGTTACCTTGTCAGCCTGGAAAAAAAATGAAAAACAGGAAGGCAGAGGTGGGCCAGCGAATACCGGTTACGCTCGGCAATATTGCGCCGTTATCATTAACACCGTTCCGGCCAGGCCGTATGGCGCTGGTCTGCGAGGGTGGCGGGCAGCGGGGCATCTTTACCGCAGGCGTGCTGGATGAGTTTATGCGCGCGCAGTTTAATCCTTTCCATCTCTACTTCGGCACATCAGCCGGTGCGCAAAATCTCTCGGCGTATCTCTGCAACCAGCCCGGCTACGGGCGCAAAGTCATTATGCGCTATACCACCAGGCGCGAATTTTTTGATCCGCTGCGATTTGTACGCGGAGGAAACCTTATTGACCTCGACTGGCTGGTGGAGTCCACCGCCGCCCGAATGCCGCTGCAGATGGATACCGCAGCGCGCCTGTTCGACAGCGGAAAATCCTTTTATATGTGCGCCTGCCGGGGGGATGATTACACGCCGGGCTATTTCTCGCCGACAAAACAAAACTGGCTTGATATCATTCGCGCCTCCAGCGCCATACCGGGTTTCTACCGTACCGGCGTTACGTTAGAGGGCATCAACTATCTGGACGGTGGCATTAGCGACGCCATTCCGGTTCAGGAGGCGGCAAAGCGGGGGGCGAAAACCATTGTGGTGATCCGCACCGTACCCTCGCAAATGTATTACACGCCGCAGTGGTTTAAGCGTATGGAGCGCTGGCTGGGAGAGAGCAGTCTACAGCCGTTGGTCAACCTGGTGCAGCATCATGAAACGTCCTACAGCGCGATCCAACAATTTATTGAAAAGCCGCCGGGTAAGCTGCGGATCATTGAAATTTATCCGCCGAAACCGCTGCACAGCATGGCGCTGGGCAGCCGTATCCCGGCGCTGCGTGAGGATTACAAAACCGGGCAATTATGCGGGCGTTATTTCCTTGCCACCGTTGGTAAATTGCTCGCCGCAACGCCGCCTCTCTTGCGCCATAAGTCGCGGATTGCTGTGCCGGAAACGGTGGTCGTGCCTCCGGCGCCGGTGGCCAATGATACGCATGTGGCGGAGGTCATTAGCGCGCCGCAGGCAAACGACACCACATTTACCGACGAGGATCTGGCGTGAGCTGGCGCTTTATCGATACGCATTGCCACTTTGATTTCCCGCCCTTTACGGGCGATGAGCGCGCCAGTATTCAGCGTGCCTGTGAAGCGGGCGTTGAAAAAATCATCGTGCCGGCGACCGAGGCGGCTCACTTCCCCCGCGTGCTGGCGCTGGCGGCGCGTTTCCCGTCGCTTTATGCTGCGCTGGGATTGCACCCCATTGTGATTGAGCGTCATGCCGATGACGATCCTGATAAGCTACAACAGGCGCTGGCGCAACAACAGAACGTCGTGGCGGTAGGCGAGATCGGTCTCGATCTCTATCGCGACGATCCGCAGTTCGCCAGGCAAGAGCGATTTTTAGACGCGCAACTGCAACTGGCAAAACGCTACGATCTGCCGGTGATCCTGCACTCGCGGCGCACGCATGACAAACTGGCGATGCACGTAAAGCGCCAGGATCTGCCGCGAACCGGTGTGGTGCATGGTTTTGCCGGCAGTCTGCAACAGGCCGAACGCTTTGTGCGACTGGGCTATAAAATCGGCGTCGGCGGCACCATCACCTACCCGCGCGCCAGTAAAACCCGTGATGTTATGGCGCGGTTGCCGCTGGACGCGCTGTTGCTGGAGACCGATGCGCCGGATATGCCGCTAAAGGGGTTTCAGGGGCAGCCGAACCGCCCGGAGCAGGCGGCGCGCGTATTTGATGCGCTCTGTGAATTACGTCCGGAGCCCGCAGAGGTGATAGCCGATACGCTGTATCGCAATACCATTACCTTGTTTCGGCTCTGAGGGCATCGCAGCCGCCATCTGGCAGGCGACGCTTACAAATATAGCGCCGGCAAAATCAGCTTCGCCACCCCACGCGCGCGCAATCCGTCAGCCAGCCGTTCCACCTCTTGCGGCGTCGCGCCTGGCCAGGCTTTCGCTTCGCCATAGACGCCATGCGCATGAAAGGCATTCAGACGCACCGGAACCTCGCCCAGCGAAGTAATAAATGCCGCCAGTGAATCGATATGCGCCGCATAGTCCACCTGACCCGGGATAACCAGCAACCGCAGCTCCGCCAGTTTTCCCCGCGCAGCAAGAAAGCGGATACTGTGCTTAATATGCGTGTTATCACGTCCGGTCAGACGGTGATGACACTCGCTCTTCCAGGCTTTCAGATCGAGCATTACGCCGTCACAAACCAGCAGTAGTTTTTGCCAGCCGGTCTCGCTTAACTGACCATTACTGTCCACCAGACAGGTCAGCCGTTGTAACTGTGGATCGGCTTTGATCGCCGTAAATAGCGCCACAATAAACGGTAATTGCGTGGTCGCCTCTCCGCCGCTGACGGTAATACCTTCAATAAACAGCGATGCTTTACGAATATGACGCAGCACATCGTCAACGCTCATGGTTTGCGCCATTGGCGTTGCCTGCTGTGGGCACATTTTCAGGCAGGTATCGCACTGCTCGCAGACGTCCGACCGCCATACCACTTTCCCGCCATCAACGCTGAGGGCGTGGTGCGGACACTGCGATACGCATTCCCCGCAGTCGTTACAGCGTCCCATCGTCCACGGGTTATGGCAATTCTTGCAGCGCAAATTGCAGCCCTGTAAGAATAATGCCAGGCGGCTGCCTGGCCCATCGACGCAGGAAAACGCAATGATCTTACTGACTAAAGCGCATCTGTTGTTCATGGCTGACTACGCGTGGCTGTCGTTCCAGGATGCGGGTATTACGTGCGGCTTCTTCTCCCAGCCAGGTGGTATTCGTGCGCGAGCCTTCGGCGCGAAATTTCGCCAGATCCGACAGGCGCACCATATAACCGGTGACGCGCACCAGATCGTTACCGCTGACATTGGCGGTAAATTCCCGCATCCCGGCTTTGAACGCGCCAAGACAAAGCTGGACCAACGCCTGCGGATTACGCTTGATGGTTTCGTCCAGCGTCAGAATGTCGCTGATCCCGGCATGATAAAAGGCATGGTGCGGTGCGACGGTTTGCAAATGGGTGATAGGGTCCGGTTCATCGCCATACGGCAGACGCGCGCCCGGCGTAGTGCCGATATCGGAACTGATGCCAGACTGGGCATGGAGCAGCGCCCGTTGCTTCCAGCCATACTTCACTGGCGTATTTTCGACGAAATCCGCCAGTTGGGCGCTGATACGGTAGCCCAGCTCGTTCGCCGTTTCATTCTTGCCGTAACGGGCGGTCAGGCCCGCGTTTTCGCACAGCAGGTTCACGGCTTCCGCCAGCCCGTACATACCGAACATCGGCGCAAAACGTTCGGGATCGATCAAACCTTCCTGTACAAGAAAGCTATTCTCAAAGAAATGTGACTTTTCATAGAGGAATTCACATCGTGAATTAATGATGGCGATCTGCTGTCGGCAGTAGTGCGGTAGCGTGCGTGAAAAGAAGTCATCGACAGACGTACTGCGTTCTGCCACGGCTTTCAGGTTGAGACGTACCAGCGTACTGCCGCCGCCGCCAAGCGGTAGCGAGTTATAACAACTGACGATGCCATAATGGCCTTTTGTGAAAATTTTATCATTTACAGGGCCATTGGAAATGTGTGGCTTACTGCATTCGCAAATGTTTTTTGCGACCTCCAGCAGCAGATCGTCCGGCGTAATTTCCGCATCGTAGATAAACGTCAGGTTAGGCGCCACCTGCTTTAGCTCGGCATCAGCGCGCAAAATTGCTCGTGTGACAGGCGTATCGGCAGGGCCAATATTGGCATGCATAAAGGCGTCTGGCAGCGTTCTGTCGAGATAACGCCAGAAACGTTTTATTCGAATATCGATCGCATCTTGTGTTAGAATTCTAACATACGGTTGCAGCAACGCATCAAGCTGGCCGAGATAAACCGGCATGGACGTCACGGAAGGAACGTGATGATACAGAATGGTGAGTAGGGATAACGCATCATCCAGATCTTTCGCGCCTTCCAGTTCCAGCCACTGTGAACCGTTAGCCAGAAATCGGGCGTAATCGGGCAACACGTAGCGCGGTTTGAAGGGGGCGTGCCCCTCAAACATATCGCAAATGACGCCTTCATCCAGCGCCTGGCGGGCATCTTCCGGCAGGGTGGGATAAGGCAGGGCGTTTTCAGCTTCCAGCGCCAGAAAATGGCGTTTTTGTTCAGGCGTGAGCACCGGGCTGGTCACAATTTGCTGGCAACGCTGCTGGAGCGCAGTTTCGCATGAGGCAGGCATCTTCGTTTCCTCTTTATGCCGGGATGATGCGCTATTGTAGAAAATGGCGGCAAACCGACTTTGATCCTGATGCGCTTATCGCCCGAAGAACAGACGATGACGGCGGGATAATTTGATTCAGATCTCATTACAGTAATGCAAATTTGTACGTAGTTTTCATTAACTGTGATGTATATCGAAGTGTAATCGCGAGTGAATGTTAGAATATTAACAGACTCGCAAGGTGAAATTTTATACGGCAATGCCGTTGGAGAATGTCATGACTGATTTAAAAGCAAGCAGCCTGCGTGCGCTCAAACTGATGGATCTGACCACTCTGAACGATGACGACACCAATGAAAAAGTGATCGCGTTGTGTCATCAGGCAAAAACCCCGGTCGGGAATACGGCGGCGATTTGTATTTACCCGCGTTTTATCCCGATTGCGCGTAAAACTCTGAAAGAACAAGGTACGCCGGACATCCGCATTGCAACGGTGACTAACTTCCCGCATGGCAATGATGACATCGATATTGCGCTGGCGGAAACCCGTGCGGCGATCGCCTACGGCGCTGACGAAGTGGACGTGGTATTCCCGTACCGCGCGTTGATCGCCGGTAACGAGCAGGTGGGTTTTGACCTGGTAAAAGCCTGTAAAGACGCTTGTGCCGCAGCGAACGTATTGCTGAAAGTGATCATCGAAACCGGCGAGCTGAAAGAAGAGGCGCTGATTCGCAAAGCCTCTGAAATCTCCATCAAAGCCGGTGCGGATTTCATCAAAACCTCTACCGGTAAAGTGCCGGTAAACGCTACGCCGGAAAGCGCGCGCATCATGATGGAAGTGATCCGCGACATGGGCGTTTCCAAAACCGTTGGCTTCAAACCGGCGGGCGGCGTACGTACGGCGGAAGACGCGCAGAAATTCCTCGCGATTGCAGACGAACTGTTTGGCGCTGACTGGGCAGATTCTCGTCACTACCGCTTTGGCGCATCCAGCCTGCTGGCAAGCCTGCTGAAAGCGCTGGGTCACGGCGACGGTAAGAGCGCCAGCAGCTACTAAGCTCTGATTTGCCGGATGGCGCTGCGCTTATCCGGCCTACAAATCCAGGCCTGTAGGCCGGATAAGGCGTTAGCCGCCATCCGGCGATGTAAGCCTTCTACTCTTTTCCCTCAGGAGGGTACCGTGTTTCTCGCACAAGAAATTATTCGTAAAAAGCGTGATGGTCATGCGTTGAGTGACGAAGAAATTCGTTTCTTTATCAATGGTATTCGTGACAATACTATCTCTGAAGGGCAGATTGCCGCCCTGGCGATGACCATCTTCTTCCACGATATGACCATGCCGGAGCGTGTTTCGCTGACCATGGCGATGCGGGATTCCGGTACTGTCCTTGACTGGAAAAGCCTGAATCTCAATGGCCCGATTGTCGATAAGCATTCGACCGGCGGCGTAGGGGACGTGACGTCTCTGATGTTGGGGCCAATGGTAGCGGCCTGCGGCGGTTATGTGCCGATGATCTCCGGTCGCGGTCTCGGACATACCGGCGGTACGCTCGACAAACTGGAAGCGATCCCGGGCTTCGATATCTTCCCGGACGACAACCGTTTCCGCGAAATTATTCAAGACGTGGGTGTGGCGATTATTGGGCAAACCAGCTCGCTTGCACCGGCGGACAAACGTTTTTACGCCACCCGCGATATTACCGCGACGGTGGACTCTATTCCGCTGATCACCGGTTCCATCCTCGCCAAGAAACTGGCCGAAGGACTGGATGCGCTGGTAATGGACGTCAAAGTCGGCAGCGGCGCGTTTATGCCGACCTATGAACTTTCTGAAGCCCTTGCTGAAGCGATTGTCGGCGTGGCAAACGGCGCGGGAGTTCGCACTACGGCGTTGTTAACCGATATGAACCAGGTGCTGGCTTCGAGCGCCGGTAACGCGGTGGAAGTGCGTGAAGCCGTGCAGTTCCTGACCGGTGAATACCGCAATCCGCGCTTGTTTGACGTCACTATGGCGCTATGTGTGGAGATGCTGATCTCCGGCCAGCTGGCGAAAGACGACGCCGAAGCGCGTGCGAAATTACAGGCGGTGCTGGATAACGGTAAAGCGGCAGAAGTCTTTGGTCGTATGGTGGCCGCGCAGAAAGGGCCAAGCGATTTCGTTGAGAACTACGATAAATACTTGCCGACCGCCATGTTGAGCAAAGCGGTATATGCTGATACCGAAGGGTTTATCAGCGCAATGGATACGCGTGCGCTGGGGATGGCGGTCGTCTCGATGGGCGGCGGCCGTCGTCAGGCGTCTGATACCATTGATTACAGCGTTGGCTTTACCGACATGGCCCGTCTGGGCGACAGCATCGACGGGCAGCGCCCGCTGGCGGTGATTCATGCCAAAGACGAAGCCAGTTGGCAGGAAGCGGCGAAGGCCGTCAAAGCGGCAATTATCCTTGACGATAAAGCGCCAGCAAGCACACCTTCGGTCTATCGTCGAATTACTGAATAGTTGTATACTGATCTGATCAATTATTTTTGAAGCACTAAGTACGGAGAAGATATGAAACGTGCATTTATTATGGTGCTGGACTCATTCGGCATCGGCGCTACTGAAGACGCGGATCGTTTTGGCGACGTAGGTTCCGACACTCTGGGCCACATCGCAGAAGCTTGCGCCAAAGGCGAAGCTGACAATGGCCGTAAGGGCCCGTTGAATCTGCCTAACCTGACTCGTCTGGGGCTGGTGAAAGCGCATGAAGGCTCTACCGGTAAAATTGCCGCCGGCATGGACGGCAACGCGGACGTTATTGGCGCATACGCATGGGCGCACGAACTGTCCTCCGGGAAAGATACGCCGTCTGGCCACTGGGAAATCGCCGGTGTTCCGGTTCTGTTTGACTGGGGTTATTTCAGCGACCACGAAAACAGCTTCCCGCAGGAACTGCTGGATAAGCTGGTAAAACGCGCCAACCTGCCGGGCTATCTCGGTAACTGCCACTCTTCCGGTACGGTCATTCTGGACCAGCTCGGCGAAGAGCACATGAAAACCGGCAAGCCGATTTTTTACACCTCCGCTGACTCCGTGTTCCAGATTGCCTGCCACGAAGAGACCTTTGGCCTGGATAAACTCTACGAGCTGTGCGAAATCGCCCGTGAAGAGCTGACCGAAGGCGGCTACAACATTGGCCGCGTGATCGCGCGTCCGTTTATCGGCGACAAGGCCGGTAACTTCCAGCGTACCGGCAACCGTCACGACCTGGCCGTAGAACCGCCAGCGCCGACCGTGCTGCAGAAACTGGTCGATGAAAAACAGGGCCACGTGGTGTCCGTCGGTAAGATTGCCGACATCTACGCCAACTGCGGCATCACTAAGAAAGTGAAAGCGACCGGTCTGGACGCGCTGTTCGACGCGACCCTCAAAGAGATGAAAGAAGCGGGCGATAAAACCATCGTCTTCACTAACTTCGTTGACTTCGACTCTTCCTGGGGCCACCGTCGCGACATCGCGGGCTACGCCGCAGGTCTGGAGCTGTTTGACCGCCGTCTGCCGGAGCTGATGGAGCTGGTGGGTGAAGATGACATTCTGATCCTGACCGCTGACCACGGCTGTGACCCGAGCTGGACCGGTACTGACCATACCCGTGAGCACATTCCGGTGCTGGTCTACGGTCCAAAAGTCAAACCTGGCTCTTTAGGTCACCGTGAAACCTTCGCGGATATCGGCCAGACGCTGGCGACCTACTTTGGTACATCGCCAATGGACTACGGTAAAAACATGCTGTGATACCCGTTGCCGGATGGCGCTACGCTTATCCGGCCTACGAGGAACCGTTTTGTAGGCCTGATAAGGCGTAGCCGCCATCAGGCAATAACAACAAATTTAAAGGGAACTGAAGATGGCAACTCCACATATTAATGCAGAAATGGGTGATTTCGCTGACGTCGTATTGATGCCGGGCGACCCGCTGCGTGCGAAGCACATTGCTGAGACTTTCCTCGAAGATGTCCGCGAAGTGAACAACGTTCGCGGCATGTTAGGTTTCACCGGGACTTACAAAGGCCGTAAGATCTCCGTGATGGGCCACGGTATGGGTATCCCGTCCTGCTCCATCTACACCAAAGAGCTGATCACCGATTTCGGCGTGAAGAAAATCATTCGCGTCGGCTCCTGCGGCGCTGTGCGCATGGACGTCAAACTGCGCGACGTGGTGATCGGTATGGGTGCCTGCACCGACTCCAAAGTGAACCGTATCCGTTTTAAAGATCATGACTTCGCGGCTATCGCTGACTTCGACATGGTACGTAACGCGGTTGACGCGGCGAAAGCGCTGGGCGTAGATGCGCGCGTGGGCAACCTGTTCTCCGCAGACCTGTTCTACTCTCCGGACGGCGAAATGTTCGACGTGATGGAAAAATACGGCGTACTGGGCGTAGAGATGGAAGCGGCGGGCATCTACGGCGTTGCGGCTGAGTTCGGTGCGAAAGCGCTGACTATCTGCACCGTGTCCGACCACATCCGTACCCACGAGCAGACCACTGCCGCTGAGCGTCAGACGACCTTCAACGACATGATCAAAATCGCGCTGGAATCTGTGTTGCTGGGCGACCAGGAGTAAGCAGTAAATCGACCCGGACGAGGTGCGTCAAGGCCTGGTCCGGGTAATGTCAGCGTTATATCAAATCTCTTCTGATAATCTATTCATCTTTCCTCTCGCTCTCTCTTTGTTTGTATTGACAATCAAAGGTCTGTGTCCTTAAATCCATTCAAGTATCTATTCATTAATCTATTCATCTATGAGCGCATTAACCGATTTGCTCTTACAGGGGCCGAGTTCCGCCGCTGAATTAAGATCATCGCTGGCCATTAGTCAGGCGACGTTCTCTCGTCTGGTTTCCGCGCATCAGGACGTCATCCAGTTTGGTAAAGCTCGTGCAACGCGCTACGCGCTTGTTCGGCCTGTTCGCGGCGTCGCGGCCTTTCCCCTCTGGAAGGTCAATGCACAAGGGCAGGCCGCTAAGTTTGGCGTTCTTTATCCGTGTTGGCCTCAGGGGAGTTGCCTGGTTGCGCTTGATACAGGTGAATGGCAATGGTTTGACAGCCTGCCATGGTATCTGACCGATCTTCGGCCACAGGGATTCCTTGGGCGAGCCTGGGGAAGGGCCGTGGCTGGGTATGCGCATTTGCCTGATGACATCCGGTTGTGGCAAGAGGATGAAGTCCTGTATGCGCTGCGGGCGTATCAGGGTGAGAATGCGGGCGGCTGGATCGTGGGTGAGGAAAATTACCAGCGTTGGGTGACCGCGCCGGATGCGACGGCGATTATGCAGGCCGAAAAACTCAACCGCTATCAACAACTGGCGGAAGATGCGCTCGCAGGTGAGGTCATCGGCTCTTCAGCTGGTGGTGAGCAGCCTAAATTTGCCTGTTTTGCAGAAACAAGATGGGGCAATCAGAACGTACTGGTGAAATTCAGCGCGCGTGAAAGGAACGCCGTTTCTGAACGCTGGAGCGACCTCTTGATTGCCGAGTCCATCGCATTAGCCGTGCTTTCTGCTGCCAGCATCAACGCCAGCTCAGCCACGGCTATTTGCAGCGAGGGAGGACAGGTCTTTCTGGAAAGCATTCGCTTCGACTGCACCGGGATACGTGGTCGTCGGCAAATTGTTTCCCTGGAGGCGTTGCAAGGCGAGTATGCATCTTCGCCAGGCATCTGGCCGGTGGTCACGCATCGGCTTGCCGGGCAGGGCATTATAGATGCTGTTGCCCATCAGCAAATTGAGAAAATTTGGGCGTTTGGTCGGCTTATCGCCAACAGCGATATGCATGCGGGTAACCTCTCGTTTTATTACTCCGATGCCCCGATGGCGCTCGCGCCTGTCTATGATATGTTGCCGATGGCTTACGCTCCGGCGGCATCGGGCATGTTGCGCTACGCGCCTGTCGACCTTCGTGTGGAGGCCACAATCGATAAGAAAGCGTGGGAATTTGCCTTGCCGTTGGCCGAGCGCTTTTGGGTGCTGGTCGCTGATGATAAACGCATCAGCGCGGGCTTTCAGGAGATTGCCCGCGCGATGGTGGGAAAATTGAAGTTAGCCGCGCAGACCATCGGGCGGCTGGCGTAGACGCTTAGCGTACAGCTTGAGCCATCCACGCAGCCAGTTCCCGCAGCTCACCTTTCTGAGCCGGGAATTCAGCAATTAAAGATTCGCAGGCCTGCTCCAACACATCCACTCGATACTGGCAGCCTTGTAAACGCTCGCCTAAGGCTTCCAGCGGTGCCGGGTTCAGGCTATCGGTAAACGCTTGTGCGCGGGTAATCACACCTTTCTCGACGTCAAAATGCAGCTCGACGCCGCCCCAGGTGAAACGCTCGTCCAGTAGATGGCTGAACGCCGGGGCCTGGCCGAAATTCCACTCCCAACTGCTCTGGCGCGCAAAGGTTTCGGCAAAATTCGGTAGATCCGGCGTTTTATCCGGTGAGATCACTTCCGCGTCGACGCGTTCGCCGTAATGGGCGAAAAAGGCTTCCGTGACCGCCTGGCAGACCTGTTCATGGGTGATACCCGGTAATAGCTCGGTAAGATTAGCCACGCGGGAGCGAACGGAGGTAATCCCTTTCGCCGCAAGTTTCTTTTTATCCGGATTCAGATAGTTCGCCAGACGGCTGAGGTCGGCGTTCAGCAGCAGCGTACCGTGATGGAAGCCGCGATCTTTGGTTTCGCGATAGGCTGAACCGGAGACTTTGCGATCGCCGTCCGGCGTTTTTACGACCAGATCGTTGCGTCCCGAAGCATCGGCCATGACACCCAGCGAATTCAGCGCCGCGAGCACAATATGGGTGGAGATGGTTTTATCGTATTCCGGTTTACCGGTCATAAAGGTAAAGCAGGTATTACCGAGGTCATGGAATACCGCGCCGCCGCCGCTGCTACGGCGGGCCAGACGGACGTTATCTTCTTCCATACGCCGCGTATTACACTCTTTCCACGGGTTTTGCGCGCGTCCAATGACCACCGTATCCGCGTTGCGCCACAGGAACAGCACGCGCTGGGTGGCGGGCATCTGGCGGAAAATGCACTCCTCGACCGCCAGGTTAAACCAGGGGTCATAAGAGTCAGAAATAAGCAGGCGTAATGTTGTCATGGTGGTTTTCCTTACCTTTATTAAGCCGTCATTTTACTCTTTTTCCTCACGCTCTTCCTCTTCCGGAACAGGCTTGCTGGCCGTTAACAGGAAGGGCGACTGCTGCCAGCGGGTGCGTTTACCTTGTAGCAAGGTACGCGTCAGCACCACGCCTATCGCCAGCGAGAGTAGCAGCATCAGGCGTAGAATGTTGGTGGTGTTATCGACCTGTTTTGCTTCGGTGGCCAGCGTGTGGGTATCCAGCGTCAGACGCAGGTAACCCAAGGGGCCGTTTTTCCCCTGGATAGGCTCGACAATTTGTTGGTTAAAATAGCTGCCCGCTTTTTTGCCATCCAGCGCCAGCCTGTCGCGCACATTGACGCTTTCGCCAGCGCGAGTAATAAGATCGCCCTGTTCATCATAGACGCCGGCATCCAGAATACGGCTCTCTTGCGTGAGCTGACGCAGCACGGCGTTGATGCGATTTTCATCCGGTGTTTCGCTGCGCATCAGCGGGGCGATGTTGAGCGTCACCTGGCGCGCCAGCGTGCGGGCCAGCTCTTCCAGCTGCGGATTGCGCTGTCGCTGGTGGTTTTGACTGAACCAGGACGCGCCCTGCATAAGCGCGACGAGCAGTGTGAGACAGAACAATACAATGACTGCACGATGCAGCCGAAATTTCAGTTTTGCGCGAGCCATATTCCACCTGCTGAAAATTTGAGGCTTAATGTTGCCAGAAGCGATGGTTACAAGGTAGCCTCATGCGTTATTTTCCGCGGGGCGGTTACCGGCCTGAACGATTTACAGGAGCTTTAATGCCTAACATTACCTGGTGCGATCTGCCTGAAGATGTCTCTTTATGGCCTGGTTTGCCTCTTTCTTTAAGCGGCGACGAGGTGATGCCTCTGGATTACCATGCAGGCCGCAGCGGTTGGCTGCTGTATGGGCGCGGGCTGGATAAGCAGCGTTTAACTCAATATCAGACCAAACTGGGCGCCGCAATGGTGATTGTCGCCGCCTGGTGCGTGGAGGATTATCAGGTCATTCGTCTGGCGGGGTCGCTGACGCCGCGTGCGACGCGGCTGGCGCATGAGGCGCAGCTGGATGTCGCGCCGCTGGGTAAAATTCCGCATCTGCGCACGCCGGGGCTGCTGGTGATGGATATGGATTCCACGGCGATCCAAATTGAGTGTATCGATGAAATCGCGAAGCTGGCCGGTACCGGTGAGAAGGTGGCTGAAGTGACGGAGCGCGCGATGCGCGGCGAGCTTGATTTTACCGCCAGCCTGCGCAGCCGCGTGGCGACGCTGAAAGGCGCGGATGCCGATATTTTGCGCCAGGTGCGCGGGAATCTGCCGCTAATGCCAGGATTAACGCAGTTGGTGCTAAAACTGGAAGCGCTTGGCTGGAAAATCGCTATCGCCTCCGGCGGCTTCACTTTCTTCGCCGACTATCTGCGTGACCAGCTACGTCTGACGGCGGCAGTCGCCAATGAGCTGGAGATCATGGACGGTAAATTTACCGGCCACGTTATCGGCGATATTGTGGATGCTGAGTGTAAAGCCAATACCTTGCTTCGTCTGGCGCAAGAGCATGACATCCCGCTGGCGCAGACGGTGGCGATTGGCGACGGCGCTAACGATCTGCCAATGATCAAAGCGGCAGGGTTAGGTATTGCCTTCCATGCCAAGCCAAAAGTAAACGAAAAGACGGAGATTACGATCCGCCACGCTGATCTGATGGGCGTGTTTTGCATTCTCTCCGGCAGCATGAACCAGAAATGATTAACCTGCCCAATGGCAAGGCGACCGTAGGCCGGATAAGCGCCAGCGCCATCCGGCAACAGCGTTAACGAAAGAGGTAAAACGTGGCAAAAGCTCCAAAACGCGCCTTTGTTTGTAATGAATGTGGGGCCGATTACCCGCGCTGGCAGGGGCAATGCAGCGCCTGCCATGCCTGGAACACCATTACCGAGGTGCGCCTTGCCGCATCGCCGACGGTGGCGCGTAACGAACGTCTGAGCGGATACGCCGGCAGTGCGGGCGTATCAAAAGTGCAGAAACTGTCTGACATCAGTCTTGAGGAACTGCCGCGCTTTTCTACCGGTTTTAAAGAGTTTGACCGCGTGCTGGGCGGCGGGGTGGTACCCGGCAGCGCCATTTTGATTGGCGGTAATCCCGGCGCGGGCAAATCAACGTTGCTGCTACAAACGCTGTGCAAGCTCGCCGAGCAGATGAAAACGCTGTACGTCACCGGCGAAGAATCGCTACAGCAGGTGGCGATGCGCGCGCATCGGCTTGGCCTGCCGACGGCGAATCTGAATATGCTGTCGGAAACCAGCATCGAACAAATTTGCCTGATTGCCGAAGAAGAACAGCCGAAACTGATGGTGATCGACTCCATACAGGTGATGCATATGGCGGACATCCAGTCGTCGCCAGGCAGCGTCGCCCAGGTCCGCGAAACGGCCGCCTACCTGACGCGCTTCGCCAAAACGCGCGGCGTGGCGATCGTGATGGTCGGCCACGTCACCAAAGACGGGTCGCTGGCGGGGCCGAAAGTGCTGGAACACTGTATCGATTGCTCAGTATTGCTCGACGGCGACGCCGATTCTCGTTTCCGCACGCTGCGCAGCCACAAAAACCGCTTTGGCGCAGTCAATGAGCTGGGCGTCTTCGCCATGACCGAACAGGGGTTGCGCGAAGTGAGCAATCCGTCCGCCATCTTTTTAAGCCGCGGCGATGAGGTCACTTCCGGTAGTTCAGTGATGGTCGTCTGGGAAGGTACGCGACCGTTGCTGGTGGAGATTCAGGCGCTGGTCGATCACTCGATGATGGCGAACCCCAGACGCGTGGCGGTCGGTCTGGAACAAAACCGTCTGGCAATCCTGCTGGCGGTGCTGCACCGACACGGCGGTCTGCAAATGTCGGATCAGGACGTCTTCGTCAACGTGGTCGGCGGCGTGAAAGTCACCGAAACCAGCGCGGATCTGGCTTTACTGCTGGCGATGGTCTCCAGCCTGCGTGACAGGCCGTTGCCGCAGGATCTGGTGGTGTTTGGCGAAGTGGGGCTGGCAGGCGAGATTCGTCCGGTGCCGAGCGGGCAGGAGCGTATTTCCGAGGCGGCGAAACACGGTTTTCGTCGGGCGATTGTGCCTGCCGCCAACGTACCGAAAAAGCCGCCGGAAGGAATGCAGGTGTTCGGTGTTAAAAAGCTCGCAGATGCGTTAAGCGTGTTTGACGACTTATAATTCGCTGTATGCAGTGATGTTGTATAATTTGCCGGATGGCGACGCAATGCGTCTTATCCGGCCTACGGATTGATACGGATTGATGTTGTAGGCCTGATAAGCGAAGCGCCATCAGGCAGTGTTATGCGATTTTTCCAGCAGGAGGCTCTTGTGTCATCGTTCGACTATCTCAAAACCGCGATTAAGCAGCAAGGTTGCACTCTGCAACAGGTGGCTGACGCCAGCGGTATGACCAAGGGGTATCTGAGTCAGTTACTTAACGCCAAAATCAAAAGCCCCAGCGCGCAAAAACTGGAGGCGCTACACCGTTTTCTCGGGCTGGAGTTTCCCCGCCGACAGAAAAACATTGGCGTGGTGTTCGGTAAATTTTATCCATTGCATACCGGACACATCTACTTGATCCAGCGCGCCTGTAGCCAGGTGGATGAGTTGCACATCATTATGGGATATGACGATACGCGCGACCGCGGGCTGTTTGAGGATAGCGCCATGTCGCAGCAGCCCACCGTGTCGGATCGCCTGCGCTGGTTATTGCAAACCTTCAAATACCAAAAAAATATTCGCATCCACGCCTTTAATGAAGAGGGGATGGAGCCTTATCCGCATGGCTGGGACGTCTGGAGCAACGGCATTAAAGCGTTTATGGCAGAGAAGGGAATACAGCCGAGCTGGATCTACACTTCCGAAGAGGCTGATGCGCCGCAGTATCTTGAGCATTTAGGGATTGAGACGGTGCTGGTCGATCCTGAACGCACGTTTATGAATATCAGCGGAGCGCAAATCCGCGAAAATCCGTTTCGTTACTGGGAATATATTCCTACCGAAGTGAAGCCGTTTTTCGTGCGTACCGTCGCGATTCTGGGCGGGGAATCAAGCGGCAAGTCTACGCTGGTCAATAAGCTCGCCAATATTTTTAATACCACCAGCGCCTGGGAATATGGCCGCGACTATGTCTTTTCGCATCTGGGCGGCGATGAGATGGCGTTACAGTATTCCGACTACGATAAAATTGCGCTGGGCCATGCGCAATATATTGATTTCGCAGTGAAATATGCGAATAAAGTGGCGTTTATCGATACCGATTTCGTCACCACCCAGGCATTTTGCAAAAAATACGAAGGGCGCGAGCATCCCTTTGTCCAGGCGCTGATCGACGAGTATCGCTTCGACCTGGTGATTTTGCTGGAGAATAATACGCCGTGGGTAGCTGACGGACTGCGAAGCCTGGGCAGTTCAGTGGATCGTAAAGCGTTCCAGAGCCTATTGGTCGAGATGCTGAAAGAAAACAACATTGAGTTCGTTCACGTTAAAGAGGCTGATTACGATGGTCGCTTTTTGCGCTGTGTGGAACTGGTGAAAGAGATGATGGGCGAGCAGGGATAAGAACCAATGCCTGATGCGACGCTTACCGCGTCTTATCAGGCCTACAGTTTCACAACGTATTGGAATCGCTGGGTTTGTAGGCCGGGTAAGCGCAAGCGCCACCCGGCATTCAGACATTTATTTGGCAATACGCTTGTACTTGATACGCTTCGGCTCCAGCGCCTCGGCGCCCAGCGTGCGTTTCTTGTACTCTTCGTATTCGGTAAAGTTGCCTTCGAAGAATTCCACCTTACCTTCATCCTGATAATCCAGAATGTGGGTGGCGATACGGTCAAGGAACCAACGGTCGTGCGAGATAACCATCGCGCAGCCAGGGAACTCCAGCAGGGCGTTTTCCAGCGCGCGCAGGGTTTCGATATCCAGGTCGTTCGTCGGTTCGTCGAGCAGCAGGACGTTGCCGCCCACCTGCAGCAGCTTCGCCAGGTGCAAACGACCGCGCTCACCGCCGGACAGTTCGCCAACGCGTTTGCCCTGATCGACGCCTTTGAAGTTGAAGCGGCCTACATAGGCGCGGCTTGGCATTTCGGTATTGCCGATCTTCATGATATCCAGCCCGCCGGACACTTCTTCCCAGACGGTTTTGCTGTTGTCCATCGCGTCGCGGAACTGATCGACCGAGGCCAGCTTGACGGTTTCACCCAGCGTAATGGTGCCGCTATCAGGCTGCTCCTGACCGGACATCATGCGGAACAGGGTCGATTTACCCGCGCCGTTTGGCCCGATGATCCCGACGATAGCGCCTTTCGGCACAGAGAAGCTCAGGTCATCGATCAGTACGCGGTCGCCGTAGGATTTACGCAGGTTGCTGACTTCAATGACTTTGTCGCCCAGACGCGGTCCTGGTGGAATAAACAGTTCGTTGGTTTCGTTACGTTTCTGATACTCAACGCTGTTCAGTTCTTCAAAGCGAGCCAGACGCGCCTTACCTTTCGACTGACGGCCTTTCGCGCCCTGACGCACCCACTCCAGCTCTTTCTCAATGGATTTACGGCGCGCCGCTTCGGCAGACGCTTCCTGCGCCAGACGCTGATCTTTCTGCTCCAGCCAGGAGGAGTAGTTGCCTTCCCACGGAATACCTTCGCCGCGGTCAAGTTCCAGAATCCAACCGGCGACGTTATCGAGGAAGTAACGGTCGTGGGTAATCGCCACGACGGTGCCTTCGAAGTCGTGCAGGAAACGTTCCAGCCACGCAACAGATTCGGCATCCAGGTGGTTGGTGGGTTCGTCGAGCAGCAGCATGTCCGGCTTTTCCAGCAACAGACGGCACAGCGCCACGCGGCGGCGCTCGCCGCCGGACAGTTTTTCGACTTTGGCATCCCAGTCCGGCAGACGCAGGGCGTCAGCAGCGCGCTCAAGCTGCACGTTCAGGTTATGACCGTCGTGCGCCTGGATAATCTCTTCAAGCCGGCCTTGCTCTGCCGCCAGCTTGTCGAAGTCGGCATCCGGATCGGCATACAGCGCGTACACTTCATCCAGACGTTTGAGGGCGTTAACCACTTCCGAAACGGCCTCTTCAATCGACTCGCGTACCGTATGTTCCGGGTTTAGCTGAGGTTCCTGCGGCAGGTAGCCAATCTTAATGCCGGGCTGCGGGCGCGCTTCGCCCTCGATATCTTTATCGAGACCCGCCATGATGCGCAGCAGGGTGGACTTACCGGCGCCGTTAAGGCCCAGCACGCCGATTTTGGCGCCAGGGAAGAAGCTCAGCGAGATGTTTTTCAGAATATGACGTTTCGGCGGAACCACTTTGCCGACACGATGCATGGTATAAACGAATTGAGCCACGTTGGACTTCGCCTCTATGTTTATCGTGATGGTGAATAGATTTCAAAGGCGAAGTGTAGCCTTTTTCCCTGCCTAAGCCCAGCCAGCAGATCGCACTCGCAATAAAAGTAAAAAAGTGTCCGTAACGTGGCGCAAATGGCTATGACTGGTTAGCATAAATTCATTACGCGGCATGATGCTGCATTGGATAACAATTGAGGAAGAGCTTGTGGATAGAGCCAAACCATTTGTCTGGCGTCTCGTCGCCGCCAGCGTATGCCTGCTGACCTTTTGTCACCTCGCGCGGGCCGACTCACTGGAAGAGCAGCGTAACCGCTATGCGCAGATTAAGCAGGCCTGGGACAACCGCCAGATGGATGTGGTAGAGCAGATGATGCCGGGTCTGAAAGATTATCCGCTCTACCCGTATCTGGAATACCGTAAGATCACCGACGATTTGATGAACCAACCGGCGATTGCTGTCACGCAGTTTGTGCGCGCCAATCCTACGCTTCCGCCTGCGCGTACGCTGCAATCACGCTTCGTCAATGAGCTGGCGCGTCGTGAAGACTGGCGCGGCTTGCTGGCGTTTAGCCCGGAGAAACCCGGCACCACGGAAGCGCAATGTAACTATTACTACGCGAAATGGAGTACCGGGCAAACGGAAGCGGCCTGGCAGGGCGCGAAAGACCTTTGGCTGACCGGCAAAAGTCAGCCGAATGCCTGCGATAAACTGTTCAGCGTCTGGCGGGCCTCCGGCAAGCAAGACCCGCTGGCGTATCTGGAACGTATTCGGCTGGCGATGAAAGCCGGGAATACGGGGTTGGTTACGGTGCTGGCCGGACAGATGCCGGCGGAATATCAAACGATCGCCTCAGCGATCATTACCCTCGCTAATGATCCTAATAACGTGTTGACCTTCGCACGCACCACCGGCGCCACCGATTTTACCCGCCAGATGGCGGAAGTCGCGTTTGCCAGCGTCGCCCGCCAGGACGCGGAAAATGCGCGTCTGATGATCCCCTCGCTGGTACAGGCGCAGAAACTTAATGAGGAACAAACGCAGGCGCTGCGCGATATCGTTGCCTGGCGACTGATGGGCAACGATGTGACCGATGCGCAGGCGAAATGGCGCGATGACGCGATTATGCGCTCGCAATCGACGTCGCTTATTGAGCGGCGCGTGCGTATGGCGCTGGGGATGGGCGATCGTCGCGGTCTCAATACCTGGCTTGCCCGACTGCCGATGGAGGCGAAAGAGAAAGACGAGTGGCGTTACTGGCAGGCGGATTTATTGCTGGAGCGCGGTCGTGACGCCGAAGCGAAAGAGATCCTTCATGCTTTAATGCAGAAGCGCGGTTTTTATCCGATGGTCGCGGCGCAGCGTTTAGGCGAAGAGTACACGCTTAAAATCGATAAAGCGCCCGCCGGCGTAAACAGCGCGTTGACGCAGGGGCCGGAGATGGCGCGTGTACGGGAGCTGATGTACTGGAACCTGGATAACACGGCGCGCAGCGAATGGGCGAATCTGGTAAAAAGCCGTAGTAAATCTGAACAGGCGCAGCTGGCGCGCTATGCGTTTAACCAGCACTGGTGGGATCTGAGCGTACAGGCGACGATCGCCGGAAAACTGTGGGATCATCTGGAGGAGCGTTTCCCGCTGGCATATAACGATCTTTTTACCCGCTATACCCGCGGAAAAGATATCTCACAAAGCTATGCCATGGCGATTGCCCGCCAGGAGAGCGCCTGGAACCCGAAAGTAAAATCACCGGTAGGGGCCAGCGGTTTAATGCAGATTATGCCGGGAACGGCCACCCATACGGTGAAAATGTTTTCGATTCCGGACTACCGCGGCCCCGGCCAACTGCTGGAGCCGGAGACCAACATCAACATTGGCACCAGCTATTTGCAGTATGTCTATCAGCAGTTTGGCAATAACCGCATTTTCGCCTCGGCGGCGTATAACGCCGGGCCGGGACGCGTGCGCACCTGGCTTGGCAATAGCGCCGGGCGTATTGATGCCGTAGCGTTTGTCGAAAGCATTCCCTTTTCGGAAACGCGCGGCTACGTGAAAAACGTTCTGGCCTATGACGCTTACTATCGCCACTTTATGGGGCAGAAAGAGGCCTTAATGAGCGACTCTGAGTGGCAGCGACGGTATTAATGCAGACGGGTTATGTTATCATTTGTACTCGTGTAACAGTACAAACGGCGGCATAACATGACCCAGCATTCCCCTTATTCATCGGCTATCGCCGAACAACGTAATCAGGAGTGGCTTCGTTTTGTGGAGTTACTCCGTCAGGCATATGCAGAGGATCTGCATCTGCCTTTATTACAACTGATGCTTACGCCGGACGAGCGTGAAGCGCTGGGAACGCGCGTGCGCATTATTGAGGAGTTGCTGCGTGGCGAAATGAGCCAGCGCGAGTTGAAAACCGAGCTGGGGGCGGGCATCGCCACCATCACGCGCGGGTCAAACAGCCTGAAATCCGCGCCGGTTGAACTGCGTCATTGGCTTGAGAATGTACTGCTGAAAAGCGCCTGATTTGCTCGTAGGCCGGATAAGGCGAAGCGGCCATCCGGCAACATCGCCGCGAAATGCCTGATGGCGCTGTGCTTATCAGGCCTACAACATAGCGCAAATAATTATCGATACACCGCGTTATGAAACGGGCTTAACGCCAGAATCACCGCCTGGTAGTAAACGCTGGAGCGCGTTAATTTTCCGGCGGTAAATACGCCAATGGCGCCCTCTTTGCGACCAATCTCGTCAATACCGGTATAGTGGGACATCACCGGGCCGAGAGCCGCGCCGGCACGCACGTTTTCAAGAATAATAGCTGGCAGGGGCAGCGTCGCGGAACGCGCCTCGCCGCGCTGTTCGACGTTTTCGATCGCCACCCAACTGAAGGTGCTGTCATCATCAATACCCGCTTCGATGGCGACCCAAAAGTCGGCTTCCGGATACAGCAAACGCGCATTCGCGATGCGATTTCGTGCGCCAGCACGCGTTTCCTCGCTTCCGAAGGGCTGCTCCGGTACGCCGCTCTCGACGGCGACGGGCGTAATATGGCACGATCCTTCGCCGAAAATCTCTTCAAATGCCTGTAGAATTGCCTGAATTTTGGCAGGATTGGTGGTCGCAGAGATAACCTGGTGCATAATTAAGCTCAGTTTTAAAAATTTATCGCAGTATAACGGAAAAAAAATATGTTACAGGTATACCTTGTTCGCCACGGTGAAACGCAGTGGAACGCCGAGCGACGTATTCAGGGCCAATCGGACAGTCCCCTGACAGCAAAAGGCGAGCAGCAGGCCATGCAGGTAGGAGAACGCGCCCGCAGTCTCGGCATCACCCATATCATCAGCAGCGATTTAGGCCGCACAAAACGCACGGCGGAGATTATCGCCCAGGCGTGCGGGTGTGATATCACCTTTGACTCCCGCCTGCGCGAGCTGGATATGGGCGTGCTGGAAAAGCGCCAGATCGATTCGCTGACGGAAGAAGAAGAGGGCTGGCGTCGTCAGTTGGTCAACGGCACGCAGGATGGCCGCATTCCCGGCGGGGAATCGATGCAGGAGTTGAGCGATCGCGTTCATGCCGCGCTGGCGTCCTGTCTGGAGCTACCGCAGGGCAGCCGACCTTTATTGGTCAGTCACGGTATCGCGTTGGGCTGTCTGGTCAGTACTATACTGGGACTACCCGCCTGGGCGGAACGCCGGTTACGTTTGCGCAACTGCTCTATTTCCCGCATCGATTACCAGGAAAGTCAGTGGCTGGCGTCTGGGTGGGTGGTAGAAACCGCAGGGGACGTTTCGCATCTGGACGCCCCTGCGTTGGATGAACTACAGCGTTAACGGCGAATCGGGATCAGAAATTCGCAGCGCAGGTTGATAGGGCGATCGCCGGTTTTGGTATCTTCTGACGGGTAGTATCGCTCTATATCCTGTCCTTTACGACGGGTCAGATTCAGCATTGGCATACAGGTGCCGTAAACGGTCAGGATAAAATCCTGCACGCCGGTTCCTAACCCTTCATAGGTGAACATGACGTATTCACCGCCCTGCAACAGCACGGGATGCGCCGACTGAACATAGCCATCGGCCTGCTCTTGCGGCAGTGCGGTGGTATAGAATACTTCCTGCTCATCGTCTTTCTCCATGCTGGGGCGCGTTTCATTAAGCCCATAAAGCACTGGCGGAATGGTTGGCGAATGACCGAGGAAATCATGCCAGAATTGCACGCGCATTTCGTGGCGGAAGTCGGAAATCTGTTCCAGCGAGCAGGAATAGCTCTGCGTGACGCCAAGGAGCGGCGTATCTTCCAGCGTAACGAACTGATGTTCCGGCACGGTAAACTCGCCCAGCCGTAATGGCGGGCGAATGCCAAAGGCGCTCCATTCCGGGGAGCGACGATACAGCGCCGGCGTCTGGGAAAACTGTTTCTTAAAGGCGCGCGTAAAGGTTTGCTGAGAATCGAAGCGGTACTGAAGAGCAATATCCAGAATTGGACGTGCGGTCAAACGCAGCGCCACCGCTGATTTCGATAAACGACGGGCGCGGATGTAAGCGCCAATGGCGTGGCCCGTCACGTCCTTAAACATTCTCTGCAGGTGCCACTTGGAATAGCCTGCTTTTGCCGCCACATTGTCAAGTGACAGCGGCTGATCCAGATGACCTTCCAGCCAGATTAACAGGTCGCGAATTATGCCAGCCTGATCCATAAAATATCCCCATCCTTTCAACAACGAGCACCCGATATCAGGTAAGAGGATAATAGCATTTTTTGTTCTTTTAGCATTCAGTGTTTTTTTTGAGCTTAAGTGCTTTTTTTAGGCAACGTGACACGTAATTATTCTAATCCTGTGATCTATAACCATTTTATTTTAGAATGTCTAATAATTACGCAATGTAACTTTTATGAATGGTAACAATATGAAATACAAGAGCTTAGTACTTTTCTCAATTTTGTTGCTGCTGGGGCAGAGCGCCCGCGCGGAACAAATTGGTTCAGTCGATACGGTATTTAAAATGTTCGGTCCTGACCATAAAATCGTGGTGGAAGCTTTTGATGATCCTGATGTCAAAAATGTGACGTGCTATGTTAGCCGGGCGAAAACGGGCGGCATAAAAGGCGGATTAGGGCTGGCGGAAGATACGTCTGACGCCGCCATCTCTTGCCAGCAGGTCGGGCCTATTGAACTGAGCGACAAAATTAAGAACGGTAAGGTGCAGGGAGAGGTGGTTTTCAAAAAACGCACCTCATTGATATTTAAGTCATTGCAGGTCGTGCGTTTCTATGATGAGAAACGCAACACGCTGGCGTATCTGGCCTACTCCGACAAAGTGGTCGACGGGTCGCCGAAGAACGCCATCAGCGCGGTGCCGGTCATGCCGTGGCGACAATAACAGGGAAAGCGTATGCAGCAACCGCAGGTCTGGTTAGTCGAGGATGAACAGGGAATCGCCGATACGCTATCTACACCCTGCAACTGGAAGGGTTTACCGTTGAGCTATTCGCTCGCGGGCTGCCCGCGCTGGAAAAAGCGCGTCAGCAACGGCCAGATGCGGTGATTCTCGATGTGGGACTACCGGATATCAGCGGCTTTGAGCTGTGTCGGCAGTTGCTGGAACGCCATCCTGCGCTGCCGATTCTTTTCCTGACAGCCCGTAGCGATGAAGTGGATCGATTGCTTGGTCTGGAGATCGGCGCAGATGATTATGTCGCCAAGCCATTCTCGCCGCGCGAAGTGAGCGCCAGCCTGGATCGCCGCAAGCCTGGTGGGCGCGTTGATGAATAGCGTTTATTTGCAGGCGGTGCTGAAAGGATGGCGCAATAGCGTGCTGTTTACGTTAGCGTTATTGGCGCTGGATGGCGTAATGTGGGGATTGCTGCGTTCGGAAGATAGCTCGTTGCTTCTGGGTACCGGCGTTCTGCTACTGGCGCTTGGCGGCGTGATGTTCCTGACGCGCCATCTGGACTGGTATTCGCTCTCTTGTCAGCAACGTAAGTCATTACCGCCAGTAAAAGATGACGAATTACGTTTGTGGAAATAAATCTAACGGGCGCGCGCGTTAACGTTTTCCCGCGCAGCGCCAGAAAATGTGATGCCGTTAGTTATAGGTCAGGTTTAATGTTGCCGTGGCATTCGCTTGCCCGGCCGTTACCGTGGCGGCGGTTTTATAGTAGCGCGCGCTAATTTTCAGGGTGGTCGACATATTCATGGTTCCGCCGCTAACCGTCTGGCTGCCATCGGCATTAGTGGTAATCGTGTGAGTAAAGAGATCAATTTTTTGATTGATTGGCAAACTGTCGGTAAAGAAACCGGCGTCCGGCGCCTGAATACCCAACTGTACGCCAACGCCGGTTGCGCTGGTTGGCGCGCTCGCATTGCTCAACTGGATGACTGAATTATCAGGGTTATTTCCGCTGGCAGGTTGGGCGCTTAACGATGCGGAAATAGCGGTGCCTTGTTCGCAGGTCAATAAGATATCCTGCTCGCCTGTGCCCGCGGTTTGACTGTTAGTGAAACTGCCTAAATTAACGCTGCCTAAATCAACGGTGATGGCAGGTGTTTCTACCCGACATCCCATCGCTTTCATAATCAATTGCGTATTCCCCAAATACAGATGGGTCAGGATATCGCCGCCGGAGTCTTCCGTTGCGCTATCGCGAAAAGATACGCGCGCCAGTGGACTTTGGAATGTCGCGGTACCGGAGGTGATCGGACCGCCTAAGGCGACCAGTTCAACATTGTAGGCGGGAGCCATCGCATGGTGTGTTTTATTGCCATCGCCATTATGGTAGGTATTATCGATTGGCATGACATTATCGTAAGGGCCAGCATTCGTTTGGGTTTTAATCGCAATGCCCACGCCGGAAATCCCGGTGCTAAATACCGGCGTGTTGTTCCCGTCATTCGCATTGATTGTCGCTGATGTATTTGACTGCGCGCTACCGGGTTCATATAAAAAACCGACCTTATAATCGCGACTACAGCCATCCATTGTGACTTCGGAGGTGGAAACCCAGCCCGATTGCCACAACACTTCGCCTGCGGTATAGGCGTGGCTATCCACCACAAGCTGCGACGGCGGGGTGATAGTGATCGCGCCTTCATTTCCGGAACGTTTACAGGAGGCGTAACTATGACCGGAACACGCGAACAGCAGAATAAGCGCCAGATATAACCTTCTCATGAAAAATTCCTGCTTTTATACCAGGTGAAATAGAAAGATGTTATTGCCATGCGATAGTGATCGTCACAACGGACGTGAAATCCCCTGCCGTGACTTTTCCATACGGGGTATACATCCTTGCGGCGACAGGCAAATTGGCTTCATGGGTATTACTGTTGATATCCACCGTGTAAGTGACGTTGTTGGCCAGATTGACCAGACTTTTGCCGTCCAGGTTAAAAAGCTGTAATCCTAAATCCTGCGCCGGATTGGCCGCGCTGTTTGCATAAATCGCAGAAGCATAATTTGGATCGGGATAAGGTACGCCATTAAATGAAATCGCGGCTTTTGTGGTCGTTGCCGGGCAATTCGTCATTTTTATGGTGAAAGGAATGGTGGCGGTATTGCCACCGGCCACAGCGATATCCGCCCGGGCATATTGTCCAAGAGAGAGCGTGTCGGGGACCGTCACGGTACACGGATCGGCATAAATTAATCCCGTAACGTTAATGTCTACGGCATCTGCGGTATTGTATGCCGCGCTGCTCGATGGCGACCATAATGCCAGACCCGTGAACGTTAACAGGGCGGCTAATGCAGCAAATCTGTTCATATTCATCTTTTATCCCACCAGAATCACTGGCATTGCTCGTGTAAGATTTCTACGCCAGAAGCGGAGGGGGAGCTCGGTATACGATAAGAGACCTGACACTGGTCTGCTGCTGTTGGCCCCCACTTCACTAATAACTGCCCTTGTTTTTCCAGCCCGGTTAACCAGGCTTGCCCCGCATCACCAACAAAACTGCTGTGATTGTCTGGTTTTGTTAAAGACGAGACGGTCGCGCCAAAAGGAACAGGCAGATTGTTTATGCGGGTTAATACCATCAATGCCTTGTAACCAATATTGGTTTTATATTCAGCCCTGACCACCGCGCCACGGGTAGGCACCAGCGTTTTACTGGTATCAATGAGCTCAATATTTTTTCTAATGCCTGTCGTATCTAAAGACACTTCATTACGATGGTAAGGCGAAGCATAAGGTACGACGGCATAACCCCGAAAATCGGTGTCCACGCCCGTTTCGTTATTCACGGGGACACCCGCTGCGCCAGGGGCTTTAACCAATATGATGGTGTCGTCCATAGGTTGTGATAATGTCAGGCCATTTCGATGTAGCAGTACGCCGCCCTGAACGCCATAATTCAGGCGACGCATATGATTATCGTAGCTATACCCGCCGTTAATATCCGCATACGTCCCGTTATAGGTTGCGCTCACATTACCGCTGGTGGCTTTATCTTGAGAGGAATAACCTTCCTGAATGCTCCATGAGAGATTTTTCTGTGCCAGCGCTGTTCCGTTTAAACCGACAGTATGCGTGGTATCGCCGTCTTTCGCGGAATTCATATTGTAGGTGGCATACGTTGACGGCATAAAGGCATCTAACGGAATACTAATATTGATGGAAATTTGCTGGTCATTACTGTCTTCCGTATCGTCGTCTTCATCCTGAGAATTATCGGCGTTCAGCGTATAAGAATAGTTAATGCCATAGCTTACGTTATGCCATGTGTTGTTATAGCCAATACCTAATGATGTGGTATGAGTGTCATTCCAGTAATCTTCATTATATAAAGTGAGTGAAATGGAACCGTAGATAATGTCTTGCGATAACGACAGGTCGGTGCGATTACGTACATGATCATAGTGACTATTATCGCTATAGGTATCCAGCACATCCTCAAGAGCGTAGTAATCTTTGGTCGAATAACGGTAGCCGGCGACAGTGAAATTGGTGCCTGTTGACTGAATATCTTTGCTGTAACGAATACGCCAGGACTGTCCGGTAAGCGTATCGCTAACCACATCGCCTGCTTTAATTTTTGACCATGAGTTGGTGACGTCTAAAGACAATGCGCCCAGATCGCCAAGGTTTAAACCTGTCCCGATGAGCGCCGCATGATAAATATCATTGCTCAGCGTACTCTCTATTCCGCCATAGGCGGTTATGCCGCCTGCTAATCCGTATAAGGCCGTCAGTTCTGCGAAATTCTGTTGTGCGGAATGCGTATCTGATGAACGTGTGCGGCCTACCGTCAGGTCGTATTTCAGGTGGCCTTCACGCTGTAATACCGGAACGCTGGCGTAGGGCACAATGAAATGCTGTTCAGAACCATCGGATCCTTTGATGGTAACGTACAGGTCGCCTGAACCGCCAGTTGGATAAAGATCATTGATGGCGAATGGACCCGCCGGAACGTTAGTTTTGTAGATGGTATAACCGTTTTGCTCAACGGTCACCTGCGCGCTGCTTTTGGCCACCCCGCGAATGACCGGGGCGAACCCTTTCATACTGTCCGGCAACATATCGTCATCAGAAGAGATCTGTACGCCCTTAAATGAAATACTGTCAAAGACGTCCGCGGGCGTGTTATTTTCCCCGGCGATCAGCTGTCCTTTTAAAAATTCGATATCGCGAGAAACATAGGTGTAGGCAGAATCCCAGCTATTTTGCCCATCGCTATCATGATTCCAGGTTGAGTAGTTACGAAAACGCCATGCGCCAATGTTAATACCTGGGCGCAGGTTAGCGTATTCGCTATTTTCCGTCCGGTTTTCATCAATATCGTGATCCTGCGATCCGGTAAAACTGTAGTTCAGCAAAAAAGCATTAATGCCTTCATCCCATTCGCTGGTAGGGACGAATTCTCGCGGGGCGGCGATCAACGCGATTTGAGGGATCGCTAAATCCAGCCGGTTACCGATGACATTGAACTTTGCTACAGCGCCAGCCAGCAGACTAAGATCGGTACACCCGTTTGGGTCATTTTTAAGCTCGGGGAAGTTTTCTGTTTTTACGCCCCACTGCTTGAGTTGTTCAACGCTAAGACACGGCTGTAGGGAGAGCTTATTATCTGCTGATTTTTTATTTTTAAAGGCAATATTTTTTGTTTCAACACTGGTATTATTAATATAAATATCAACGTTATAGGTGCCTTCTGCCTGCCCCCCCTTTTCGAAAACCGATAGATCGACATTCTCCACGCCCGGTTCATCATTTTCCAACGATAATGGATTAAAATGATCATGCGCTAACGCTGGTTTTATGGAACAGCATATAAACAGAAACGATAACGCTAATTGAGAACGGGGCTCTACTCTGGAGAATTGCACAGTAAAAGTCCTGAAAGGGTAAAAGTAAAGTGAAGTCGTTAATGGCTAGAATGAACCGGAATGCGGCTCTAAACTCATCCCATAATCGCTGATTAATCGCCACGTTACCGTGCCATGAGGGGCGGCAGTAGAACCCAATTTAAATGACGCTGATGATTTTGGCGGAACGAAGGTCGCTGATTTCACTTCATGGCTGTTAAGCGTCACACTGGCAAAGTTCATATAATAGGGAGTGGGGTTATTTACGGTAATAACATCACCTGCCGTCTGCCATTTTAATTGTTGGCTCTGGCTATCAGGCGTCGATTTTGTTAATGCTGGCGGCCGATATATAAGCTTTATTTGGGTATTAATAGAGATTTCCACGCGGTTCGCGGAGGCATTATCATCAATAGAAGGAATACCCTTAATATTGAGCCAGTACATAGATTCCCGATCTGTAGGTAGAGGGGCGCCGGAGCGAATAACCCGAATGCTGTTCTTTTGCCCGGCATCAAGGCGAAAAAGAGGCGGGGTGATAATAAACGCCTGCTTATTTGTGACCTGGGGATCGGCAACCGATAACCATGACTGAACAAGATTCGCTTTACTGTCTTTATTCTCTACATTGATTGACGACTCATCATTATTGCCGTCGAAAACCAGTCGGGTTCCGCCAACAACAATGCTGGCATGGGCAACATGGCTTGTCAGTAATACGACCAACACGGATTTCTTTATGTGTTTCATTTTTTACTCTGTACAGATGTTTTACACTATGGACTGGCGTCCTGCCTGTCCACATCAGGATGAGAATGCCTTACTGATACGAGACGGTATACGTAACCTGAGTGCTAACATCTCCACCTGTTACGGTTGCGGAACCATCGTTTGCCATGGCGGCGTAATAGGTAAAGTTTGCATTCGAGCCGTCGGTTGGCAGGTTCACTGCGGCATCATCCGCGTTATTTGTCACATCGCTATGCGAAGCGTTCTGAATAGAAATACCGACACCCGCGGCGCCCGTTTCCGATCCTTCGTCCGCGTTTTTGAAGTACGTTGGGTTGGAATCATCTGTTGCGCCGTGGAAGCGGAACATGGCCTGGGTTGGTACGCCGGTCCCTGCTTCCGGGCAGCTAACCAGGCTTACGGTAAACGGCACGTAATCGGTGGTGGCGCCTTTTTCCGCGATGCGTTCTTTGCTGTAATTACCCAAATCAATGGTGGTATCCGTGGAGCCATTAACCTGAACCGTACACGCCTGATCGTAAATTTTGCCATTGAACGTAATCGTGTTCTGGGCAAATACCGGTGTGGATGCTACGGCAGTTAACATTGCCAGGATGATAATTTTCTTATTAAACATATTAATTGTTGCCTGATTCTATTTGCTGGAAAATAAAGATAGCCATATAAAATAATATATTATATTTTACTCTGTATGCGCTTCTTTCTGTTCTGTAGATAAGCAGGCGGCTATTCTACGTATAACAACTATGAACTCAATAGAAATTCTGATGCAATATTGAACGGCAGTCCAGTTTCGGACCCGGTAACAAAGTTTAATAAAATACTACTAAAGAAGTACGATTGATGACTGGATTTATAGAACAAGATCTTTTTTTTGATAATGGTTATTATTTCTGGGGGAATTTATTTAACTCTACATGGCTTTATTTCTAATAATATACGACGCTTGTCTGTTTAAAATGAAACCGGCAGGTTTCGAAGCTCTAACAGTCTTCCATGCAGTATTTTTATATAGTCCCCCGCTTTTAGTTCTGAAAGTACCTGCATGATACGGCTGCGTGAAAGCCCGGTTCTCTGCTGTATGAAGTTCTGTGCGTTGATCTCAAATCGTGAGCTTTCAGGATACGACCACAGTTCAAGTAACAGCGCTTTTATCTGGCTATAGGCGTCCTGCCCGATAAGGTTTCTGTCACGGTTAGTCATGAAGGCAATGCGATACATCAGGATGTTCGAAATGTCACGCCAGAGATGCTTTTCATCGGCTATTTTCACAAAATCTTTTACTGGGACAGGATAATATTCACAGGTGGTTTCGGCGATAAAAAAGACGTCTGAATTCTCTTCTAACTGGTATAAGTCAGCATAGGCATCTACAAGGCCTAAAATCATTGGTGAGACACCGCTGCCCATTACAATGCTGTCGATACGCCGACATACTTTAATAGCACCTTTAGTGATTAACAGGATGTGGGATTGATTATCAATCTTGATATCCAGTGTTTTACCGGCCGTAATAGTGACAGGGGAAATGTCTTGAATAACGTGCCGATGAATATTTAAAATAGCTTCCAGGTTTTTTTCTTTCCCTGTGGGACGATACGCATTCCCGCCGTTTAATTGCTTCATATCTTCCCCATTATATGAATGATAAAGTGGTTGACTATTAAAAGGTAAACATAAATTTAATATTCACTTAAATTATAATTAAGTAGATTGAAATAGCCAACAAGAATATTTAAGTCAATGCATTCACCTTATCAATGTATGAGCGATAACGCTGTTTTTAAGGTTAACCATAGTAAATATGATGATTTTATTTGCAATCATTTTATGACAGCTATCATAGGTACAGTGCTTAACAAGCGCGTATAGCGTACAGGATAGCGAAGCGATGAACATCGCTGTTGGAGGATACGAATGAGAGAAAAGTACAAAATGCAGGCGGGCGGCGCTTTACTGAGCGAAATCGTCGCCTGCCGAAATTCCTCCCGGCGGGAGCCATAAGCGGTTAGCGGTACTGGACGATCAAACTTTGAATCTCCGGATGATCTTTTAACGACACGTGCCGTACCGTGGCGATTCCATTCATCAACGAAATAGCGTTTCCAGACGGTGTGGCGACTGTCTGCAAATGGGGGATATTATTCCGCAAACATGATACCTCGATATTGCGATCGTGAGGCGCAAGATTACAACCATATTCGACAATCTGGCCTTTGAAATGAATAACGCCTGCGGAGACCGGCGCGGTAGCAGCCAGCGCGGCTGATGAAGCTGACATCGCTGCACAAAACAGGTAGCAGCATAATGGTGATTTTTTCATCCTGTGAAACCTCACGTCCTGTGAGCATCCCCTTATTTTTTGGGGACCAACAAATCCCGTGTATTACTCTTTAATGTAAATACACAAACTACCTTAACTTTCGCAAGCTGAGATAAACAGAGCTATACGACAATTTTTATGTAAAAGAGTACGTCATAACGGCAGGTCAGGAGGGAAAGCGAAGCCGCTTAGCGGAGGGGGGCATAAGAAACAGCCAGTAAGAATAACTTACCGACTGTTTTTACGGTTTGGCGCCTGGGCCGAATTAATCCTGCAGGTCGCCGCAGAAGCGATAACCTTCGCCGTGAATGGTGGCGATGATTTCCGGCGTATCCGGCGTGGATTCGAAATGCTTACGAATACGACGAATGGTAACGTCAACAGTACGGTCATGCGGCTTCAGCTCGCGGCCGGTCATTTTCTTCAACAGCTCTGCGCGCGACTGAATTTTGCCAGGGTTTTCGCAGAAGTGAAGCATCGCGCGGAACTCGCTGCGCGGTAGTTTATACTGCTCGCCGTCCGGGCCGATCAGTGAACGACTGTTGATATCCAGTTCCCAACCGTTGAACTTGTAGCTTTCAACGCTACGACGCTCTTCGCTGACGGTACCCAGGTTCATGGTACGGGACAGCAGGTTGCGGGCACGGATGGTCAATTCGCGTGGGTTAAACGGTTTGGTGATGTAATCATCCGCGCCGATTTCGAGGCCGAGAATTTTGTCGACTTCGTTATCGCGGCCCGTCAGGAACATCAGCGCAACGTTAGCCTGTTCACGCAGTTCACGCGCTAACAGGAGACCGTTTTTCCCTGGCAGATTGATATCCATGATCACCAGGTTGATGTCATATTCAGAGAGGATCTGATGCATTTCCGCGCCATCTGTCGCTTCGAATACATCATAGCCTTCCGCTTCGAAAATACTTTTCAACGTGTTGCGTGTTACCAACTCGTCTTCAACGATAAGAATGTGCGGGGTCTGCATGTTTGCTACCTAAATTGCCAACTAAATCGAAACAGGAAGTACAAAAGTCCCTGACCTGCCTGATGCATGTCGCAAATTAACATGATCGGCGTAACATGACTAAAGTACGTAATTGCGTTCTTGATGCACTTTCCATCAACGTCAACAACATCATTAGCTTGGTCGTGGGTACTTTCCCTCTGGACCCGACAGTGTCAAAAACGGCTGTCATCCTAACCATTTTAACAGCAACATAACAGGCTAAGACGTACCGGACACCTAATAAAACTACGCTTCGTTGACATATATCAAGTTCAATTGTAGCACGTTAACAGTTTGATGAAATCATCGTAGCTAAATGCTAGCTTTCATCACAAATTTGCAATATTCCAACTAGTTACGTAAGCCAACTAATAAATGCGATGAATCCAAAGAGCAGGATCTATTTTAAATTAAATTATCCTAAATAAACAGCAGGATAACGATGTTCTGTTAACATAAACAGCAATAGTACAGATACGCAATAGTGTAGCGTCTTTTACGAAATCAAAAATGCTTTTTCAGTGATATCCGTTAAAATTTTGTAAATTTGCGAAGCGTAATATGCTTACAAACGCCAGCTAATTTCCTGTAAATTAGTCAAAAAAGAGTAATGAAATGCGTGTAACAATCGTTCTTGTCGCTCCCGCCAGAGCGGAAAATATCGGCGCAGCCGCCCGGGCTATGAAGACCATGGGATTTACTGACCTGCGTATTGTCGACAGCCAGGCACACCTGGAGCCCGCCACCCGTTGGGTCGCACATGGATCTGGAGATATTATTGATAATATTGAGGTTTTCCACACCCTTGCCGACGCACTCCACGATGTTGATTTTACCGTAGCGACGACAGCCCGCAGCCGGGCAAAATTTCATTACTACGCTTCGCCCGCTGAACTGGTTCCCTTATTACAGGAAAAATCACGCTGGATGCGTCATGCCGCGCTGGTTTTTGGCCGTGAGGATTCCGGTCTGACCAATGACGAGCTGGCGCTGGCGGATGTATTGACCGGCGTGCCGATGGCGGCGGATTACCCTTCGCTCAATCTGGGTCAGGCAGTCATGGTGTATTGCTATCAATTAGCAGGTTTAATGCAACAGACCACAGAATCCGTTGATATTGCTGATGAATCGCAGTTACAGGCGTTACGCGCGCGCCTTTTACGCCTGCTAACGACTCTGGAGGCGGCCGATGACCACAAATTAACCGACTGGCTACAACAGCGAATCGGCCTGCTGGGACAGCGAGATACGGTAATGTTGCACCGTTTGGTCCATGATATTGAAAAAAAACTAACAAAATAACGTGCTGTAATTTTTAAAATAATAAGAGATTACGTCTGGTTGCAAGAGACCGTGACAGGGGAATTGGTCGAAAATAAATATATCGCCAGCAGCACATGAACAAGTTTCGGAATGTGATCAATTTAAAAATTTATTGACTTAGGCGGGCAGATACTTTAACCAATATAGGAATACAAGACAGACAAATAAAAATGACAGAGTACACAACATCCATGAACCGCATCAGCACCACCACCATTACCACCATCACCATTACCACAGGTAACGGTGCGGGCTGACGCGTACAGGAAACACAGAAAAAAGCCCGCACCTGAACAGTGCGGGCTTTTTTTTTGACCAGAGATCACGAGGTAACAACCATGCGAGTGTTGAAGTTCGGCGGTACATCAGTGGCAAATGCAGAACGTTTTCTGCGTGTTGCCGATATTCTGGAAAGCAATGCCAGGCAAGGGCAGGTAGCGACCGTACTTTCCGCCCCCGCGAAAATTACCAACCATCTGGTGGCAATGATTGAAAAAACTATCGGCGGCCAGGATGCTTTGCCGAATATCAGTGATGCCGAACGTATTTTTTCTGACCTGCTCGCAGGACTTGCCAACGCGCAGCCGGGATTCCCGCTTGCACGGTTGAAAATGGTTGTCGAACAAGAATTCGCTCAGATCAAACATGTTTTGCATGGTATCAGCTTGCTGGGTCAGTGCCCGGACAGCATCAACGCCGCGCTGATTTGCCGTGGCGAAAAAATGTCGATCGCGATTATGGCGGGCCTCCTGGAGGCGCGTGGACATCGCGTCACGGTGATCGATCCGGTAGAAAAACTGTTGGCGGTGGGCCATTACCTTGAATCTACCGTCGATATCGCGGAATCGACTCGCCGTATCGCCGCCAGCCAGATCCCAGCTGATCACATGATCCTGATGGCGGGCTTTACCGCCGGTAATGAAAAGGGTGAACTGGTGGTGCTGGGCCGTAATGGTTCCGACTATTCCGCCGCCGTGCTGGCCGCCTGTTTACGCGCTGACTGCTGTGAAATCTGGACTGACGTCGATGGCGTGTATACCTGTGACCCGCGTCAGGTGCCGGACGCCAGGCTGCTGAAATCGATGTCCTACCAGGAAGCTATGGAACTCTCTTACTTCGGCGCCAAAGTCCTTCACCCTCGCACCATAACGCCTATCGCCCAGTTCCAGATCCCCTGTCTGATTAAAAATACCGGCAATCCGCAGGCGCCAGGAACGCTGATCGGCGCGTCCAGCGACGATGATAATCTGCCGGTTAAAGGGATCTCTAACCTTAACAACATGGCGATGTTTAGCGTCTCCGGCCCGGGAATGAAAGGGATGATTGGGATGGCGGCGCGTGTTTTCGCCGCCATGTCTCGCGCCGGGATCTCGGTGGTGCTCATTACCCAGTCCTCCTCTGAGTACAGCATCAGCTTCTGTGTGCCGCAGAGTGACTGCGCGCGTGCCCGCCGTGCGATGCAGGATGAGTTCTATCTGGAGCTGAAAGAGGGGCTGCTGGAGCCGCTGGCGGTTACTGAGCGGTTGGCGATTATCTCTGTTGTCGGCGACGGTATGCGCACGCTACGCGGCATTTCAGCGAAATTCTTCGCCGCGCTGGCGCGGGCCAATATCAATATCGTGGCGATCGCTCAGGGATCTTCTGAGCGTTCCATTTCTGTGGTGGTGAATAACGACGATGCCACCACCGGCGTGCGGGTAACGCACCAGATGCTGTTCAATACCGATCAGGTGATTGAAGTGTTTGTCATTGGCGTCGGCGGCGTCGGCGGTGCGCTACTGGAACAGCTTAAACGTCAGCAAACCTGGCTGAAGAACAAGCACATCGATCTACGCGTGTGCGGCGTGGCGAACTCAAAGGCGTTGCTAACCAATGTGCATGGCCTGAATCTGGACAACTGGCAGGCGGAACTGGCGCAAGCGAACGCGCCGTTCAATCTGGGACGCTTAATTCGCCTGGTGAAAGAATATCATCTACTCAATCCGGTGATTGTTGATTGTACCTCCAGTCAGGCGGTGGCCGACCAGTATGCCGACTTCCTGCGTGAAGGATTCCATGTGGTGACGCCAAACAAGAAAGCGAACACCTCGTCGATGGACTACTACCATCAGCTACGTTTCGCCGCCGCGCAATCACGGCGCAAATTCTTGTATGACACCAACGTCGGTGCCGGTTTGCCGGTGATCGAAAACCTGCAAAACCTGCTGAATGCGGGTGATGAACTGCAAAAATTTTCCGGCATTCTTTCCGGGTCGCTCTCTTTTATTTTCGGTAAACTGGAAGAGGGGATGAGTCTCTCACAGGCGACCGCGCTGGCGCGCGAGATGGGCTATACCGAACCCGATCCGCGCGACGATCTTTCCGGTATGGATGTGGCGCGGAAACTGTTGATCCTTGCCCGCGAGACGGGTCGCGAGCTGGAGCTTTCCGATATCGTGATTGAACCGGTGTTGCCGGACGAGTTTGACGCCTCCGGCGATGTGACCACCTTTATGGCGCATCTGCCGCAGCTTGACGATGCGTTTGCCGCCCGTGTGGCAAAAGCTCGTGATGAAGGTAAGGTATTGCGCTATGTGGGCAATATCGAAGAGGATGGCGTGTGCCGCGTGAAGATTGCCGAAGTTGATGGTAACGATCCGCTCTTCAAAGTGAAAAACGGTGAAAACGCACTGGCGTTCTACAGCCACTATTATCAGCCCTTGCCGTTGGTGCTGCGCGGCTACGGCGCAGGCAATGATGTGACGGCGGCGGGCGTGTTTGCCGATCTGTTACGGACCCTCTCATGGAAGTTAGGAGTTTAACATGGTGAAAGTGTATGCCCCGGCTTCCAGCGCGAACATGAGCGTCGGTTTCGACGTGTTGGGCGCGGCCGTCACACCCGTTGACGGCACGTTGCTGGGCGATGTGGTATCCGTTGAAGCAGCGGACCATTTCCGTCTGCATAACCTGGGGCGATTTGCCGATAAATTGCCGCCGGAGCCGCGTGAAAATATTGTTTATCAGTGCTGGGAACGTTTTTGCCAGGCATTGGGGAAATCCATCCCGGTGGCGATGACGCTGGAAAAAAATATGCCGATTGGTTCCGGGTTAGGGTCCAGCGCCTGCTCCGTCGTCGCTGCGCTGGTCGCGATGAATGAGCACTGCGGCAAACCGTTAAACGACACGCGTCTGTTGGCGCTGATGGGCGAGCTGGAAGGCCGTATCTCCGGCAGCATCCATTACGATAACGTCGCGCCGTGCTTTCTTGGCGGTATGCAGTTGATGATTGAAGAAAACGGCATTATTAGTCAGCAGGTGCCGGGCTTTGATGAGTGGCTATGGGTACTGGCTTATCCGGGCATTAAAGTTTCCACCGCAGAAGCGCGGGCTATTTTGCCCGCGCAGTATCGCCGTCAGGATTGCATTGCGCATGGACGGCATCTGGCCGGTTTTATTCACGCCTGTTACTCGCGGCAGCCGCAGCTTGCCGCCGCGCTGATGAAAGATGTTATTGCCGAACCATACCGCGCGCGTTTACTGCCGGGCTTTAGCCAGGCGCGGCAGGCGGTGTCGGAGATCGGCGCGCTGGCGAGCGGGATTTCTGGATCGGGGCCGACGCTGTTTGCGCTATGCGATAAACCGGAGACGGCACAGCGCGTCGCGGACTGGCTGAGCAAACATTATCTGCAAAATCAGGAAGGCTTCGTTCATATTTGCCGGCTGGATACGGCGGGCGCACGAGTAGTGGGATAATCAATGAAACTCTATAATCTGAAAGACCATAATGAGCAGGTCAGCTTTGCGCAGGCCGTCACGCAAGGACTGGGCAAACAGCAGGGACTTTTTTTTCCGCACGAACTGCCGGAGTTTAGCCTGACGGAAATTGATGAGATGCTCAACCAGGACTTTGTCAGCCGTAGCGCAAAGATCCTCTCGGCATTTATTGGCGATGAAATACCGCAGCACATTCTGGAAGAGCGCGTCCGCGCGGCGTTTGCGTTCCCGGCACCGGTAGCGCAGGTAGAAAGCGATGTCGGCTGCCTGGAGCTGTTCCATGGTCCGACGCTGGCCTTTAAAGACTTCGGCGGGCGTTTTATGGCGCAAATGCTGACGCATATCAGCGGCGACAAACCGGTGACGATTCTGACCGCAACGTCAGGCGATACCGGCGCGGCGGTGGCTCACGCGTTCTATGGCCTGGAAAATGTGCGGGTCGTCATTCTCTACCCGCGCGGTAAAATCAGTCCGTTGCAGGAAAAACTGTTCTGTACGCTGGGCGGCAACATTGAAACCGTGGCGATCGACGGCGATTTCGACGCTTGCCAGGCGCTGGTGAAACAGGCATTTGATGACGAAGATCTGAAAACGGCGCTGGGGCTGAATTCAGCTAATTCGATTAATATCAGCCGCCTGTTGGCGCAAATTTGCTACTACTTTGAAGCCGTGGCGCAACTGCCGCAGGAGGCGCGTAACCAACTGGTGATCTCCGTCCCCAGCGGCAACTTTGGCGATTTGACTGCAGGGCTGCTGGCGAAGTCGTTAGGCCTACCGGTGAAACGCTTTATCGCCGCTACCAACATTAACGATACGGTGCCGCGTTTTCTGCATGACGGAAAGTGGGCGCCGAAAGCGACGCAGGCGACCCTGTCGAATGCGATGGATGTCAGCCAGCCGAATAACTGGCCGCGCGTGGAGGAGCTGTTCCGCCGTAAAATCTGGCGTCTGACTGAGTTGGGCTATGCGGCGGTGGATGACACTACGACACAGCAGACGATGCGCGAGCTGAAAGCGAAAGGTTATATCTCGGAACCTCATGCGGCGGTAGCGTATCGGGCATTACGCGACCAGTTAAACCCTGGCGAGCATGGCTTGTTTCTCGGCACGGCGCATCCGGCGAAGTTTAAAGAAAGCGTGGAGTCCATTCTGGGAGAAACGCTGGCCTTGCCTGAAGCGCTCGCCGAACGCGCCGATCTGCCGCTACTTTCACATCATCTGCCTGCGGATTTTGCCGCCCTGCGTAAGCTGATGATGACCCGCCAGTAACCATTGCGCCCGGTGGCGCTGTCGCTTACCGGGCCTATGGGGTGGTGTCGATTTGTAGGCCGGATAAGGCGTAGCCGCCATCCGGCGATGCCGTTACTGCTCGTAGCGTTTAAAGACCAGCTCGTCTTGTGTGGAGGTTTCTTCATCAAAGAAATACCCTTCACGGTCAAACGCGGTAAGCTGTTCCGGCTTCGTTAAGCGGTTTTCAATAATAAAACGGCTCATCAGTCCGCGCGCTTTTTTGGCGTAGAAGCTTACCACCTTAAACTTGCCGTTTTTCTCATCAAGGAACACGGGCTTAATCAGTTCGGCATTCAGTTTCTTCGGCTTAACCGATTTAAAATATTCCTCGGAGGCCAGATTCACCACCACCCGATCGCCCTGCGCCTCAAGCGCTTCGTTGAGCTTATCGGTAATGATATCGCCCCAGAATTGATAAAGATCTTTGCCGCGCGGATTCTCCAGGCGAATCCCCATCTCCAGACGATAAGGCTGCATTAAATCCAGCGGGCGCAATACGCCATACAAGCCAGAGAGCATACGCAGATGTTGTTGAGCAAAATCAAAATCCGCGTCGTTGAACGTTTCCGCCTGTAGACCGGTATAAACATCGCCTTTGAACGCCAGAATCGCCTGGCGTGCATTATCCGGCGTAAAATGAGGCTGCCAGTCATGAAAACGCGTGGCGTTGAGATCCGCCAGTTTGTCGCTAATTCCCATCAGCCTGGAAATTTGCGGCGCCGAAAGCTGGCGGGCCTGTTGAATAAGCTGCTGGCTGTGATCCAATAGCTCCGGCTGGGTATAGCGGGTCGTGGCCAGCGGGCTTTGATAATCAAGCGTTTTTGCAGGTGAAATCAGAATCAGCATATCCAGTCCTTGCAGGGAATTTTCTGCGACTTTAGCAAAAAAACGCCGCAGAGTTGACCGATGGTTGCGATTGTCGGCTTAATCGCGCGATGCCGCATCCCAGGTATCTGGCGCCAGTTGTGGTTCGATATCCGGGAAGCGCCGCGGATCGAACTGCGGTCTTACGCCCAGTTTCCGTTGTCGCAGATAATCGCTGGCGAGGGTATACACCACCGGTGAGAGCAACAAAATCGCCGTCAGATTGGTAATGGCCATACAGGCCATGATCATGTCTGCGAGCTGCCATATCAGCGGAAAACTGATAAGCGTACCGGCAATAACCATGCCAAGCGTCGCAAGGCGTAATAGCCAGATGGCCTTTGCGTTATGTAACCGCAGAAAAAACAGATTGTTCTCGGCGTAAATATAGTTGGCGACGATAGAACTGAACGCGAACAGAATGACGATAAGCGCGACAAAACTGGCGCCCCATTCACCGGTCAACGAAACCATTGCATGTTGGAGAAGCTGAATGCCTTCTGTTGACGAATGGGACGTGTGATTCCCCGCCAGCAGGATAATCATCGCGCTGGCGGTACAGATGATAATGGTGTCGCTGAATACGCCAATCATTTGCACAATCCCCTGCGCGACAGGGTGAGGGGGATACGACGTTGCCGCTGCGGCCGCATTAGGCGTTGACCCCATTCCCGCTTCATTAGAGAACATCCCACGCTGAAAACCGCTGGTAATAGCCTGAGTGAGCGTATACCCGGCTGCGCCTGCCGCGGCTTCCTGCCAGCCAAATGCGCTTTTGACTATCGAGGCGATAACGCCAGGCATTTGCTCAATATGCCAGAGGCAAATGAACACGCTGCCGGCGACCCACAATAACGCGATGATGGGAATCAGCCATTGCATCAGGCGGGCGACACCTTTTATGCCGCGAATGATAATTAACAGGGCACAGAACGCCAGAGCAATGCCGGAGATAAGCGGCGGAATGTTGAAGGCGAAATGGAGCGCGCGTGAGACGGCATTCGCCTGCACGCTATTAAAAATCAACCCGTAGGCGACGAGCAGAAAGAGGGCGAAAACCACGCCCATCCAGCGCATTCCCAGCCCGCGCGCCATATACCACGCCGGGCCGCCGCGGAACTGGCCTGTCGGGTCACGTTCTTTATAAAGCTGGGCAAGCGAACACTCGGCGAAGGAGGTCGCCATACCAATGATGGCCGAGACCCACATCCAGAATACCGCGCCGGGACCGCCTGCGGCGATAGCCAGCGCCACGCCGGCCAGATTACCGCTGCCAATCCGCGCCGCGAGGCTGGTACACAGTGCCTGAAATGACGTCAGGCCGCCTGGCTGCGGGCTAAAGCTGCCTTTCAGACTGCGGCCAAATTGGCGAATATAACGAAACTGAATGAATCCGGTACGCCAGGTAAACCAACATCCTGCGCCGAGCAGCAGGTAAATCATTACCGAGCCCCAGAGTATTTCGTTAATAAAACTGAAAAACTCAGGCATTAACGTCCCTCTTGTTGATGCCGGCACGCTTTGATGATCCTGTATAAGCGTGACCCATGATGTAGATGACCTTGTCAGGCTAATATTGACGGCAGTTTACCATAAATACGGCGGCATCCTTTAATTGCGCATCAACCATTGGCAGATACGCAAACAATCCACAAGGGCAGCCAGGTGCATGTAGGCGGTTGCGCTGTGAGTGCGTCGTGTTATCATCAGGGTAGACCGGTTACATCCCCTAACAAGCTGTTTAAAGAGAAACTCTATCATGACGGACAAATTGACCTCCCTTCGTCAGTTCACCACCGTAGTGGCTGATACCGGAGATATCGCGGCAATGAAGCTGTACCAGCCGCAGGATGCTACAACTAACCCTTCTCTCATTCTTAACGCAGCGCAAATCCCGGAATATCGTAAGCTGATTGACGATGCTGTCGCCTGGGCGAAGCAGCAGAGCAGCGACCGCGCGCAGCAGGTTGTTGACGCGACCGATAAGCTGGCGGTGAATATTGGCCTGGAAATCCTGAAGCTGGTGCCGGGGCGTATTTCTACCGAAGTTGACGCGCGTCTGTCTTATGACACTGGAGCGTCTATCGCCAAAGCAAAACGTATCATTAAACTCTACAATGATGCGGGTATCAGCAACGATCGTATCCTGATCAAGCTGGCGTCCACCTGGCAGGGCATTCGCGCAGCCGAACAGCTCGAAAAAGAAGGCATCAACTGTAACCTGACGCTGCTGTTCTCCTTCGCGCAGGCGCGTGCGTGCGCCGAAGCGGGCGTCTACCTGATCTCGCCGTTCGTAGGTCGTATTCTTGACTGGTATAAAGCCAATACCGACAAGAAAGACTATGCGCCAGCTGAAGATCCGGGCGTGGTTTCCGTAACGGAAATCTACGAGTACTACAAACAGCATGGTTACGAAACCGTCGTTATGGGCGCAAGCTTCCGTAACGTAGGCGAAATTCTGGAGCTGGCGGGCTGCGACCGTCTGACTATCGCGCCGGCATTGCTGAAAGAACTGGCGGAAAGCGAAGGGGCGATTGAGCGTAAGCTCTCTTTCTCCGGCGAAGTCAAAGCGCGTCCGGAACGCATTACCGAAGCCGAGTTCCTGTGGCAGCATCACCAGGACCCCATGGCGGTGGACAAACTGGCGGACGGTATCCGTAAGTTTGCGGTAGACCAGGAAAAACTGGAAAAAATGATCGGCGATCTGCTGTAATCATTAACGCGTGGCCCTGATATGGGTCACGCTACCTCTTCTGAAACCTGTCTGTCCTTCCCTTCGCAGTGTATCATTCTGTTTAACGAGACTGTTTAAACGGAATAATTATGGATACCTTACGTATTGGCTTAGTTTCTATCTCCGACCGCGCTTCAAGCGGCGTTTACCAGGATAAAGGCATTCCTGCGCTTGAGGAGTGGCTCGCTTCTGCGCTGACCACGCCTTTCGAGGTCCAACGGCGCTTAATTCCTGATGAACAGGAAATTATCGAGCAAACGTTGTGTGAACTGGTCGATGAGATGAGCTGTCATCTGGTGCTGACCACTGGCGGTACCGGTCCGGCGCGTCGCGACGTCACGCCGGACGCGACCCTTGCCATCGCCGACCGTGAAATGCCAGGTTTTGGCGAACAGATGCGCCAGATCAGCCTGCGCTTTGTGCCGACCGCCATTCTTTCCCGCCAGGTGGGTGTTATCCGTAAACAGGCGTTAATTCTTAATCTGCCTGGACAGCCAAAATCGATCAAAGAAACGCTGGAAGGCGTAAAAGCGGACGATGGCAGCGTTAGCGTGCCGGGCATTTTTGCGAGCGTGCCGTATTGCATACAGCTGCTTGACGGGCCGTATGTCGAAACCGCGCCGGAAGTGGTTGCCGCTTTCCGTCCGAAGAGCGCCAGACGTGAGAATATGTCATCCTGACCGGAAGATACTGATAGTAGGGTTATTCCTCCCGGTGCGGGAGGAATAAAAGAGACTTAGTGCGCCTCGCCGATTGGCAGAATAGTGCGGCCAAATTGCTCGTTTAGCACTTCACCCATCGCCAGATAAATAGCGCTGGCGCCACAAACCAGACCAACCCAGCCTGCGATATGGATAATGGCTTCGTTGCCGGTGATATTGCCGACCGCCAGCAGAGCGAACAGTACGGTCAGGCTCAGGAAAACAAATTGCAGCGCGCGGGCGGCTTTCAGCGTACCGAAGAACATAAACAGCGTGAACACGCCCCACAGACCTAAATAAGCGCCGAGTAGCTGAGCGTCAGGCGCATCCGTCAGGCCCATTTTCGGCATCAGCAGGATAGCGACCAGCGTCAGCCAGAACGAACCGTAAGAGGTAAAGGCCGTTAAACCAAAGGTATTGCCTTTTTTATACTCCAGCAGACCGGCAAAAATTTGCGCGATACCGCCGTAGAAAATCCCCATCGCCAGAATAATACCGTCCAGGGCGAAAAAACCGGCATTGTGCAGGTTAAGCAGAATGGTGGTCATGCCGAAGCCCATCAGGCCCAGCGGTGCCGGATTAGCCAACTTAGTGTTGCCCATAATTCCTCAAAATCATCATAATTGAATGGTGAAATAGTTTCCCAAAATAACGAGTTCCGTATTCTGGGCGCGGCATAATAATCAGGGGGAAGAGGACTGTCTATGATCTAATAAGGGGGAAAAGAAAATATTTCCCCCTGTGAGGGCATTCACGCCTGAACGGCTGCCATCATTCGTCGCAGGCAGGCTATTTGCAACACCGCCGGAATAGTCACGCGATACGCGCTGCCGCTCATCGCTTTGACGCCGTTTAACGCCGCGCCGACCGGGCCGCCAAGACCTGCGCCGCGCAGCAATCCGTGACCCAGGATGCTCATTGCGGCATGGGTACGCAAAATGCGGGTAAGCTGGGTGGAAAGCAGGTGAGAGACCCCTTTTGCCAAACTGCGATCTTTCATGAGCAGCGGCAGCAGTTCTTCCAGTTCAGAAACTTTGGCGTCTACGGCTTGCAGAAATTCCTGCTTATGCGCCGCGTCCATCTTTTGCCAGGTATGACGTAAAAAATGCTCCAGCAGTTGCTGTTCTATTTCAAACGTCGACATGCTTTTATCTGCTTTGAGTTTTAGCCGTTTTGCGACATCCAGCAGAATCGCGCGGTACTGTTTTCCGTGCCCGCGCAATTTGTTGGCGATACTGTCACCGCCGTAATGCTGAAACTCGCCGGCAATGAGCTGCCAGTTACGGCGATGTTGCTCCGGGTGACCTTCCATCGCTTTGAACAGCTCGTTATGACTAAGGACGCTCGACAAGCGAGCTTTGCCCTTTTCGTTATGCGTCAGCAAACGGGCGAAATCGGCGAGTTGTTCTTCGCTACAATGCTGAAGAAAGTCTAAATCCTCGTCGTGTAAATAGGTGACGTTCATTTTCAGTCTGGCTTTTGGAATAGAAATAACAGCGATTAATCGTCGCCAATGACTTTAAGTCTCGCCATATCGGAAGAATTTACCGTATGGCCTGAGAAAGTAATCTTTGATACGCAGCGTTTGTTGTCGTTATCGCTATTAATATTGATCCAGCCTGTCGTCTGGCCCTCTTTGATTGAGGAAGGGACGTTCAGGCTTTGGCTGGCGCTACGCGCAGTTTTAAAATAGACGGATGCGCCGCTAAGTTCGATGTCGCCGTGATCCGCCGTGAGTTGAATGCGCTTCACGATGCGGCAGACGGGAATTTTCAGCGCGAGATCGTTCGTTTCATTTCTGGGCATGGCAATAACACCCAGTATTTTATGGTCGTTCGCGTGCGCGACGCTACTTAACGCCAGGCCGAAAAGCAGGCCGGCGGAAATCGTTAACACAGATCGCATGGAATTTCTCTTTGACGGGTTCAATAAGCAATTACCGTCTATCATACTCTGCTCATGACAACGATTCAGTTTTGTAATCTTTTCTTTTTATTACAATTTTTCTGTGAATAGTATTCGTTGTTTAATTTATTTCATGAATGGTTATCTGTCTGGTTTTCCATCGCGCCCTCTCGTCACTAAAAAATTTTTTCATCTCCCCCTTGATGACGTGGGTTACGACCCCATCTTGTAGTCAACCGCAGTGGTGAGTCTGAAAAAAAACGATTCAGGGTAGTTGAAACCGCACGTTTCGCCCTTATTACAGATTCACAACCACATGATGACCGAATTTTTAGTGGAGACGTTTAGATGGGTAAAATTATTGGTATCGACCTGGGTACTACCAACTCTTGTGTAGCGATTATGGATGGAACGCAGGCACGCGTGCTGGAGAACGCCGAGGGCGATCGCACTACGCCTTCTATCATTGCTTATACCCAGGATGGTGAAACTCTGGTTGGTCAGCCGGCTAAACGTCAGGCAGTGACAAACCCGCAAAACACCCTGTTTGCGATTAAACGCCTGATTGGCCGCCGCTTCCAGGACGAAGAAGTTCAACGTGACGTTTCTATCATGCCGTACAAAATCATCGGCGCCGACAACGGCGACGCATGGCTTGATGTGAAAGGTCAGAAAATGGCACCGCCGCAGATTTCTGCCGAAGTGCTGAAGAAAATGAAGAAAACGGCTGAAGATTATCTGGGCGAACCGGTAACTGAAGCGGTTATCACCGTACCGGCTTACTTTAACGATGCGCAGCGTCAGGCTACCAAAGATGCTGGTCGTATCGCGGGGCTGGAAGTTAAACGTATCATCAACGAACCGACTGCCGCAGCGCTGGCTTACGGTCTGGATAAAGAAGTCGGCAACCGTACTATCGCGGTTTACGACCTCGGTGGTGGTACTTTCGATATCTCTATTATCGAAATCGACGAAGTTGATGGCGAAAAAACCTTTGAAGTTCTGGCAACCAACGGTGATACCCACCTGGGTGGCGAAGACTTCGATACCCGCCTGATCAACTACCTCGTTGACGAGTTTAAGAAAGATCAGGGCATTGACCTGCGTAACGATCCGCTGGCCATGCAGCGCCTGAAAGAAGCCGCAGAAAAAGCCAAAATCGAGCTGTCTTCTGCGCAGCAGACCGACGTGAACCTGCCGTACATTACCGCAGATGCCACCGGTCCGAAACACATGAACATCAAAGTGACTCGTGCGAAACTGGAAAGCCTGGTTGAAGATCTGGTGAACCGTTCTATCGAGCCGCTGAAAGTCGCACTGCAGGACGCTGGCCTGTCCGTGTCTGATATCAACGACGTGATCCTCGTCGGCGGTCAGACCCGTATGCCAATGGTGCAGAAAAAAGTGGCTGAGTTCTTTGGTAAAGAGCCGCGTAAAGACGTTAACCCGGACGAAGCTGTGGCTATCGGCGCAGCGGTACAGGGCGGCGTATTGACCGGCGACGTGAAAGACGTACTGCTGCTGGACGTTACCCCGCTGTCTCTGGGTATCGAAACGATGGGTGGCGTGATGACTCCGCTTATCACCAAAAACACCACCATCCCGACCAAGCACAGCCAGGTGTTCTCTACTGCGGAAGACAACCAGTCTGCGGTAACCATCCATGTGCTGCAGGGTGAGCGTAAACGTGCGTCTGATAACAAATCACTGGGTCAGTTCAACCTGGACGGTATCAGCCCGGCACCGCGCGGTATGCCGCAGATCGAAGTCACCTTCGATATCGATGCTGATGGTATCCTGCACGTTTCCGCGAAAGACAAAAACAGCGGTAAAGAGCAGAAGATCACCATTAAGGCGTCTTCCGGTCTGAACGAAGAAGAAATTCAGAAAATGGTTCGCGATGCAGAAGCGAACGCTGAATCCGACCGCAAGTTCGAAGAGCTGGTTCAGACCCGTAACCAGGGCGACCATCTGCTACACAGCACCCGTAAGCAGGTTGAAGAAGCAGGCGATAAACTGCCGGCTGATGACAAAACCGCTATCGAGTCTGCGCTGAGCGCGCTAGAAACTGCCCTGAAAGGCGAAGATAAAGCCGCTATCGAAGCGAAAATGCAGGAACTGGCGCAGGTTTCCCAGAAACTGATGGAAATCGCTCAGCAGCAACATGCGCAGCAGCAGGCTGGCTCCGCTGACGCTTCTGCAAACAACGCGAAAGATGACGACGTTGTCGACGCTGAGTTTGAAGAAGTAAAAGATAAAAAATAATCGCCCTTTGAACGGGTAATTACTGGCACGGGCGAAGAGGTTTCCTCTCCGCCCGTGCATGCATGTTAAGGGCAGATAAAAAGAGATGGCGAAAAGAGATTACTACGAGATTTTAGGCGTTTCCAAAACAGCGGAAGAGCGTGAAATCAAAAAGGCGTATAAGCGCCTGGCCATGAAATATCATCCGGACCGCAATCAGGGTGATAAAGAGGCCGAAGCTAAATTTAAAGAGATTAAAGAAGCCTATGAAGTGCTGACCGATGCGCAAAAACGCGCAGCCTACGATCAGTATGGTCACGCCGCGTTTGAACAAGGCGGTATGGGCGGCGGATTTGGCGGCGGCTTTAATGGCGGCGCTGATTTCAGTGATATCTTTGGTGACGTTTTTGGCGATATCTTTGGCGGCGGGCGTGGTCGCCAACGTGCGGCGCGTGGGGCTGATTTGCGTTATAACATGGATCTCACCCTGGAAGAAGCGGTGCGTGGCGTGACCAAAGAGATCCGTATTCCGACGCTGGAGGAGTGCGACGTTTGCCACGGCAGCGGCGCGAAAGCGGGCACGCAACCGCAAACCTGTCCGACCTGTCATGGTTCTGGTCAGGTACAGATGCGCCAGGGATTCTTTGCTGTACAGCAGACCTGCCCACACTGTCAGGGACGCGGTACGCTGATCAAAGATCCGTGTCATAAATGTCACGGTCATGGGCGTGTGGAAAAGAGCAAAACTCTGTCCGTTAAAATCCCGGCGGGCGTGGATACCGGAGATCGTATTCGTCTGGCAGGCGAGGGCGAAGCGGGCGAGCATGGCGCACCGGCAGGCGACTTGTACGTTCAGGTCCAGGTGAAACAACACCCTATTTTCGAGCGTGAAGGCAATAATCTTTATTGCGAAGTGCCGATCAACTTTGCGATGGCGGCGCTCGGCGGTGAAATTGAAGTGCCGACGTTAGATGGTCGCGTGATGCTGAAAGTGCCGAGCGAAACACAAACGGGCAAGCTGTTCCGTATGCGCGGCAAAGGCGTGAAGTCCGTACGCGGTGGCGCGCAGGGCGATTTGCTGTGCCGTGTGGTGGTTGAAACGCCGGTCGGTCTGAGCGAAAAACAGAAGCAATTGCTAAAAGATCTTCAGGAAAGTTTTGGCGGCCCGACGGGAGAGAAAAACAGCCCGCGTTCAAAAAGCTTCTTTGACGGCGTGAAAAAATTCTTTGACGATTTGACTCGCTAGCCTTTTTCCCGTTGTATTTTTCTTCAGCCCGGGTGTTTATCCGGGCTTTTTTCTGCCTGTACGCGCCCAGGCTTCTGCTAAACGCATCGTATCCTCTCATTTGTTGGTATTTTGTTTTACTGATAAACAAATTGATGTTAATCAGCAGGTTTGTATACGCTCATTCTTTAAAAAAACGTGATGTGATGACATTAACGATTGCTTTTTTAGATGCTGTGAATTGATTTATCTTGAGTATTATCTATATTGCTTTTTTTAGTTTCCGGAGGCAGACAGCGAATGGGATCGAAAGGTGCCAACAAGAGCTTTGATTATAATTTAATCAAAATTCTTGACGCTGTTATTTTGTCAGGAAATGCGGCTATGGCGGCAAAAAAGTTAGGCATTACACCGGCTGCCGTCTCTCTGGCGTTAAAGCGCCTGCAGAGTTATTACCCGGAAGAACTGTTTAGCAGAGGGAAAGGCGGGCTCATCCCCACAGCCAAGGCTGTCGACATTCACCAAAATTTCAGTCAGGTGATGAAACTGGTGGATGACACATTTCTCTGTAATAGCAAAAAAGATGAAGCGTTCCAGATAACGTTATTAGGCAGTGATATTGTTGAAAGCTATTATCTTTCTCAGCTCTATAACAGCGATATATTTGACCGTATTTTGATAAATCATTTTACTGTCAGAAATATGAGTCGGGAGCGTATCAGCGAACTTCTGTTTACTGCGCAAGGCGATCTGTTGATTGGTGCCGAACCTTTGCTGGAGTCCGGCATAGAGAATCAAATTATTGATAGTTTTAAATCATTTGTTTGTATCTGTAGCAGTAAACACATGCTGAGTACTCTGTCACAACTGTCGCTACATCATTTTTATTCTTCGCGTCATGCGTTATATCAGCCGGGGATGGGGGCTTCAGTGATATATCATGATAGCGAGTTATTTAAGGATGAGCTTTACTATACTGGCAGGCGTATTGTCGGCTACCGCAGTGATTCGCTTAACGGTTTGGTGAGCATGATCGAAAGAACCTCATTGATTGCATTGATGCCTTTGAAATTAGCGCTTTTTTATAAAAATCATCGTAAATATGACATTAAATTTATTCAGCCTCCGCCCGAACTGGCTTTTAAGTCAGTTCAGGTCTATGCATCCTGGAATAAAAATAGTAGAAATATATCGACGATTAATGAGATGGTAAGTATGTTACAAACGCTTTCCTCATTTCGTCGCTAATACACCTCATTTTTACGCTTTGATTTAATATGGTTTTAAATGATGTGCTTTGATTTTCACCCTCCTGACAGGGCGCTTACACTCCTTGTGTTAATTATTCATTTATAATGATTTCGGAGTGTTAAAATGTCTATTCCCAACCATGTGTCGACAACGGAAGTTGTGCTATTGGAGCTAGAGATCTTACTCACTATTATTTCGATTGGCGCGTGGGGAGGCTTTGTCAGCTATCTTTTACGCAAAGATAAGACAGAATATAATAGTTCTCATGAAAGTATTAAATATTGCTTAACGCAGATCGTGATTTCCTGCTTCACCAGCTTCTTGTTAAGCGCGATTGCGATCGAAAAAGAATGCAGTTTCAACATTGTTCTGTTGGCGGCAGGCTTAGGCGGTGTTTTCGCGAGTCCGATCTTAAAAATTCTTGGGCGGCGGATTAAAAAAATTATCGAAGGAAATAGTTCAGATTAATTATCATTCGCAATATCAGGCTCATCCGTGAGCCTTTTACGCGTCTTTTTTAAGCCTGATTCAGGTCACTCTATTCTTGATCCAGCCATAAATAAATTGTTCGTTATTGTGGTTTTTCTCAGCAACGTTTAAGTAGTACGTGCCCTGACTGCAATTGAGGGCTTTCACCAAAACGGCTTCTCCTTCCTGGCCTCGCCAGGCCAAATAATGTTCGAGAGCGGCAAGCGTCCGCGGGCCAATATTGCCATCCACATGAACATCCGGGTAGCGTTTACCTTGGTGATTAAAGACGTTCAACCAGCGTTGCAGCCACGCACTGGGGTGGTAAGCGCCTATGTTGACTGCCGCATCGCACAGCTCGAAGGAGACTGGCCACGATAGCGTCGAGATGACATCAAAGCCTGGTTTTATCCAGTAATCCTCTTCGAGAATCGCGTAGGCTTCAGCGCGGGTCAGATCCCGCATATCGCCAGCATAGCCATGCGCTCGCGCCGTGGCTTCGGTAATGCCCCAATGGGTGGCGCCGCCTTTATCTTTAGGGTTAAATACGTAACCGCCTTCAAGCGCAATAATTCCATCTATAATTGGATTCATCTTCCCTTTCCTTCGCTTAGTGAATATGCAGATACATGAGAGAACCTAACGTTACTGAAAATACGGTCGTCAGGGCGGCGATGGTTTGCCGTACAATCTGTTTTTTTCTTCCCTTTGTTTCGCTATCCGTCGCGATAATGGCGATATCACTATTCACTTTGAGGCCTTGTCTTGGAATGGTAATAAGAAGATCGTTAATACCAAGCGCTTTAAGGTCACGTCTGATTAAATAGAGAATCTGCGTTAGATTTGCATCATTAACATAGTGGCTTCGACTTCCCCATAACGCGGTGGTTATTTTTTGTCGCTCGATAATCTCCAGATGAGCATTCTCGATGATGAAACTGAGACATTTGGCTCTCATCGCAGTCATTTTAATAACCTGTGAATTTGAGACCGTTCTCAGTTCATATTTACCTTCATTGTAAATGCAGTTGCTATTAATGATATAAGTTTTCATAACGTCTTCCTTTAGAAATGTACATCCTGGTTGTCTGTGGTGACTATATTGTATGAGAAATGTCTTAATCCAATAAATGTCACTGGTTTTATTGTATTGTCATTGTCTATAGCGAGTGTAATCACATTATTTCATTGTAATTAAATGATATTTAATTACATGATAAATGATATTTACTATGTTCTCACCAGAACGGAGTAAGCGGGCGTTGAGAGGTGTTGTTTTCTCTTCGGCAGACGGCGTTGTTAACCTCATTTTTATGATTTTTATGTCATCTAAAAAGATGATGTTTTGTGATTAGCTATTTTTTATGTCTGTCACGATTATGGACCCCGCAGAACGAGCTGCGACAATTTTGAAACGTAAAAGGAAATTTGAAAATGGCTACAAGCAAACTGATTCAAGGCGATACGCTTACTGAAACTACCCATGCAGCGAATGGTTTTGACCCTGCAACAAGCGATGATAAAATAAGCTATACTTCCGCTCGTGTTGCGAAACCGGTATACAATAAATATAAAAACTCCACGACTAAACCGAAGGTATTCGGTTATTACACCGACTGGTCACAGTATGACAGCCGTCTGCAAGGCAATATGTCCCAACCGGGCCGTGGTTATGATTTAACCAATGTGTCACCGACGGCTTATGACAAACTGATTTTTGGCTTTGTTGGTATCACCGGTTTCAGAAAAATTGATAAAGAAAACCGCGACGTCGTAGCAGAAGCGGCAGCGCTGTGTGGCAAAGTGAAATATGAGCCGACCTTCCTCGATCCATGGGGCGATTTCCAGTCTTATATCAACCTGGGTTTTGAAACCAGTGGCTGGGATGTTGATCCGAAAACCGTGACCCAGGCTAACGCCAAAGGTATGCTGGGCGCGCTGCGTGATATGCAGGCAAAAGCGAAAGCCGCAGGTCACACGCTGGCGCTCTCCATGAGTATCGGCGGCTGGAGCATGAGTAACGGGTTCCACGAAACCGCCGCTTCTGACTCCTCTCGTAAAACCTTCGCCAAAGGCGTGGTGAAACTGTTCAAACAGTTCCCGATGTTCAGCGAAGTGGATATTGACTGGGAATACCCGAACGATGAAGGGGCGGGCAACCCGTTTGGTCCGGAAGATGGCGCTAACTACGCGCTGCTGATTGCCGAACTGCGTAAACAGCTGGATTCCGCTGGTCTGAGCAATGTGAAGATCTCTATTGCCGCTTCTGCTGTCACTACCATTTTTGACTATGCGAAAGTAAAAGATCTGTTGGCTGCCGGCCTGTATGGCATCAACCTGATGACCTATGACTTCTTCGGTACGCCGTGGGCGGAAACGCTGGGCCACCACACCAACCGCAAAGCGCTGGAAGAGGGCGGCTGGGCTGTCGAAACCATCGTTGATCACCTGCTGGCGGAAGGCTTCTCCGCTGACCGTATCAACATCGGTTATGCCGGCTATACCCGTAACGCTCGTCAGGTAGAAATTGAATCCCTGTCGCCGCTGAAAGGTTCTTATAACCCAGGAACAGGTGACACTACAGGTTCTTTCGAATCCGGCACCAGCGAATGGTATGACGTCATTTATAGCTACCTGGATCTGGAAAACCAGAAAGGCCGTAATGGTTTCAATGTTTACACCGACCAGGTCGCTGACGCTGACTACCTGTATAGCCCGGAATCTAAACTGTTTTTATCCCTGGATACGCCGCGTACTGTCAAAGCAAAAGGCGAATATGCAGCGAAACTGGGCCTGGGTGGCGTGTTTACCTGGACTATCGATCAGGACAATGGCGTGCTGGTTAACGCCGTGCGTGAAGGTCTGGGTTATGAAATCGAATCTGAAGTTATCGATATGGAACCGTTCTACTTCGAAGGTATCAATGTAGAAAATGATGAAGAGCAGAGCGATAGCGACGACGAGCAGAAGGTCAACCACGCGCCGAAAGCGGCGATTGAACTGATGGTCGTAGGCGGATCTACGGTACAGCTGTCTGGCGCAGGTTCTTCTGATGAAGATAACGATGAGCTGTCCTTTAGCTGGGGCGTGCCTTCGCAAATCGCTGTGGCAGACAAAACTGCAGAAATCATTGAGGTTGTGGTACCGGAAGTTAGCGAAAAAACAGCCTTTCAGTTCACCCTGTTTGTACGCGACTGCTACAACGAACCGTCCTCTCAACAGCGCTTTGTTCTGACGGCTGTGCCTGCGCTATCTCAGGTTCAACCGGAACCGGAGGAGGAAGAAGAAGAGATTATCGTTCCTGTACCGGACGAGGAAGAAGATACCACGCCGGCTGAGGATGATACGCCAGCAGATGACAAAACGTCACCTTACGCGCAGTGGGATGCTTTGACCGTTTATGGCGCAAACTGGGGTTCTTTCGAAATCGTTAGCTGGAAAGGCCATAACTATCAGGTGAAATGGTGGTCTATGGGCAACCAGCCTGACCTGAACTGCGGTGCCGGCGGTGCATGGACCGATCTTGGCGCTTACTAATACACGGTATTAAACACGATGTATTGGGCTTCATGATTCAAGCCCCGGTTTTCCGGGGCTTTTCTCCACCAGGGACAGAGGAAGAGTAGACCATGACCATTTCCATTCATGCCAGCGCATTTGACGTCAACAGCTGGTATCAAAAAATCACCTTAACCTTCATCAATGAGAGCGGTAATCCGGTCGATATGAACCATGCCGCAATATCATTCACGGCTTCCGGGCACATCGATCCATGGGGAAATAGCGGCGGTACGCTCAAAGGGAACCTGCCGCTTACGCTGAATGATAGTTCGTATGGCACGCTGGAAACTAACAACATCATCATTAATAACAGCGATGCATTACTTCTTCAGCCGGGCGAACGTGGGACGCTTTCTTTCAGCCTCGCGGCGACGCAGGTGCCGGTAAAAATGTCCGCCATTACCTTGACGCTGGCGTCATCTTCATCCGAAGACGCAGAGTCTGAAACCCTATCCGATGAGGAGGCGCCAGCGATACCCGCCGCAGATGAACAACCCGCTGAACCCGATGTGCCGGAAAAGGATAACGACCTTCAGGAACACGGCCTTACGCTTAACGTTAGCGAGTTGAATACCGCGAGTTGGTATCAACGCGTCACCTTTACGCTGACCAACCTCTACGCCCAGGCGATAGATCTCAATCAGCTTCAACTGAATTTTACGGCCAGCGCGCACCCCGATCCCTACAGTCCGTTTCAGGGAACAATGCTGGGGAATCAGGCCGTAACGCTGGCCAGCGATGGGGGATGGCCCATCGAGAAGAATACCATCACCATTAATCATGACGGCGCGCTGATGCTGGCGGCGGGGGATACCGCCGAATTACAGTGCTATCTGGCCGCCACGCAGACGCCAGTTGCCATCAGCGATTTGAGCGCGACGTTGGCCCATGACCCTGCCCGTCAGGGAAAAATTTGCGTTCACTTTCCTGCCATGACGCAGACCGTGGCGCTTAAACCGGCGATTGAGCTGCTGTTTCCTGCCGGCGAAACCCGGCGCGTTGTCGGTGAGTGGGGAGAGGTGCTGACAATAGGCGATCTTAGCGCAGGAACGTATCGGCTTACCGTACCGGTACTGGCGAATGATGAGATGCAAATCGCGCCAGTCGAGTCCTCTTTTACCGTTACGCTGCAATCCGGCGATGCCGTCGCGCAGGTCCAGGTATCCTGTCTGCCGATTGTCCGTTATGCCAGCGCGCGTCTGATGATTGACGCCCCTGTGCTTGGTAATGCGAAATTGACCGTTGAGATCGCCGATGCTACGCAAGCGGATGAGCGTACTGTCACGCTTATCGCCAACCAACCGCAGTTAATCACCCGGCTACTGGCGGGGCATCATTATACGGTCAATCTGCAGCCTGCGATGATTAATAACCGCTTTATATCGGCACCCATACAGCTTACGAGTTTTATCCCTGCCGCGGCGCAGGTTGCCGAGGTTGCTGTCGCTTACCAGCAGGCAGCGATCGATACGGCGAGTTTCGTGACGGTGGATGCCACTCTACTGGGCCTGCCTGATGGCGTTGCGCCGCAGCGTTATCTGTTCAGCAGCGGTAAATATCAATACTCATTAATGCTGGAGAGCGGTAGCGATCGGCAGACGTTGGCATTACGTTTTGCGCCCGGGCTGTATGATGTTCAGACGGACGATATTTTCATCGACAGCGTGCCGTGGCGTTGTGAACAGGCCGGGCCGCTACGGTTGTTGCAAAAGGTCAACCATGTGGCGCTGGAGTTTCTGCCCGGCGTGACGCTACAGGTAAAAGGTTGGCCTGATTACCTTGCTCATGGCGGCGTGACGGTTAACGCGCCAGAGACGGTTTCTCTTTATCGCGATATACCGTTTAGCGCGTTGTTTAAATACGATGGTTTTGACGGCGGCGGCGATCCGGTTCCGGCCGCAGAGGTTGACGTGAACGGGGACGGTTTTCTGGATTACGCGACGTTACCGATCCATAAAACCGTTGCGTTGGTGCGCCAGATAGAAAAAGAAGCCGGGCGTAGCGTTATGCCGGTAATGGTTATTTATACCGCGAATGCCAGCGGTGGTAGCGCCCTGGCGGATTTACAGGATGCGCAAAAGCTACGTAACCATTTTGGTAACTTTATTACCCAGTGTCTGGCGGCGCAGTCATACAAAGATGAGACGCATCCTGTCCCGGCCACCTTTGTGCTTAACCCGGATTTTCTGGGGGCGCTACAGCAAGGACCGTATGGCTACACCGTAGTGCGACAAAAAAACAGTGTGCCGGTGAATGCCCAACTGGCGGCGGCGATACAAGCATTACCGGCGATGGCTGGCTTTATCGCGCCTTCGTTGCCGACGTTTAGCGACGATCTCTACGGCTATATTCAGGCGGTGAACTATCTTGTTCGTCAGTTTGCCCCGGATGTGGCTTTTGGCTGGCAGACGAATGTCTGGGCGACAGGAACGGCGGACTGGGTGCTGCGCGATACCGCTGATCCGGTAGCTGAAGGGCAGGCGATCGCCGGATTTATTCATGAACTGGGGGTTTATAGCGGAGAATATGCGCCGGACTTTATTGCGTTTGATAAATTTGAGCGTGACTGTTTCAGTCCTGATGCGCTTGCCCACTATGGCTGGAATGCGACATGCTGGCTTAATTACCTGGCGATGGTCAAACAGGTGACGAAAGTGCTGCTGACGCCCGCCATGCTGTGGCAAATCCCTGGCGGCCATATGCCTACAGTAGAAGAGGGCGTCAGTAAAATCAGCGCTGCGCACTTTGCATCCGGCGGAACCTTTTTTATGGGTGACGCCCGCATTGGCAGCGATCCTGACACGCTCTCTTTGCAGCTACTCAATACGGCCTTAAATAGCGCGACTTACGGCGTCCCGACCGTCGGCGACTTTTTACGTAAAGATAAAGGGTATGACTGGAGCCAGATGCAGGCGCTGAACCTACCGGACTTTAACGTCTTTTCGATCTTATGGGGCGGTGGTTCCACTATCAGTATTACGACAATCCATTCTAACGGTGAAGACGGCGGCTGGCTGGCGGATAAAATGGTAGAGTATTATGCTGCCCCTCGCTATTTTAGATAATATCACTATTTATTTGCATTAATCTGGACTATTAGTTTGAGATTCGAAGGTGCGTTCTTTCGAATCTCTTTTCCTGCGGCCCCCTGAACTCTCATTCTTTATGCGTAATTCGTTATTACTTTTCTGTAATTATTTTGTATTAAGAATTATCTTAATTTTAAAAATATTGCGTATTAGTGCTTTTTGAATACAGAAATACTGTATAGCGATGTTATTTATTATTAATTTAAGCGCTTTTTTAGAGGTTATACTGTGGCGCTACATTGAGTAGACAATCGTTAATGAAAAAAATGATGAACGACGCTTTTGCTAAAGATAATAATGAGAATTTATTACACTCTTTTCTTTTTTCTCAGCAGGCTAAACCTCACGCGGCGATTGATGCCTTATTTTCGGCGTTGTTGCCATTTGGTCAACCGTTTACGCTGGGTATCGGCGATGAGTTTTATTTACAGGCAAATGATGAAAACTACATTGTATTACTGGAATCAGGCGTTGTTTCTTTCTGTCGTGATGACAACCGACTCCATATATCTTCATCGTTTGCGCCATCGGTCGTGGGTATGGTTGACAGCTATGGCGCTACCTATAACGCCCCCGCGCGACCGGAACACTTTTTGCTCGCAGAAACGGTTTGTACCGGTAGATTTGTTCGCCTGCCGGATTTTATAAAAATCGCCAATGAATGCGATTTGTGGCACGACGTGGCCCGTTGTCTGGCTTACCGTCTGATGGTGATGAGCGCGCGCGATCGTGAATTAGTCGGCGTCGATTCTTACCTGAAAGTTCGGGCGCTGCTGACTGAAGTCTGGGCTTATCCACAGGACTACCGGGAAAACATTATCGTGTTGAATTTTATTCAACGACGTACCGGGATATCGCGCAGTCGGACCATGAAGATTCTGTCTGAACTAAAAAAAGGCGGGTATATCCATATTGATAATGGGCGGCTGACGGCGCTCGGAAAACTGCCAGTGGCGTATTAATGCACTATATGCAACGATATATTTACATATCTCGATTGAATTTATCTATTATTGTTAATAAAATGTTCTATTGAAAGTTGTTGTAAAGGCTGTTTTTAAAAAGTCAACATGGCTAAAGGGTATAAGTCGAACGACTGGTGTAAAGTTAATATAAAACAACAGGTTATATCTGGTCCTATAAAACCAAATGTCGATGATTGCAACTTGCCGTTGGCTTGCTAATAATTAATAACATCGTTATCTCATTATAACGTAAAGATTAACTCACGACGTTGAGTGGCTGTTTTATTGCTTCTGACATTTATGTCAGAACAAGAAGACGCTTTTTTTCGCATAAGAAAAAGTCGTGATATTGCTGTGAAGAAATATCAGCAGCCGTTTCGTTAAAAAATCTGATTACCCTCATTTTTATATTTAAAAGGAGCTTGAATGAAAAAGCCTGTACTAGCATTAATGGTCTCTGCGATTGCCTTTGGCGGAATGTTGTCCACCGCGCAAGCGGATACTACAACCGTCACTGGCGGTACGGTAAATTTTGTCGGACAGGTCGTTGACGCCGCCTGTTCTGTTTCCGCTGACTCTGTCGATCAGACCGTGACATTAGGCCAGGTTCGCGCCAGTAAATTAACCGAGGCCGGTATGGTGGCGAATCAAAAAGAAGATTTCACCATTAAACTGGAAGACTGCGATACTCAGACCAGCCAGAATGCGGCGGTGATTTTTAATGGCCAGCAGGACGCAAACCAGCCGGGGTCGCTGGCGAATACCGCTGGGGCAGGTTCGGCGACGAATGTGGCATTACAACTTTATGGACCAGATGGCCAGGCGCTGAATATCGGTGAATCGTCCAGTACTGTTACGTTGAACGATGGCGAAAACGTTATTCCGCTTAGCGTGGATTATATCGCTACCGGTACGGCGACTGCCGGTAATGTTACCGCGACGGCGACATTTAGCATGGTTTATTCCTGATTCCTTATCGGGATTTTTTTCTCGTCTGTTGGGAGGCGAGAAAGGGGCGTTACGCGCGTTACTGCGCGTAACAAACCGACGGCATCAGGATATTACGCAGATGAAAAAAAACGTACCGATTTTCCTTCGATTATTGCTACTGCTGTCGGCGGCCGGCCTGTCGTTTGCCGCGCAGGCGGGAGGCATTGCGCTGGGCGCGACCAGGGTGATTTATCCGCAGGGAAGTAAGCAAACCTCCTTGCCGATTATTAATTCTTCTGCCAGCAATGTTTTTTTAATTCAGTCATGGGTCGCCAATGCCGATGGTTCACGCTCGACGGACTTTATCATTACGCCGCCTCTCTTTGTGATCCAGCCTAAAAAAGAAAATATATTACGTATTATGTATGTCGGGCCGTCATTACCGACCGATCGCGAAAGCGTATTTTATTTAAACAGTAAAGCGATACCCTCTGTCGATAAAAATAAACTGACCGGCAACTCCCTGCAAATTGCGACGCAAAGTGTGATTAAGCTATTTATCCGCCCGAAAAATCTGGCGGAGGCGCCAACCCATGCCCCGTCGACGCTTCGCTGCCGTAACGAGCGCGGCCAGCTAACGATTACTAACCCTTCGCCGTACTACGTTTCGATGGTTGAACTGTACAGCGCGGGGAAAAAACTGCCGAATACTATGGTACCGCCGAAAGGCGCGATCACTCTCCCGGCGTCGCCCGGCCAGGTATCTTTGCGCACGGTAAATGATTTTGGCGCAACGACGCCAGCACGCGTTTGTTCAGCTTCATGATGTTATGCGTAATCAGCTTTTCATGACGCGATATTACTCCAGCGTAGCTAAACCTGTATTAACCCCGCTGGCGTTGGCTATCGCATTGACGCCTGTGCCGGGGTGGGCGGAAAACTATTTCAACCCGGCATTTCTGTCTGACGACCCGTCTGCGGTGGCCGACTTATCGACCTTTTCCCGTAATGCCCAGGCGGCGGGAATGTATCGCGTTGACGTTTACCTGAACAATACGTTTCTCACGACCAGAGACATTACCTTCCAGGCGGTGAAAACGACGGGAAAAAGCGCGCCCACCGATGACAGCGGATTACGCGCCTGCCTGACGCCTGAAATGCTTAAAAATATGGGGGTAAACACCGGGGCGTTTCCACTGTTGGCGAAGGCGGCGGGAAGTTGCCCGGATCTTGCCAGTGCGATACCGGCCGCCCGGACCCGCTTTGATTTTGCGCAGCAACGTCTCGACATTAGCATCCCGCAGGCGGCGATGGTTGCCAGCGCCAGAGGCTATATCCCGCCACAATACTGGGATGAAGGAATTAACGCGTTGCTATTGAATTACACCTTTACCGGCGCGAATAGTCAGGATCGGAGCGCAGGCGGCAGTGCGGAGAACAGCTATTTTCTTGGGTTGAATAGCGGCCTTAATCTGGGGGCCTGGCGGTTACGCGACTATTCCACATGGAACGCGAATAGCGGCGATCAGAATAGCGACAGCGACTGGCAGCACATCAGTACTTATCTGGAACGTGATGTGGACTTTTTGCAGGGAGAACTGACGGCAGGCGATAGTTATACCCCCTCCGCATTATTCGACAGCCTTCCTTTTCGCGGGCTACAACTGGCGTCTGACGACAATATGTTGCCAGACAGCATGAAGGGCTTCGCGCCGACCATTCACGGCATTGCCAGAAGCAACGCGCAAGTGACCATTCGGCAAAACGGCTACATCATCAATCAGCGCTATGTGCCGCCTGGGGCATTTACCATTAATGATCTCTATCCCACCGCCGCCAGCGGCGATTTGACTGTTGAAGTCAAAGAGTCCGACGGTTCTATTAATCGCTACAACGTGCCCTATTCCGCCGTGCCGATTCTACAACGAGAAGGGCGGCTGAAGTATGCGGCGACGGTGGCGGAGTATCGCAGCGATAGTAGTCAAAAAGAGAAGGTGAAATTCAGTCAGGCGACCTTGATATGGGGGTTACCGCATGGTTTTACGCTGTATGGCGGAACACAGCTTTCCAGTCATTATCACGCGCTGGCGATCGGCAGCGGCGCAAATCTGGGCGACTGGGGCGCGGTGTCGCTGGATGTCACCCAGGCCGCCAGTACGCTGGCGGATAATAACACCTACCAGGGGCAATCGCTGCGTTTCCTGTATGCCAAATCGCTTGCACAGTCAGGAACCAATTTACAGCTTATGGGCTATCGCTATTCAACCTCGGGCTTTTATACGCTGGATGATACCGCGTGGAAACGGATGAGCGGCTATGACGAGGACAATCGAACTGACAGCGATAAAAGCAGGCCGGAATGGGCGGATTATTACAATCTTTATTATACCAGGAGGGGGAAAGTACAACTCGATATCAATCAACAGCTAGGCGGGTTGGGATCGCTTTTTATTACTGGCAGTCAGCAAAGTTACTGGCACACTGATGAAAAGGATTCTTTGTTGCAGGTGGGATACAGCGATACGCTGGCGGGTATTGCGTGGAGCGTTTCGTATAACAATAACAAATCCGCAGGCGATGCGGAGCGCGATCAAATTTTCGCGCTGAATATCTCGGTGCCGCTAAGTCAATGGTTGCAACACGATGATGAGGTTACGCGCCATCACAATGTTTACGCTACCTTTAGCACCAGTACGGATAAACAGCATAACGTTACGCAGAATGCGGGCCTTAGCGGCACACTGCTGGACGAAAACAATCTTAGTTACAACATACAGCAAGGTTATCAGAATCACGGTATTGGCGAAAGCGGTACCGCCAGCCTGGAATACGATGGGGCGAAAGGCAATGCCAACATTGGCTATAACGTTAGCGATAACGGCGATTACCGGCAGGTGAATTATGGCCTGAGCGGCGGCCTGGTGGCGCACGCGCATGGAGTGACGCTAAGCCAGCCGCTGGGCAATACCAATATTTTGATTGCCGCGCCGGGCGCAGCTAATGTCGGCGTTGTCGACCAGCCGGGTATTCATACGGACGCGCGTGGCTATGCGGTGGTGCCGTATGCGACAACATATCGCCAAAACCGTATGGCGCTGGACGTTAACGCCATGGCTGATGATGTCGATATTGATGACGCGGTGACTCGCGTTGTGCCGACCGAAGGTGCGCTGGTTCTGGCCAGCTTTAAAGCGCGAGTCGGCGAGCGTGCCCTGGTAACGCTGAATCATAACGGTAAGCCTGTACCCTTTGGCGCAACGGTGACGGTGAATGATCGCCATGCGGAGGCGATTGTTGACGAGGCCGGGGAAGTCTATCTTTCCGGGTTGTCAGCGCAAGGCATTCTGCACGTTCGCTGGGGGAACCTGCCGGATCAACAGTGTGTCGCGTCCTATCATCTCTCTTCCTCCCGTCAGATTCTGAGTCGACAACATGCGGAGTGTCATTAAATGAAAATACCTCTTTTATTTGCTCTGCTGGTGGGAAGTGTCGTATCGCAGTACGCATTCGCAGACGTGTGTAAAAACGTTAACGGTGTACCTTCCAGTATTAATTACGATTTAACGACCACTCTGACGGCAGAACAAAACCAGGTGGGAACGACGGTTCAACTGGAAAAAAGCCAGGAAGTCAATGTACAGGCGGTATGTCCCGCCGGCGCGGCGACCTATAGCCAGACTTATCGCTCCTATGTGTCGCAATATCCGGTCGTAGAAACGAGCGGTAACTGGAAATATTTAAAGCTGGACCCGGACTATCTTGAAGGCGGAATGCGAATTGAGGATTCTGCGGTGGGTGATATTTATCCGCCAATAAACAATGTCCTGATGGGATATGATGAAAATGTGAAAGCGGGTCAACCGTTTTACGTTCGTGACTCAAATCTGGAGTTTCAGCTCAAAATTGTTAAACCGTTCGTCGGCACGGTGAATATTAGTCCAAAGACTATGTTCAATGTTTATGTCATGACCGCCGCAGGCGATCCGCTGACAGATGTCGTGTACAGCATTCTTTATAGTGGAACGGTGACCGTACCGCAAAGCTGCGAAATTAACGCCGGACAAACGATTCTGGTGAATTTCGGCGCATTATACAGCGGCAATTTCAGCCACGCAGGCCAAAAGCCGGAGGGGGTACGAGCGAAAAAATTCAGCGTACCGGTAAAGTGTAGCGGCCTGGATTCGCAGGTCAATTTAACGATGCGTCTTATCGCTACGCCGGATAGCCACGTTCCCCAGGCTATCGCTTCGGATAATGCCGATGTCGGTGTAGTGGTCGAAACCGATGAAGGAAACGCGCTTATCCCCAATGATGTGCAGAGCGTCGCGCCTTTTGTCACCGATAGCGCCGGACGCGCTAACATCACATTGCAAGCCTACCCGGTGAGTACAACAGGAGAAACGCCAGCGGAAGGGGCGTTTACCGCGCTGGCCAGCCTGCGAGTGGACTTTGACTAAATGAACAGATCACACTGCGCTCTTTTTGCCATGGGACTGATGCTGTGTCCACAAATCAATGCCAGCGCTGACGACCTCGCTTATAACCTCGAATTTACCGGCACTATTGTGGCGCAAACCTGCGACATAGATATTTCCAGTCTCAGTCAAAGTATTGATTTAGGACAGTTTGCGGTCGGCGATTTTCCTTCGACGGGAACAACAACAAAATTTAAGCCCTTTAATATCAACCTCAAAAATTGTTCCCGAGGAATTGCCGGGGCGAAGATCTGGTTTACCGGCGAACCCGATCCAGACAATCCCGCGCTATTAGCGATCACCGATACCGGAATGGGAAGCGGAAGTATGTTAGCAAGCGGTGTAGGGGTGGAAATTCTGAATGATGATCAGGATACCGTCAGTATCAATAATGCCGACTCGGTGGTCTATCCGTTGAAAGCCGGACGCAACACGCTGTCTTTTTATATTCGCTATAAATCGACCCGGCCGACGGTCACGTCCGGGAACGCGACGGCGGTCATGTATTTCGATATGCAGTATGAATGAGGAGCCATCGTAATTATGCGTAACGATATCCTGTACGGCATCGGGATGCTGCTGGCGGCATTCGGCGTCCAGGCACACGATGGCCGGGTCTATGTCTCCGGAACCATCACGGACAATACGTGTTCGCTCTCTCCAGGCTCGGAAAATATCAACGTGGCGATGGGCGCGGTTTCTCAACGGCAGTTTTATCGCGCGGGCGACGGTTCCGCCTGGCAACTTTTTGCTATCGATTTACAGAACTGCGGCAGCACTGCCAGCGGTGTAACGGTCAGTTTTAGCGGTGCGGCGGACAGTCGTAATACGGATTTACTGGCGCTTACAGCGGGGGAAAGCGACGCTTCAGGCATTGGGATTGCGCTTTATGACCAAAATAAAACCTTAATCCCACTGGGGCAGGAGAGTGATGTAGTCACGCTCAGCCCGGGCCAGGCGTCGGCGCATCTGCAATTTTACGCGCGTTATCTTGCCGATGGCGGCACGGTAACGCCTGGGGACGCCAATGCCTCCGCAACCTTCATTCTTGCCTATGAATAAGTTCTTTTTACGCTGCGCGATATGTTGGTGCTTGCTTCCCATATCATGGGCGCAGGCTGGCGTGGTGATTGGCGGTACTCGCTTTATCTATCATACGGGCGCCCCGGCATTAAGCGTACCGGTAAGTAACCATTCAGACGCGTCATGGTTAATTGATACGCATATTTTATCCGGCGGTCGCTGGCCAGGAACCCAAAACGAAGGGAATATCACGCCCTTCGTGGTCACGCCGCCATTATTTATGCTTTCAGCGCGCCAGGAAAACACGTTGCGGGTGGTTTATACCGGTGAACCGCTACCTGCGGACAGGGAAAGTCTGTTTACCTTGAGTATCGCCGCTATTCCCTCCGGTAAACCGGAAGTGAACCGTGTACAAATGGCGTTCCGCTCTGCATTAAAGCTGATTTATCGCCCGGAGGGACTCGCCGGCGATCCGCAGCAGGCCTACCGGCATCTGGTCTGGTCGCTTACCCCCGATGGCGCGACGGTACGAAATCCTACACCCTATTACGTTACGCTCTTTTTATTACGCGCTAACGAGCGCGCCCAGGACAACGCCGGGGTCGTGGCACCCTTTGCAACGCGCCAAACGCACTGGTGTCGGCATACGGTTCGCTGCACTGTGCGCTGGCAAAGTATTAATGACTATGGGCGGGTAATGCCAGCGCAAACCGTGGATCTGACGCGTATGCATTAACCTATTTTTCAGGCGTCTCCCGATAGCGGGAGGCTTTCCGAACTTATCGAGCGAGACTTTTATTATGTATTATCACGCGTTAAAACTTTCCCGACTGGCGATATTGACGTTGGCAGGCGTTGCCGTATCCGCCTCGGCAATCGCTGCCGATTCTGTCCCGACGTCGCAAATTGGCCCGACGGCGGAAGCCTACATCGTCAGTCATCCGGATAAAGTGGGAGAGGTGGTGGCAACGTATTTGGCCGAACATCCTGAATTTTTGGTCGCCGCCAGCGAGACGTTGCATCAGCGTCAGCAGATTGCGCAACAACAGGCGTATGTTCAACTGGCATTACAGTATCGTGCTGAGTTGCTCAGTAGCAACAGTCCTTCCGTTGGACCCGACGATGCAAAAGCGGCGGTGGTGATGTTCTTTGATTACCAGTGCTCGTGGTGTAGCAAAATGGCGCCTGTGGTCGAAAACCTGATTAAGGCGAACCCGGATACTCGGTTTATTTTCAAAGAGTTTCCTATTTTTTCCTCCCGCTGGCCGGTATCCGGACTGGCGGCAAGAGTCGGCGAGCAGGTGTGGCTCACCCAGGGCGGGGCGAAATATCTCGACTGGCATAATGCCCTGTATGCTACCGGCAAAGTGGAAGGGCAGCTTAACGAACAGGATGTCTACACGCTCGCGCACCATTATCTAACGCCAACGCAGTTGGCCGCCGTAAAAGAAGCGCAAAGCAGCGGTGCAGTACATGATGCGCTCCTCACTAACCAGGCACTGGCGCAGCATATGGACTTTAGCGGCACGCCTGCTTTTGTCGTCATGCCTCAGACGCAAAACGGTGATGTAAAACGGGTGACCGTGATCCCGGGAAGCACGACTCAGGATATGTTGCAAATGGCGATTCAGAAAGCGAAGGGGTGATATTCGCTCAGTGGAGAACGCACAGGAGTGAAAGTAAAATGAAGTCTATGCGTTGCGTCATACCGGTGATTTTACTTTCCTTTATCGTTCATGAAGGGACAGCGAAACCGACCGCTCAGATTCATTTTATGGGATCGGTTGTTGAGGCAGGCTGCTGGAATGACGTGGGAACCTTAGAAATTCAATGCCATAATAAAGAGGGGATTGAACGTTATATTATTGTCGAGAATATTATCACGCCGATATCGTCTCCTCATGCAACGGTAAAACGCGATTATTTGGATGAAGATAAGCAATTAACAGTGCTACGCATTGTCTATGACTGAACCGCGTAGCAGACCGCAGATGGTGTCCCGTCAGTGTCGTGTGAGGATATTATGAAAAATGTTCTCACCTTCCCGGGACACGGTCTACAGATTTTATCTTCAGATAAACGGCGCTAAAAAGAAAAGTACGATCAATAAAAAAAGAGTGGGAATACCAATAGATATAATCTTATTACATCGGTGAGTATGATGTTGAATAGCTTGTGGCGGCATGTCAGCAGAGTCTATGATAAATCTTTCATCGATTTTTATCCCCTGCCTGGGGAGCGTGACGAACAGTTCGAAAAGCCCGATTTGTTGTAAATCTCGTCGCAGCAGATAAAGCAGTTGCGTCAGATTAGCATCGCTAACAAATTGGCTTCGCTCTCCCCAAACTGCGTGTGAAATCATTTCTCGCGTAATCAACTTTCTGTACGCATTTTCAATAAGGTAGCTTAAACAGCGCGCACGCATTAGCGTCATCTTTAGCACTTTTTTATCATGTAATGATATTATTTCTCTTAACGACTCATTATAAATAAATTCGTTATTAATAGTGTATTGTCTCATGAATTCACTCCATTTTGATATTCATAAGGTAAGTTTGACACTGTCAGTGTGTTCACTGGCGGTAAAGTACTCCTTACATCAGCACGGATAAGCGTAGAGAACCTCAAAGAAATAAGAGAATCATTTGTGATTAAATAGGATAACATTATATTTTTTTACTTTTTTATAAAGTATGCCAGATGTTTTTGATGTTTTTTTATAAAATAGTATTATATGTTTTTATTTCACACAGACTGAAATGATGCCAATAAAATTATAATTTAATAACAAACAGGTAGAAGAAATGATTTACTTATTGAAATAAATGTGGTGTAAGGTTAATCTGCGCCTTAAATGATGGTGCCAGATTATACCAGCCAGGATAACCTATATGCGGCCAATAAAAAATGCTAAAAAAATTGACTACAATCTGATCAAAGTATTCGATATGGTTATTACTGAAGGAAATGCAACCAGGGCGGCCAGGAAGCTGGATGTCACGCCTGCGGCGATCTCTCAGGCTCTTCTTCGCTTACAAAATCTTTATGGTGAAGAGTTATTTATCAGAACCCGCAAAGGATTAGTCCCGTCCAGCAAAGGTAAATCGCTCCACAAGGTATTTCGCCAGGCAATTGAATCTATAGAAAGCACACTTTGCGATAACACATATGCTCAGGAGAGTAATGAACTCATTGTTCTGGGGAGTGATATAACTGAAAATTATTATTTTCCGGCATTGCTGGATATTATGTTGGTGAACCGATATGTTATTAAACACTATGCGATTAAAAAAACAGGGGAATACTCACCAGCCTCCATGCTGACGCATGGCTATGCGGATGTCATCATGGGAACTCTGGAAATTAAGAATGAGATGATCGAAAGTTATCTTATTGATAATTTATCTGATTTTGTTTGTGTTTGTGGTGAAAAAAGTCCATTGGTTGGGCTTGAAAAAATTTCTTTATATAATTTTTATGCTGCCAGACATGCTGTCTATCATTCAGATATGCTCTCTTCTTTCACCGCTGATAGCATTGATTTATTCAAGAACAGTACGCCTTATGCGGGGCGCAGGGAAATATGTTATTATAGTGATTCACTATTTGGAGTGATAGGTGTTGTTGAAAAAAGCGATATGGTTGCGATTTTGCCAGGGAAGATTGCTACTTATTTTAAAGATGTGCGACGTTATAATATAAAAATACTACGTATGCCGGATGAAATAATTTTTCGTACATTACCCGTTTATGCTTATCTGGCTACAAACAACACCCATTATAAAAATGCCAAAAAACTGATATCAACATTTCAGTCGACCTTTCTTTTTAGCCAGGAAAAGCAGCCTGATGCTTTGGTTGAAGGGAGCACGTCCTTATGCGGTCTGTCGGTTTAGTAACAAATTATCGTATTAAATAAATAACCATTGTGACCATGGTCAGTAAAGCGAAAAATAATGTCATATATTTATCTCCTTCTTTTTTTAAAGAAAATGGGAGGTTTTTGTTTTCATTGCTGATAATAATGTTAGCATCAACTTTAATACCAGTTCGGGGCACCGTGGAAAAAAACTGGCTCAGGCCAAAGCCTTTAAGGTCGCGCCGTAGTAGATATAATACTTGGGTCAGGTTGGCGTCGCTGATAAATTGACTTCTTTCCCCCCAAAGTTCATCAGTGAGTTGTTTTTTATAAATAATCTCTTGTTGCGCGTGATTCAGCATATATTCCAGGCACTTTATACGCATTGCGGCAATTTTTATCATTTTTCCCGTTTTTATGTTTTTTAGCTCATTGGTCTTATCATTGTAAGTGTGTGTGCTGTTAATTAAATAAATAGTCATGATGTTATTTTATGGGTTTAATTGGGGTGGCGATAATAATATGCATATTAAATTTAGGGATCAACTGGCGTGACTGTAATAGCGTCTTTTTTCCAGAGAAAATCGTATCGCGTCACAAAAATGATGGTTTTTTAGAAAAGCTAAAATTTTATTTTTAGTCACTCTAAAAATAAAATGATAGTAGTGTTAATTTTTATCAGTAGATTGATGTATTTTGATTGATTTATTGTTGGTGTTAAATAATTTGAATTATGACGCAAGGCCTATGTCAACCATTAAAAAGGTATAGGCTATTGGTCACAATGCATTAATGCTACATAATTGTTATGCTTTTATAGTAGTGCCGGGGGAAATAAAAATACCGGATGATAAAGAATAATTTTAGTCTGGGTTTTATTTTATGGATGTTTTATTTTAAATTACTAAACCGATTTCTCTTGTTTAAGTAGGGTTATTTGCTACGCAACTGGCTGGCATGTTGTGGCCGTTCGTTGTCTGTATCTGAATTAATCAGGAGAAACGTATGAATAAGAAAAATCCGTCAATGGTTAACTTGCCTGCACCGCGTGAGCCGATTAACCAGAAAATCGACACCAATAACGCATTGGTGTTAAACCATAACGCTATACATGAACAACGATTAGCGGAGATCACACAATCTAATACCTGTGACAAGGCCATTGTAACCGCAAATCCCTATGGGACCGCCCCGTTGAGTCTCTACCTGGGGGTTTGGATTGATGAAGCTGCCGCGCTTGAGATCAATGTTGTTGACAGCGAAGCGACGACAGAGGCAGTGCGTTATCAATATGATGTACATCCGGGCGCTAACCTTATTCCTGTGTGTGGGATGGTATCCGCGGTGAATAATCAGATTACCCTGCGCCTTGCCTCGCAAATTGTCGGGCAATATACAGTCATGACAGACGCATTACCGCCCACGGATTCGGCTAACGTGAGCCTCGGTTTCCCCATTATTAGCGTCTCCTGTCCTGCGCAGCAGGCCTCGCTGATGGAGGAAGGGCTTTATTTCTCCACCTATTTTGATCGGTATAATCTGGCTTTTGATCATAACGGGATTGTCCGGTGGTATGTAAGTCAGGAAATCCCTTCTTATAATTTTGTCAGAATGGATAATGGCCATTTCCTGGCGACGTCACAGGGAATAAACCATTGTCTGAATATGTATGAATTTGACATTATGGGACGGGTTTATACGGTTTATCTCCTCGACAATGAGTTCCATCACTCCATTCTTCCCATTGAGAATAATCTGGTGATTGCGCCTTCAGAATATAGCAATGGACGGCCAGATGGTTACTCAACCGGGAAAGATGGCGTTTCTATTATTAACTTATCTACCGGGCTTGAAGTCGCCTATTACGATATGCTGTATGTGATGGATTATTCCAGATCGCCGCGTCCTTCCGGAAGCGCGCCAGGTCAGGACGTATCAATGGATGACTGGCTGCACATCAACCAAAGTTATATTAATGAACCCAACAATTTGCTGATCTGTTCCGGTCGACATCAGAGCGCGATTTTTGGCGTAAATGTGGATTCCGGCGAACTGCGCTTTATTATGGCGAACCATGAGAATTGGTCTGACGAATTCAGGCAATACTTATTAACCCCTGTCGATGATGATGGTATCCCGCTGTATGATCTTACCTCGCCGGGAGGGATTGATGCGGCAGATAAGAATTTCTGGACCTGGGGGCAGCATAACATTGTTGAAATTCCAAATGATGAGCCAGGTATTCTGGAGTTTATGGTCTTTGATAATGGTAACTATCGTTCACGCGAAGATGCGAACAGCCTGTTACCGCTCGATAACTTCAGCCGGGTGGTTCAGTTTAAAATAAACCTAAACACGATGACCGTAACGCGTCCGTATGAGTATGGAAAAACGGAAGTCGGGAACCGGGGCTATAGCAGTTTTGTGAGCGCTAAGCATTTATTGACTAATGGTCACCTGGTTATTCACTTCGGCGCGACGACGGTTGATGAGTTTGAACATACCATTACCGCGCAACCAGGCTCCAGCGATCTTGTCGATCCGGATGAAGGGCAACAGGCGTTAGGCCGACTGGTATTACAAGAAATCAATAAAGAGACGAAAGAGGTCTTATTCGAAGCGATGGTGACGTCGGGCTATTTCAAGAACGAAGAGACGAATGGCACGAATTATCGTTATGATATTTCTGCATTTCGGGTATACAAAATGCCGCTGTTTGCATAACTAAGTATGTTATGCGGCCGGTTATCGACCGCATAACATTATGGCTTATTTGCTAATATCATCCACGCGCATGGTGTGGTCAGGTTGAATATTGTTAACCTGCTTCATATAGTTAACCAACGCCGGTGCGGTTTGTATCCCTATATATTTGATATTTTTACCTTTAGTGAAGGTAAATCCGCCACCACCTTTACCGATAAAGGAATCCAGCGCGACGGTATAGAGTTTATTGTCTTCTACCGGTTTGCCTTTGATATCAAATTCAACAATACGCTGGCCCAGCGGTTTGGTGCTGTCATATTTAAACTGGACGGTTTTCGATACGTGCAGCATACCGTTTTTCAGATCGGCAGCGTGTGACATGATGGATTTCAGGTCCTTACCGCTGATTTCCATGCTCATGACATCGTTGGTGAACGGATACATACTCAGCACATCACCATAGGTGATATTACCTTTAGGCAATTCGGTACGGATGCCGCCAGCATTATAGAAGGATGCGTCGGCGCCAGGAACGGTAGCCATCAGGGCATCGGTGATTAAGTTGCCGGTTGGCGCGGATTCACCGTAAGAACGGGTCAGCACTTCCGGAGAGTGCGCGACCACCTCATCGGTAATTTTCTTAACCTTATTATCCCATTCATCAATTTTGGCCTGCGTGACCGGATCTGGCTTATAAGTATCCGCATACATGGTGATCAACTTACCATTGTAGCTGTCCACTTTTTTGGTTTCCGGGTTCCAGTCAAGCACCAGTTTACCTAATTCGATGGTGTACGCATCCGTGGAAACGACAAGGGTATCGCCCACTTTAATCGGTTCTGGCGTACCTTTATGCGCATGGCCGGTAATCAGGACGTTAAGTCCATAGCCTTCCAGCGATTTCGCCATATCAACGTCGGTTTTCAGCGCGCGTGCGACATCAGCCTCGCCCGCGCTGGATTGCATACCCGGCACGCCTTCGTGGGCGAGCAGCACGGTCAGGTCAACTTTCCCTTTTAACTCTTCCAGCTGTTTTTTCACATAAGGAATCGGATCGCGGCAGTCAACGCCTTCACGCACGCCTGCGGCAATCGCTTCATAGAATGCGGAAACGCCGTGCATACCGATGACGCCGATCTTGAATCCATCTTTTTCCACGATAGTATACGGTTCTTTAATTAATGGCGTATCTGTGCCGCTGTAAAAAACATTATCCAACAATACCGGGAATTGCAATTTGCTGAGTTGTTTAACCAGATTCTCATGGCCATGGTCAAATTCATGGTTACCGACAGAGACGGCGTCGTAAGGCATGGTATTTAAAATATCAATAATAGCCTCACCTTTGGTCAGCGTACTGATAAAAGGTCCGGTGAAATAGTCGCCAGCATCAAAGAAAAAGACATCTTTCTCTTTCGCTTTTGCATCTTTGACAATTTTCGAGATGGGTGCAAAGCCCCCTACCGGACGTGTCTTGGATACATAGGGGATAATTTCTGGGGTTACATGGGCATGTAAATCGTTTGTATAATAAATTGTGATATCACGCGCATCGGCTGAAAAGGAAATGGCTGAAGTCAAACCAATGCACAGCGACAATAGGGATATCGAAAACTTTTTGTTCATATAAACCATCCATTTACGCTACATTAAAGAAAAACGATGTCTGTAGTCGTGTCATTCACAACTACAAACCGGGGAAATTAAGTAATATTCATCAAGTTTATTAATTATTAAAACTCGAAGCCGATCAGGTAATTCATACGGTCGCCGTAGCCGTCATACCCCAATTTATTATTGAAGTAACGGTAAGAGACGGAGGCGGTCCATCGCGGCATAAATTTCCATGTAAACGTTACCGCGCCGTTCAGGCCGGTCGTCCCACCCTGTTGTTCGGCGTAGGCATCATTACGATCCATTTCAACTTCGTTCCAGTTTGAAATGACGAACTTTTCATTAAACATATCGAAGTTATAAGCCGCGACCCAACCGAGAACATAACCGTTAAAGCCTGTCGCCTGTCCATACTTTTTAGAGGTATAATCGTTCGATAAGTTATGAACAGCGAAATAGGGCTTAATAAAGCCTGATGGGCTGGTTAAACCCAGATAACCTACCCCGTACATCATGTTTAATTCATCACCGAATTTATTCTCCATCGACATATAGAGTTTCATCATTGCGGTAAAGTTAGAGCCTTCTACCACCCTATAATGTCCCAGAAATTGGGTAACATGGTTACGGCCTTCTACAGGATGGTTGAGCACGTTCATTTCATAAAATGATGCAAATTCGCCCCTGTCAAACACGGCGCCGAAATCGGCTACCGCTTTCCACACTTCGCCGCGATCGACATTGACAAAGCCTTTATTCCAGTCGCCATATCCGAAGCTAAGTTTACCGTATACGCGTTTCAATTCCGCTGCCTGGCCATTAAAGCAAGAGAAAAGAACACATGCGGCGAGTAGACTATTAATATATTTCTTATTTTTCATGCTCAACTCCATGAGGTAAAAACACAGTGAAATGTTGTGTAAAGAAGCGAATTCTAAGGAGTGTCTTTTTATACGTAGGTGATAGATGTCTCAAAAATATCAGCGATATATAATCGTCAAATATTCGTGTCAGATAATGTTGTTTGTTGTGTGATAACTATTTGATTTATAGTTTATGTCTCTGTTGTAAAAGTCACACCGGATAGCATGAAATTAATGAAACTTCGAATGGGGATAATTTCTCACAAAGACAACTTACTGCCAGTAAATGAGGGTGTTACCGTTGAAGTAGCAACATATATTGACATCATAATAGCGGTTCTGACACATGGACCATATTTGAGATCTGCGTCACTCGTTCGTGATTCCTTTTTTTATAGACTGCTTCAGGCGTGTTTTCTTTAGCACGAAGTATATTTATGGTATTAATATTATAATACATGTGAATAATTATCTGCGATAAAACGATGTTGATGGAAGAAATATAAGATAAATCGAATATATATAGTGCAATTAATTTAGGCTGTATTCCACAGCCGGGTCTATCGGCAAATATATCGTAATCAGACCGTGCGATAACTCAAAGGAGTTGAAATGAAAAGAACAGTCGTTGCCAGTATGATAGGGTTGGCGCTATGCGCTGGAAGCGTATTATCAACCGCACAAGCGGCAAGCGCAAAGCGCCCTAACTTAGTCATTATTCTGGCGGATGATTTAGGGTATGGCGATCTCGCCACCTACGGGCACCGCATCGTTAAAACACCTAACATAGACAAACTGGCGCAGGAGGGGGTGAAATTTACCGACTATTATGCGCCAGCGCCTCTGTGTTCTCCTTCCCGCGCGGGCCTGTTAACCGGTCGTATGCCGTTCCGTACCGGAATCCGTTCCTGGATACCGGAAGGCAAAGATGTTGCGCTGGGGCGTAATGAACTGACTATCGCCAATCTGCTAAAACAGCAGGGCTACGATACGGCGATGATGGGGAAATTACACCTGAATGCGGGCGGCGATCGCACCGATCAGCCGCAGGCGAAAGACATGGGCTTTGACTATACGTTGGTTAATCCGGCGGGATTTGTCACCGATGCTACGCTGGACAACGCCAAGGAGCGCCCGCGCTATGGCGTGGTGCATCCTACGGGGTGGATTCGTAATGGCCAACATATTGGCCGCGCAGATAAGATGAGCGGCGAGTTTGTGAGCTCTGAAGTGGTGAACTGGCTGGATAATAAAAAAGACGATAATCCGTTCTTCTTATATGTCGCCTTTACCGAAGTCCATAGCCCGCTGGCGTCGCCGAAAAAATACCTTGATATGTATTCGCAGTACATGACCGACTACCAGAAGCAGCATCCGGATCTGTTCTACGGCGACTGGGCAGACAAACCGTGGCGCGGCACCGGCGAATATTACGCCAATATCAGCTACATGGATGAGCAGGTCGGTAAAGTGCTGGATAAAATTAAGGCGATGGGCGAAGAAGATAACACCATCGTCATCTTTACCAGCGACAACGGCCCTGTCACACGTGAAGCGCGTAAAGTGTACGAGCTGAACCTGGCCGGGGAAACCGACGGTCTGCGCGGACGTAAAGACAATCTGTGGGAAGGCGGCATTCGTGTACCGGCAATTATCAAATACGGCAAGCACATTCCACAGGGGATGGTAACGGACACGCCGGTATATGGTCTTGACTGGTTGCCGACGCTGGCCAACATGATGGACTTTAAACTCCCGACCGATCGTACCTACGATGGTCAGTCTTTAGTTCCGCTCCTGAAGGACAAGACTTTAAAACGCCAGAAACCGCTGATCTTCGGTATCGATATGCCGTTCCAGGACGATCCGACGGATGAGTGGGCGATCCGCGACGGCGACTGGAAGATGATCATCGATCGCCAGAATAAACCTAAATATCTCTATAACCTGAAAACCGATCGTTTCGAGACGCTCAATCAAATTGGTAAACAGCCGCAGATTGAGAAACAGCTTTACGGTAAGTTCCTGAAGTATAAAAAGGATATTGATAACGATTCGCTGATGAAAGCCCGTGGCGATAAGCCGACGCCTGTCACCTGGGGCTAATGGAATAATTATAAAAAATTAAGTATGCCACTTAGGGCGATGCCCACCTGATCCGGTCACTCTGTGCCGGATCAGGTTCTTTTATTTCAGGGAAGGTAATGATGTTTGGGAAAAGTTGTCAGGTCATGGTTAAACCAACCGGATCGGTGTGTAACCTTGACTGTAAGTACTGTTTTTATCTGGAGAAAGAAAAGCTCTATCCGGATCGAAAAAACCATTACAAAATGTCGGAAGAGACCCTCGAACTCTTCATCAGGCAGCAGATTGCCGCACAGGATATTGATGAGGTCATTTTTGCGTGGCAGGGCGGGGAACCCACATTAATGGGCATCCCGTTTTATCGTAAAGCCGTTGAATTTCAGCAGCGCTATTGTGGCGGCAAAACCATCGTCAATACCTTCCAGACCAACGGCATCCTGATCAACGACGACTGGGCGACCTTTTTCCGGGAGCATGATTTTCTGGTTGGCGTCTCTATTGATGGCGATGCCGCGTTACACGATGAATGGCGAGTGACGCGCTCCGGAAAGCCGACGCATGAAAAAGTAGAAAATGCGGTGCGTTGTCTGGCGCAACACGACGTAGAATTTAATACCCTCACGGTAGTTAACCGTACCAATATGCATCATCCTGTTCAGGTCTATCGCTACCTGAAAAGCATTGGTAGTCGCTATATGCAATTTATCCCTTTAGTTGAACGCTGCGGGGAAAATGGACTGGCGCAGCCGCAGGATAAACACATCGCGATGACGCCATGGTCGGTCGATAGCCTGCAATTTGGTCAGTTTCTGAATGCGGTATTTGATATCTGGATCCGTGAGGATATCGGCGATATCGGCATCCAGCTATTTGAACAGACGCTGGCGGCCTGGTGCGGCCTGCCGCCGCAGGTTTGCGTTTTTGCTCCTACCTGCGGCAGCGCGTTTGCGATGGAAATGAACGGTGATGTTTATAACTGCGATCACTTCGTCTATCCGCAATTTAAACTGGGGAATATCCACCAGAAGACGCTGCGTCAAATGAATCAGGGCGAACAAAATCGCCAGTTCGGCAGCGATAAACAGCGTTCAATGGCGCAGGAGTGCCATCGCTGTCAATGGAAGTTCGCCTGCTATGGCGGCTGTCCGAAACATCGTTTTTTACCCTCCGCGTCAGGCGCAACCAATCATAACTATCTGTGTGCAGGTTATCAGGCTTTTTTCTCGCATACCGCGACGGCGATGAGTGCCATGCGAACCCTGTATGAAAAAGGCATCTCACCTGCAGAAATAAAGTCAATATTTGTTTGAAGGTAGTATTCGCAGGGAGTGAATATGTTTTCTCACATTAATGTCGATGCTTGCAAAACGCCCGGCTGTAAAAATCTGGGGATTCTGGAGAGTCCAGACTATCTACCGCAAGGGAAAAATGTTCTCTGTCGAGCGTGCGGCTTTTTGTTCCCCATTATATCAGCCAGATCGCTTAATCTTTTTCGCCAGGCGGCGAATCAATCCTGGAAAGGTCTGGTGAAGTCCTGTCCGCATTGTGGCGGGACGTCGCTGAAAAAATATGGTTTTTCCACTAAAGGTGAACGGCGTATGTATTGCCGCCAGTGTAATAAAACGTTCATCTCCTATACCGCTATCAGAAGCGACGCCAGACAAGAGAACCTTGCCACGTTGATTGGCGAAGGAGCGTCGCTAGTTGAAATACGCGCGGCGCTGGCGATAGACAGCACGGGTTTTAGCCGCGAATTACAAAAACTGTCCCGTAGCGCTAATCAAGCGGAACGCGATTTTGAGTTTCCCGCGTTTGACATCGCTATGAGCACGCGGGCGTTTCGCGTGAAATTTAACGGCGGCGACAGCAGCTTATACGTGTTGGTGACGGCGGAAGAAGAGAGCGGTAAGGTCGTCGCGATCTCAACGAATTACTCCGCCCAACCGGTGGAAGCGGATTATCAATATCATTCTGATTACGAAGAACGACTCCCGTCCGGCACGCTGGCGCATCTGGTGCAGCGAAAAGAGGCGATGACCATGCGCCGTAATGTATTATTTGATGTGGATTACGGCCCCGCCATTTTATATAAAAACGATCCGGGGATGTTAGTAAAACCCGTATTACCTGCTTATCGCCATTTTGAGTTGGTTCAGGCGTTGACGGATGAGCGCTCCCTGAATGTCCAGCATTATCTCGATCACGAATGCTTCATTCTGGGCGGCTGTATGATGGCGAATTTTAGCTATCTTCGTCAGGGTCGCTGCCATATTTCGTTTGTGCGTGAAAGAGGCGTTACGCCGCCCAAACGCGATCTTCCTCCGCGGTTGTTTTTGAGCGGAGGAATTCGCAACAACGTCTGGCGTACATTTTCCACACGGGATTATGCGATGGCAGTATGCAATCTCACAGGAAATAAAAAGGTGAGTTTGTTACGCCATGCGACGTTAAATAGCGCGACGGCGTTTATTCGCTATGTTCACAACCATCCCTTCCTGCCGCATCTTAACCGGATGTCTCCTGGCAATGTTGTTGCCGTACTGGATTACCTAAAATTTGAATATAACGCTTCACGTAACTGAGTTGCTAAAATAAAAGGTGTGATGAGGTGTTGTTGCGGTATTTTATTCGGACGGCTTAAAAATCCAGAGTATTAATTTTCGTGATCCCCATGAGGGGCGATGAGATTAATACACTGGAGATTTATCATGAATACGTTGACTGCAACGTCTGTTGTCCTTCCTGCGCCGCGTCCGGCAATTAATCAGGGTATCGATATCAATAATGAAATGGTGCTTAACCATACTGCTATTTATGAAAATAGCCTTGCGCAGGTCACGCAAGAGAATACGGTAGAAAATGCGCTGATGTTGTTAGACCCTTACGGCACGGCGCCTTTAAGCGCTTATGCCGGGGTCTGGAGTCTGGAACCGGCTGAGATCATGGTCACGGTCCAGGATGCGGCAAAAACGGCGATGCCGATAGAACATCTTTACACCCTTACGCCAGGCGCAAATCTGTTGCCGGTTCTGGGGCTGGTAGCGGAGACTGAAAACCATATTGTCTTTTCTCAGGCAGATACGCCAATTGCCGTCTATACGCTCACCACACAGCCGTTACCGCCGGTAGATTCCGCGGAGGTCGTATTAGGTTTTCCGATTATCAACGTGACGCAACCTGCTACCGATGCGGACAAGATGGCGCCAGGGTTTTATTTTATTACGCATTTCGATCGCTATAATTATGCATTAGATCAGAATGGTCTGGTGCGCTGGTACGTCACTCAGGATTATCCATCTTATAATTTTGTTCGAATTGATAATGGCCATTTCCTCACCACTTCAGAAGCGAAAAATACCTATCTGGATATGTATGAGTTCGACATGATGGGGCGTCTTCACACATTCTATAATCTCGATAATCAATTTCACCATTCTATCTGGCCGTGGGACAGCAATACCATTGTTGCGCCCTCTGAATATACCTCGGGTCGGCCCGACGATTTGAAAACCAATGAAGACGGCGTGTCGGTTGTCGATCTGACTACCGGGCTGGAGACCGCTTACTACGATATGGCGAAGGTACTGGATACGACGCGGGTTTCCCGTCCTTCAGGTACGGCACCGGGAGAAGACCCGACGGTTAAAGACTGGCTGCATATAAACCAGAGCTACGTGAATGAGACGAATCAGTTATTAATTGCGTCCGGGCGTCATCAGAGCGCGGTGTTTGGCGTCGATCTGCAAACGCAAGCGTTACGCTTTATTTTGTCAACGCATGAAGACTGGGACGACGCTTATCAGCCTTATCTTTTAACCCCGGTCGACAGTGAAGGTGTGGCGCTTTACGACTTTAGCAAACAGGAGGATATCGACGCGGCCGACCGTGACTTTTGGACGTGGGGCCAGCATAACGTCGTTGAAATCGCCAATAATACGCCGGGTATAGTGGAGTTTATGGTATTTGATAACGGTAACTACCGTTCGCGTGATGACAGCAAAAGCCTGTTACCGCCGGATAACTACAGCCGCATTGTCCATTTTTTGGTGAATATGAATGAGATGACCGTTATGCGGCCATTTGAATACGGCAAGGAGCTGGGCGCGCGTGGCTACAGTAGCTGCGTTAGCGCGAAAGCGATCCAGCAGAATGGCAATATTGTGGTGCATTTTGCCGACTGCACGTTTGATGAAAATGGCCGCGCCATCTCTTGCCAGCCTGGCGAGAGCGATATTATCGATCCGCAGGCGGGCAGCGAGGCGATGGGGCTGCTAATTTTACAGGAGATTGCGCCTACGGAGAAAACCGTGCTTTTTGAAGCGACCATGACGTCAGGTTACTACAAAAACGCGGAAACGAACGGGGAAGGCTATCGCTACGATATTACCAGTTTCCGGGTGTATAAAATGGATCTGTACGCGTAGCGGTCTATCATCAATGACTGACTGCACTAAAAAGGTCCGGCGTAAGTCGGACTTTATTTCGTAAAAAACGAGCTATTCATCATATATAATCTAATTTTAACGATGAGTCAGGCGAGGTAAGATAGTGGATTCGAAGAATTCACCTGATTGAGAGAATAAAAAGTGAAACATCTGCACCGATTTTTTAGCAGCGATGCCTCTGGGGGCATCATTCTCATCATCGCTGCTGCGCTGGCTATGCTGATGGCCAATATGGGCGCGACCAGTGGATGGTATCATGATTTTCTGGAGACGCCGGTTCAGCTACGGGTTGGGGCGCTTGAAATCAACAAAAACATGCTGTTGTGGATCAACGATGCGCTGATGGCCGTGTTTTTCCTGTTGATTGGTCTGGAAGTTAAGCGTGAACTGATGCAAGGCTCGTTAGCCAGTCTGCGCCAGGCCGCTTTTCCGGTGATTGCCGCCATCGGCGGGATGATTGTACCGGCATTGCTCTATCTGGCCTTTAACTACTCCGATCCGGTCACTCGCGAGGGCTGGGCTATTCCTGCCGCGACGGATATCGCCTTTGCGCTGGGCGTGCTGGCGCTGTTGGGCAGCCGGGTTCCGCTGGCGCTGAAAATTTTCCTGATGGCGCTGGCGATCATCGATGACCTCGGCGCCATCGTTATTATCGCACTGTTTTATACCAGCGATCTTTCTATCGTCTCGCTGGGCGTGGCGGCGTTCGCGATTGCCGTGCTGGCGCTGCTGAACCTGTGCGGCGTCAGGCGGACAGGGGTATATATTCTGGTCGGGGCAGTGCTGTGGACGGCGGTACTGAAGTCCGGCGTTCACGCGACGCTGGCAGGCGTCATTGTCGGTTTCTTTATTCCTCTGAAAGAAAAACACGGTCGCTCGCCGGCGAAGCGTCTGGAGCATGTTCTGCACCCGTGGGTCGCGTACCTGATCCTGCCGCTCTTCGCTTTTGCGAATGCCGGCGTTTCTCTTCAGGGCGTCACGATTGACGGTCTGACCTCCATGCTGCCGCTGGGAATTATTGCCGGTCTGCTGATTGGTAAGCCGCTGGGGATTAGCCTGTTTTGCTGGCTGGCGCTGCGTTTCAAGCTGGCGCATCTGCCGCAGGGGACCACTTATCAGCAAATCATGGCGGTCGGCATTTTGTGTGGCATTGGCTTTACGATGTCCATCTTTATCGCCAGCCTGGCATTTGGCAATGTCGATCCGGAACTGATTAACTGGGCGAAATTGGGCATTTTGATTGGTTCATTGCTCTCCGCAGTGGTGGGGTATAGCTGGTTGCGCGCGCGTTTGAACGCGCCGGCATAACCAGTACGAAGGAAAGGGGGAGCGATGTATCGCTCCCTTGCGACATTGAACAGGGAGAGGAATGAGCATGTCTCATATTAACTACAACCATCTTTATTACTTCTGGCATGTCTATAAAGAAGGTTCTGTCGTGGGTGCCGCAGAGGCGCTTTTTCTGACGCCGCAAACCATTACTGGTCAAATTAAAGCCCTGGAAGAGCGTTTACAGGGGAAGCTATTTAAACGTAAGGGACGCGGTCTTGAGCCCAGCGAACTGGGCGAGCTGGTTTTTCGCTATGCGGATAAAATGTTTACGCTAAGCCAGGAGATGCTGGATATCGTCAATTACCGCAAAGAATCAAACCTGTTGTTTGACGTCGGCGTCGCCGATGCTTTATCCAAGCGTCTGGTCAGCAGCGTTCTGGATGCGGCGGTGGTGGTGGATGAACCCATACATCTGCGTTGCTTTGAGTCGACGCACGAAATGTTGCTCGAACAGCTCAGCCAGCACAAGCTGGATATGATTATCTCCGACTGCCCGATAGATTCCACGCAGCAGGAGGGGCTATTCTCAGTCAAAATCGGCGAATGCAGCGTCAGTTTCTGGTGTACGAATCCGCTTCCTGAAAAAGCGTTCCCTGCCTGCCTGGAAGAGCGACGTTTGCTGGTGCCGGGACGGCGCTCGATGCTGGGGCGTAAATTGTTGAACTGGTTTAATTCGCAGGGGTTGCAGGTTGAGATCCTCGGTGAATTTGATGACGCGGCCTTAATGAAGGCGTTTGGCGCGACGCACGATGCGATTTTTGTGGCGCCGAGCCTTTATTCGCTGGATTTTTATGCCGATGAGTCGGTAATAGAGATTGGGCGCGTGGAGAATGTCATGGAAGAATATCATGCGATTTTTGCCGAGAGAATGATCCAGCATCCGGCGGTGCAGCGTATTTGCAATGCGGACTACTCGGCATTGTTTAAGCTACAGTAGACATACCTACCGTAATACTTCCGGCTGCGGTACTAACCCGCAGCCGGAATCATTCTACAAATTCAGTAGGCTACGGTACTGCCCACCTTCGCGGATAAACACCGGAATTCTGTTCAGTGGCGTAGCGTACTGCAGCGTCTGCCCTCCTGAATAGCTTTCACCGGTCGCAAGATCCGTCCATGTTTCCCCTTCCGGTAGCCAGACATCACGTTCGTGCATACCTTCATGCATGACGGGGGCGATCAGCAGGTCAGGACCAAAACAATACTGGTCGGTGATTGCCCAACTTGTTTCCTGTTCGGGGAATTCAAAGAACAGGGGGCGCATCACTGGCGTATTGTGCTTATGGGTTTCCTTCATCAGCGCTTTGATATAGGGCTTGAGTTTTTCTCGCAACGCCAGGCAACCTGTCAATACGTCGCATACTTCCTCACCGTAGCTCCAGACCTCGTTCGGCGCACCTGTAGGGCACTGGGCGATACCATCCCGGTACGGTTGTGCGGGTAAAATTTGCGGATCGCGGTTGCCGTGCAGACGCATCACCGGGCTAAAGACGCCCCACTGGAACCAGCGAATCAGCAATTCATGGAATTTCGGGTCGTGAATATTACCGCCATGAAAACCGCCGATATCCGTCGTCCACCACGGTATCCCCGCGATTCCCATATTGAGTCCGGCGGCAAACTGGTTGCGTAGTGACCTAAACGAGGAGTGAATATCACCCGACCAGACCAGCGCGCCGTACTTCTGACTGCCGGCCCAGGCGCAGCGTAGCAGGTTGATAACCTGGTCTTCGCCATCGGCTTTCATGCCGTCAAAAAAGGTTTTAGCGTACATACGTGGGTAGATATTGCCTACTTCCAGTACCGGCCCGGCGTGGTAGCGATAGTTGTCGTAGTCGTAAACGCTGAACTCAGGTTCGGCTTCATCTAACCAGAATAACTTCACGCCTTTATCGTAATAGTTGCGTTTGGCTTTGCCCCAGACGTAGTCGCGCGCGCCCGGATGAGTCGCATCAAAGAAAGTGGTGTTGCCGAGGAAATCCATATTGATCGGCAAGCCACGTTCCGTTTGCACCAGCCAGCCGTTTTCGCGCATCTCCCGATAGCTTTCGGTACGGTTATCCACCGTCGGCCAGACGGAGACCATCAGCTCAATTCCCAGCGATTTCAGTTCGGCAATCATGGCATCAGGATCGGGCCAGTCGCGCGCATCGAACATCCAGTCACCCTGATTCGGCCAGTGAAAGAAGTCGATAACGATCACCGAGATAGGCAGATTGCGGCGCTTATATTCGCGGGCGACCTCCAGCAGCTCTTCCTGAGTACGATAACGGAGTTTGCACTGCCAGAAGCCCATGGCGTAGTCCGGCATCATCGGCGGTGTGCCGGTAGCCAGCGCGTAAGCCCGGCTAATTTCTGCCGGGGTATCGCCAGCCGTGATCCAGTAGTCCAGTTGCTCGCTGACTTGTGCTTCCCATTCGGTAACGTTGTGGGCAAAGGTTACGCGCCCGACTGCCGGGTTGTTCCATAAAAATCCGTAGCCCAGACTGGAGAGCATAAACGGTACTGAGGCCTGGGAGTTACGTTGCGCCAGCTCAAGCACGCATCCTTTGAGATCCAGGTTGGCCTGTTGATACTGCCCCATACCATAAATTTTTTCCCCTTCGGTGGCTTCGAAGCGGGCTTTCAGTGAATATTTCCCACCCTGAATAGGGCGGAACTCGCGTCCCTCAAGGTTGAGTGCGCTGACGTACTGGCCGTGAGAAGATTCATCCTCGCCAATTTCGCCCCGCAAGCGCCAGAACTCCTGCAACAGAGGTTTGTGTGGATGGCGGTAAAAGGTAACCTGTCCTTTTTGATTGACGATAGCGATAATTTTGCCGTTAGTCAGCGTGGCCTGGTGGTGCTCATAATCAATGTGGCACTGGCTTTCTGCGGCGGGCTCCGTCAATGCCCAGTCTTCATTTCTCATTACCGGCAGATGACGGCCACTGCGTACGCGCAGGCTGTTCTCGCCCCAGGGTTCAATCCATAAATAGCGATCGTTTTGCTGCCAGACCAGACGACGCGGGTCTTGTTGCATAAATGGCATAGTGGTGCCTCCCATATTCGAGGGTGAAGGTAAAGATGGTTTTAGTTAGTGGTTTCCAGATCGTGGCGAATCTTCTCTTCCATCGCTTCGTATTTGCGAAAGAAAAGTAGTGGGATCGCTGCGAGCGCGAAGAGTAGGGCGGGTGCCCAGATAAAGGCCCAGGTAATTCCCTCCAGACCCGCAGCACTCTGGGCATGGTTGGGAACATAGCCAAAACTGTTCATGATCCAGGCGGCGAAAGCGGTGCCGAGGCCACTACCCATCTTGATGCAGAAGGTGCTGCCGAAGGCGATAAGAATGCCGGTAGCCTTAATACCGGTCTTCCAGGCACCGAAATCGACGGCGAAGCCCAGCATGGCAAATGGCATTGAGCAGGCGATACCGCTGCCGATATTGCCGAGTATCCAGGCGGCGATGAGAAAAGTAATGTTGTCCGCTGCCAGCCACATCATGACGCCGCCAAACGTGGCGACCAGCAAACCGCCTACCCATATCCAGGTTTTAGCCAGGTATTTGCTAAAGAAGGGGATAGCGATGATAAACAGGATCTGAATTGTCGCCAGGCTGTTAATCAGCGGTACCAGATCCTTACGGTCGAGATTGTAGGTCAGATAATAGACAATGGTCGTGGAGCGCTGCTGTAGGGCAATCCAGAAGATCAGATTAGCCAACACCATCAGGATCCACGGCCAGTTACCTTTCATCGCCGCGAAACTTTTTTTCATCGGCAACTTAGGTTCATGCTGTATTTTATCCGCATCCATTTCACGAATGTTTTTAAACGCAAAGAGCGTTAGCGCGCAAGATATAATGGCAAACGTAATTGCCGTATAAATAAAACCAGCGTGATCATCACCGTTACCTAAAAAAGCGACTAACGGCAAGGCGGTCGCGTTCATTAATAAAACCCCAATTTGCCCACCGGTCATTCGCCAGGAATTTAAAACCAGTCTTTCCTTGGGAGATAAGGTCATCAGGGGTAATATTGCACTGAGTGGTGTATTAAGTCCGGTAAATAGAATACTGGCAATCATATAAGATATTGCTGCATAGATGGCTTTTCCTGTCATACTGATATCAGGAGACCAAAATGACAGAGCGCTGAATACCGCAAAAGGCAGCGGTAACCATAAAAACCAGGGGCGACATTTACCGTAGCGTGAACGCGTTTTATCGATGATGATCCCCCAGATGGGGGCGTCTATGCCATCGACAATACGCGCCAACAGCAGGATAACGCCTGCTACGGCAAGGCTAATACCCGCAACGTCTGTGTAGAAATATAAAATGTACGTTGAACCGAAGCAGTACAGCAGATTACCCGCCACATCCAAAGAGCCGTAGCTAATACGCTGTAGTAAAGACAATGATGCTGACCCGGAAGGCTGGGTATCCTCAATGACAGAACTCATAATGATAACTCCGATATTGGTACGATACGCCCAGAAAAACAACCTCTACTTTCTAAGCAAGTTTTAAATATTATTTTTATGTCGTTTCTAAATTTAACCTCAGATTAAAATGAGTGAGTAAGGTGTACATGAAAAGTAGTTAACCCGACGGCATCAATCAATTATCAAATCTTACATCAGGATTGCGTTTATTAGTTTTTGAATGAGTGATGTTTCTATTTGCTAAGGTGGTCACAGTTTTTTTAATAATGAAATAAAAAAAGGAAAACAGTGAAAGAAAATAACTTTCAAGTATTACGTGACTAAGGGAGGGGTAGCTGAAAAAATAGGCTGGTCAGGAAGAGCGTGAACGAGTGAGGTAAGCGCCAGCGGTTGACGAGCAAAACGGCAGATAGCAGGCATAAAAAAACCCGCTTTACGCGGGTTTTTTTACAAAGCTGATAACAAGCAGGCGATTAAGCCAGTTTGTTGATCTGTGCAGTCAGGTTAGCTTTATGACGTGCAGCTTTGTTTTTGTGGATCAGACCTTTAGCAGCCTGACGGTCCACGATCGGTTGCATTTCGTTAAATGCTTTCAGTGCAGCAGCTTTGTCGCCAGCTTCGATAGCTGCGTATACTTTCTTGATGAAAGTACGCATCATAGAGCGACGGCTTGCGTTGTGCTTACGAGCCTTTTCAGACTGAACGGCGCGCTTCTTAGCTGATTTGATATTAGCCAAGGTCCAACTCCCAAATGTGTTCTATATGGACAATTCAAAGGCCGAGGAATATGCCCTTTTAGCCTTCTTTTGTCAATGGATTTGTGCAAATAAGCGCCGTTTAAATTGCAGCACTCGTTGCGTAGTGATGGCGCAGGATTCTACCAGCTTGCGTGCTGTGAATACAGCCTTTCCATGAGAAAAATTGCATTAAGCGGCGGGTTTTGGGGCGGAGTTTGCCGCATGGCGATGAAAAGCATCTTCTTTATGTTTCCTCAGGGCAATCGTCGGTTAACCTTGACCGCTGTACAAGGTATACTCTTGCGATTTTCACTGTTTTGAGTCAGACATGAAGCTGATACGCGGCATACATAATCTCAGTCAGGCCCCGCATGGGTGTGTGCTGACCATTGGTAATTTCGACGGCGTACATCGGGGGCATCGCGCTCTACTGCAGGGTTTGCAGGAAGAAGGACGCAGACGCGGTCTGCCGGTGGTGGTCATGATTTTCGAACCGCAGCCGCTGGAGCTGTTCGCGACGGATAAAGCGCCCGCTCGCCTGACGCGCCTGCGTGAAAAACTGCATTACCTTGCGCAGTGCGGCGTGGACTATGTGCTGTGCGTGAAATTCGATCGCCGCTTTGCCGCTTTGACGGCGCAAACGTTTATCAGCGAACTGCTGGTGGAGCGACTTGGCGTGCAATTTCTTGCCGTCGGCGATGATTTCCGCTTTGGTGCTAGCCGCGCGGGCGATTTCTTGTTATTACAGAAGGCGGGGGCGGAGTATGGTTTTGCGGTTTCCAGCACCCAAACCTTTTGTGAAGGCGGCGTGCGTATCAGTAGTACCGCAGTGAGACAGGCGCTGGCGGAAGATAACCTGGCGCTTGCCGAAAGCCTGCTGGGACATCCCTTTACTATTTCCGGGCGTGTCGTTCATGGCGACGAGCTGGGACGTACCATTGGCTTCCCGACGGCGAACTTACCGCTGCGCCGTCAGGTCTCCCCGGTAAAAGGGGTCTATGCGGTGGAAGTCACCGGGCTTGGCGATAAGCCGTTACCCGGCGTAGCGAACATTGGCACTCGTCCAACGGTGGCTGGCGTGCGTCAACAACTGGAAGTGCATCTGCTGGACGTTGTAATGGACCTCTACGGTCGCCATATAGATGTAATACTGCGTAAAAAGATACGTAATGAGCAGCGATTTGCGTCGCTTGATGAGCTAAAAGCGCAAATCGCACGCGATGAGTTAACGGCCCGCAAGTTTTTTGGGCTAGCCGGGCAGGTGTAACCCTGACGGTGTTTATCAAACCGAAATACGGAACCGAGAATCTGATGAGTGACTATAAATCGACCCTGAATTTGCCGGAAACAGGGTTCCCGATGCGCGGCGACCTCGCCAAGCGTGAACCGGGAATGCTGGCGCGTTGGACCGATGATGATCTGTACGGCATCATTCGTGCGGCCAAAAAAGGCAAAAAAACCTTCATTCTGCATGATGGCCCTCCATATGCGAATGGCAGCATTCATATTGGTCACTCAGTTAACAAGATTCTGAAAGACATTATCGTGAAGTCCAAAGGACTGTCGGGATTTGACTCGCCTTATGTGCCGGGCTGGGACTGTCACGGTTTGCCTATCGAGCTGAAAGTCGAGCAGGAGTTCGGTAAGCCGGGCGAGAAATTCACTGCCGCTGAATTCCGCGCCAAGTGCCGCGAATATGCCGCTACGCAGGTTGACGGCCAGCGTAAAGACTTCATTCGTCTGGGCGTGTTGGGCGACTGGTCGCATCCGTACCTGACCATGGACTTCAAAACCGAAGCCAACATCATCCGCGCGCTGGGCAGAATTATCAAAAACGGTCATCTGCACAAAGGCGCTAAGCCGGTGCACTGGTGCGTTGACTGCCGTTCCGCGCTGGCGGAAGCGGAAGTTGAATATTACGACAAAACGTCACCGTCTATCGACGTGGCGTTCCGCGCCGTCGATCAGGATGCGGTGAAAGCGAAGTTTGGTTTGCCGGGCGTGAGCGGCCCTGTGTCGCTGGTTATCTGGACCACCACGCCGTGGACTCTGCCGGCTAACCGCGCCATCTCCCTGGCGCCGGACTTTGATTATGCGCTGGTGCAGATTGACGGCCAGGCGGTGATTCTGGCGAAAGATCTGGTTGAAAGCGTCATGCAGCGTATTGGCGCGGCTGAATACACCATTCTCGGCACCGTTAAAGGCGCGGAGCTGGAACTGCTGCGCTTTACCCATCCGTTTATGGGCTTTGACGTGCCGGTGATCCTCGGCGATCACGTCACCCTGGACGCCGGTACCGGCGCGGTACATACCGCCCCTGGCCACGGCCCGGATGACTACGTGATCGGCCAAAAGTATGGCCTGGAAACGGCTAACCCGGTTGGGCCGGACGGCGCTTACCTGCCAGGCACATATCCAACGCTTGACGGTGTTAACGTCTTCAAGGCGAACGATATCGTTATTGAACTGCTGAAAGAAAAAGGCGCGCTACTGCATGTCGAAAAAATGCAGCACAGCTATCCGTGCTGTTGGCGTCACAAAACGCCGATCATTTTCCGCGCGACCCCGCAGTGGTTCGTCAGCATGGATAAAGAAGGGCTTCGTCAACAGTCCCTGAAAGAGATCAAAGGCGTTCAGTGGATCCCGGACTGGGGTCAGGCGCGTATTGAATCAATGGTCGCTAACCGTCCTGACTGGTGTATCTCACGTCAGCGTACCTGGGGCGTACCGATGTCGCTGTTCGTGCATAAAGAAACGCAGGAGCTGCTGCCGATTGAGCGCACTCTGGCGGCGATGGAAGAGGTGGCGAAACGCGTCGAAGTTGACGGTATCCAGGCGTGGTGGGATCTCGACCCGAAAGAGATCCTCGGCGAAGATGCTGATCAATACGAGAAAGTTCCGGATACGTTGGACGTTTGGTTTGATTCCGGTTCCACCAGTTACTCCGTGGTTGACGCACGTCCGGAATTCGCCGGTCACGCTGCCGATATGTATCTGGAAGGGTCTGACCAGCATCGCGGCTGGTTTATGTCCTCCCTGATGATTAGCGTGGCGATGAAAGGCAAAGCGCCATACCGCCAGGTACTGACTCACGGCTTCACCGTCGATGGTCAGGGGCGCAAGATGTCCAAGTCCATCGGTAACACCGTGTCGCCGCAGGATGTGATGAATAAACTGGGCGCGGATATCCTGCGTCTGTGGGTGGCGTCTACTGACTATACCGGCGAAATGGCGGTCTCTGACGAGATCCTCAAACGTGCTGCCGACAGCTATCGTCGTATCCGTAATACCGCGCGCTTCCTGCTGGCGAACCTCAATGGCTTCAATCCGGCCACCGATATGGTCAAACCGGAAGAGATGGTGGTGCTGGACAGGTGGGCGGTGGGCTGCGCGAAAACGGCGCAGCAAGAGATTCTGAAGGCATACGAAGCTTACGACTTCCATGAAGTGGTACAGCGCCTGATGCGCTTCTGCTCCGTTGAAATGGGCTCGTTCTACCTCGACATCATCAAAGACCGCCAGTACACCGCGAAGGCCGATAGCGTCGCGCGTCGTAGCTGCCAGACTGCGCTGTATCATATCGCAGAGGCGCTGGTTCGCTGGATGGCGCCGATCATGTCCTTCACGGCTGATGAAATCTGGGGCTACCTACCGGGCGAGCGTGAAAAATATGTCTTCACCGGCGAATGGTACGACGGGTTGTTTGGCCTGGAAGAGAATGAAGAATTTAATGACGCATTCTGGGACGATGTCCGCTATATCAAGGACCAGGTCAACAAAGAGCTGGAAAATCAGAAAGCCAATGGCATCAAATCGAACCTGGAAGCAAAAGTGACGCTGAAATATGCTGACGATGCTAACGGTACGATCAAGAAGCTGAAACTGTTGGGTGAAGAGGTCAGATTTATCTTCATTACTTCCCAGTTCGTGATTTCTGAGCAAGCGGGGGGTATTGATGATGAAAATATTCAGTACAATGCTGGTAATACGACAGTTCAGGCAGTGGTAACGCGTGCCGAGGGTGATAAGTGTCCGCGCTGCTGGCACTACACTACTGATGTCGGCAAGGTGGCGGAACATGCAGATATCTGCGGACGCTGTGTCAGCAACATCGCCGGTAATGGCGAACAACGTAAATTTGCCTGATGAGTAAACCACTCTGTTCAACAGGACTACGCTGGCTATGGCTGGTAGTAGTCGTGCTGATTATCGATTTGGGCAGCAAATACCTGATCCTCCAGAATTTCGCTCTGGGGGATACGGTAGGGCTGTTCCCGTCGCTTAATCTGCATTATGCGCGTAACTACGGCGCGGCTTTTAGCTTCCTGGCGGATAGCGGCGGCTGGCAGCGCTGGTTCTTTGCCGGGATTGCGATAGGGATCTGCGTAATTCTTTTAGTGATGATGTATCGCTCGAAAGCGACGCAGAAGCTGAATAACATCGCTTATGCGTTAATCATCGGCGGCGCGCTGGGTAACCTGTTCGACCGCCTGTGGCACGGCTTTGTTGTCGATATGATCGATTTTTACGTCGGCAACTGGCATTTCGCGACGTTCAACCTTGCCGATAGCGCGATCTGTATCGGCGCGGCGCTGATAGTACTGGAAGGCTTTTTGCCGAAGCCGACAGCGAAAGAACAGGCATAAGCGTAAATACCGGGTGGCGTTTATCCGGTTTTGTAGGCCTGATAAGCGCCGCGCCATCAGGCAAACGTGGTGCCGGATGGCGGTGAAAACGCCTTATCCGGCCTACGGTTTTATCGTTCTTTGTGCCTCCGGGCAAAACACGTGAGCAATTTGCATGTCTAAATCCGTACAGAGCAACAGCGCGATCCTCGTTCACTTCACCCTGAAACTGGATGATGGCTCAACGGCGGAATCTACCCGCAATAACGGCAAGCCAGCCCTGTTCCGTCTTGGCGATACCTCGCTTTCCGAAGGTCTGGAGCAGCAGCTTCTGGGGTTGAAAGAAGGGGAAAAGAAAGCGTTTTCGCTGGAGCCTGACGCCGCGTTTGGCGTCCCCAGTCCGGACTTGATCCAGTATTTCTCGCGCCGTGAGTTTATGGCGGCGGGCGAACCGGAAGTCGGGGCGATTATGCTTTTTACCGCAATGGATGGCAGCGAAATGCCTGGCGTGATTCGCGAAATCAACGGCGACTCGATTACCGTTGATTTTAACCATCCGCTGGCCGGGCATACCGTTCACTTTGATATTGAAGTGCTGGAAATCGATCCGGCGCTGGAGGCATAAACATGCAGATCCTGTTGGCCAACCCACGCGGTTTTTGCGCCGGGGTAGACCGCGCTATCAGCATTGTTGAAAATGCGCTCGCCATTTACGGCGCGCCAATTTACGTTCGGCACGAAGTCGTGCATAACCGCTATGTAGTGGACAGCCTGCGCAAGCGCGGGGCGATCTTCATAGAGCAAATTAGCGAAGTGCCGGATGGCGCCATTCTGATCTTCTCCGCTCACGGGGTTTCCCAGGCGGTGCGTAACGAGGCGAAAAGCCGCGATCTTACCGTTTTTGACGCCACCTGCCCGCTGGTGACGAAAGTCCATATGGAAGTGGCGCGCGCCAGCCGTCGCGGTGAAGAATCCATTCTCATCGGCCACGCCGGGCACCCGGAAGTGGAGGGTACCATGGGCCAGTACAGCAACCCGGAAGGGGGGATGTACCTGGTTGAGTCGCCAGAGGACGTCTGGACGCTGAATGTCAAAAATGAAGGCAAGCTCTCCTTCATGACGCAAACCACGCTTTCCGTGGACGATACGTCCGATGTGATTGATGCGCTGCGTAAACGCTTTCCGAAAATCGTCGGCCCGCGCAAAGACGATATTTGCTATGCCACTACTAATCGTCAGGAAGCGGTGCGGGCGCTGGCGGAGCAGGCTGACGTGGTGCTGGTGGTCGGCTCGAAAAACTCTTCTAACTCTAACCGGCTGGCGGAACTGGCCCAACGGATGGGAAGAACCGCGTTTCTTATCGACGATGCGGCGGATATCCAGGAGGCATGGGTGAAAGAAGCCGCCTGCGTCGGCGTCACCGCTGGCGCTTCCGCGCCGGATATTCTGGTGCAGAATGTTATTGCGCGTCTGCGCGAGTTTGGCGGCGGCGAAGCTGTCACGCTTGAGGGGCGCGAAGAAAATATTGTTTTCGAAGTGCCGAAAGAGCTGCGTGTGGATGTTCGTGAAGTAGAGTAAATTTTTCACGCTCCGGTTATGCGAAGATGCCAGATACTCTGTCTGGCATTTTTTATGGAGCAGATATGCGTTTGCCAATCCTACTTGATACCGATCCGGGCATTGATGACGCGGCTGCGATTGCCGCTGCGCTGTTCGCCCCCCAGCTTGATCTGCAACTGATAACCACTGTCGCAGGCAATGTTTCCGTTGAAAAAACGACCCGTAATGCGTTGCAGCTTCTGCATTTCTGGAACAGCGATATCCCACTTGCCCAGGGGGCCGCGACGCCGCTGCTGCGTCCGTTACGCGATGCGGCATACGTCCACGGCGAATCCGGCATGGAAGGCTATGATTTTGTCGACCATCAGCGCCAACCGTTGGCGAAGCCTGCGTTTATCGCTATCCGGGATGTGCTGATGAACGCCCCGGAGCCCATGACATTAGTGGCGATTGGGCCATTGACCAATATTGCGTTGCTACTGATGCACTATCCGGAATGCCGCTTCAACATTCATCGGCTGGTGATTATGGGCGGTTCCGCAGGGCGCGGCAATTTTACGCCTAATGCTGAATTTAACATTGCTGTCGACCCGGAAGCCGCCGCCCACGTATTTCGTAGCGGCATTGAGATTGTGATGTGTGGGCTGGATGTCACGAATCAGGCAATGCTCTCGCCAGATTTTCTGAATAAACTGCCCGCGCTGAATCGTACCGGTAAGATGTTGCACGGCCTGTTCAACCATTATCGCAGCGGTAGTATGCGCACTGGCGTCCGGATGCACGATCTCTGCGCGATCGCCTGGCTGGCGCGCCCGGAATTATTTACCCTTAAACCCTGCTTTGTGGCGGTGGAAACGCAGGGGGAATATACCGCAGGCACGACGGTCGTTGATATTGAGGGGCGGCTGGGAAGACCGGCAAACGTTCAGGTAGCGCTGGGCATTGATGTTGCCGGATTTCAACAGTGGACTGCAGACACGCTGGCATTGGCGCAATGATCCCTGCGCTTCTACCCCGATGACGTTACGTATTCCGTAACGTCATGTCTTTTACTGATATCGCTCCCTGTTTATCATTAATTTCTAATTATCGGCGATTTTAGATGGCGGCCTCGTCAGAGGCTGGTTACTCTGAAAACGGTTTACATCATTTTAACGTAAGAGAATAACTATGCATGAAGCACAGATCCGCGTCGCGATTGTCGGCGCGGGAGGACGCATGGGCCGTCAGTTAATTCAGGCCGCGTTGCACATGGAGGGTATTCAGCCAGGCGCCGCGCTGGAACGTGAAGGGTCTTCATTGCTGGGTAGCGATGCGGGCGAGCTGGCAGGCGTGGGGAAAACGGGCGTCATCATTCAAAGCGATCTGGCGTCGGTCAAAGATGATTTCGATGTTCTGGTCGATTTTACCCGTCCTGAAGGCACACTGGCGCATCTGGCATTCTGCCGTAAACATGGTAAAGCGATGGTTATCGGCACCACCGGATTTGATGAGGCCGGTAAACAGGCTATTCGCGACGCCGCGCAGGAGATCGCCATTGTTTTTGCGGCTAATTTCAGCGTGGGCGTCAATGTGATGCTTAAACTGCTAGAAAAAGCGGCGAAAGTGATGGGCGACTATAGCGATATTGAGATTATCGAAGCGCATCATCGTCATAAAGTCGATGCGCCGTCAGGAACCGCGCTGGCGATGGGAGAGACGATTGCCCATGCGCTGAATAAGGATCTGCAAGACTGTGCGGTTTTCAGTCGGGAAGGGCATACCGGCGAGCGCGTACCGGGAACGATTGGCTTTGCAACCGTTCGGGCGGGCGACATCGTCGGCGAGCATACCGCGATGTTTGCCGATATTGGCGAGCGCGTAGAGATTACGCATAAAGCTTCCAGCCGCATGACGTTTGCAAATGGCGCGTTGCGATCGGCATTATGGCTAAAAACGAAGAAAAATGGGCTATTTGACATGCGTGATGTGCTGGGGCTGGATGTATTATAACGACTAAGAGCCTATCCCATTAGGGCTATTTTACTTGCCATTTTGGACCTGGGCAGTGCTCAAAATCCTCACGTACTACGTGTACGCTCCGGTTTTTGCGCGCTGTCCGTGTCCAAACTGGCTGCGCCAATAACGCCTGGTGGGATAGGCTCTAAATACCCTTCGTGATGTGGTTGTGGTAATCAAGATTAATTGATTACAAAGGGCAATATATTATTGCCCTTTTGTTTTTTTGCCTCCCGGTTATTCGGTCAGATAAATAACGCCTTTCGTCATTAATGTTTCGACAGTTTCTTCGCTCACGACATGTTCTGCCGTTGTTTTTGCGTTAAGAATAGTCAGTTTAAATACATCCGTGGCAGCAACGGTATTCATTGTGGTGCTTTGTACAAAATCATCCGCTCCGATGCTGTATTCTGCGAGAAAACCCTCGTTTTTATATAAACGATAGGTTTGTGTCGCGGCATCCGCAGTGGTCATTATGCCATATTGATAGTAGACATAATTACTGGATGCCCGATCCATATTGACCCACAGCGGGCGAGTAAATACGAAGGGCACCGCCACCATGTTAATATTATCGATAAACAGACTTCCTGCGCCAATCTCACCCGGCGCGATAAAGCTGACAACGGCTTCGCCTGCTACCGCCTGTGTCGAATACTCCAGCGATTCCGTATGCCAGTCATCTTGCGTGGTCATATTGATATCATGTTCAAAAAACGTCGTGGTTCTGTCTGTGGTCTGCACGATAATTTTTCCAACCAGGTTTCCCGTGATTGAAAAAGATATCGCGTAAGTCATGAATGTCTCTAGCGTTACCGTCTGGCTTAAGGCGTTAGCGCTATCGATACGGCAAAAATGGTTGCTGTCATTTTCTTCTACTTCAACCAGTGAGCCAATTTGCCACTGTTCTGTTAAACCATCCTCAAAGGAACCATCAATAATAATATTGTTAATCTCAGCCATGATATATCTCGTTTAAATAGAATTAATAAAATGTTTACTGATAAATGAATAAGCGTGGAGGGTTATTCAATATTGAACACGCCGCTTGCAGTAAGCTGTTCATAGGTGGTTTCACAGAGTAAATACTCTTTCCCGGTAAGACTGTTATAAGCGCGGAACTGGAATACATCGCCAGCAGCAAAGCTGGAATAGCCGCCGGTTTGGTTAAAGTCATCCGGACCAACGGCATCCATCTGCGTGACGTAATTGCCATTACGATAAATGCGGTTAATTTGCCCTTCAGGCGCATCGGTACGGGTCATGACGTTCAACTGGAAAAAGTTACTGTTGGAACTGACGTTAGTCATATTCACCCACAGCGGCTTACTGTATTCAAAAGGCACCTCGATCAGGCTGATAATATCGATATCCATTGGGGTGTTAGTGCTGTTCCACGGAACGGAAATCCTGAACGCTGTACGACCAGTATCAGCGCTGGTTGTGAAGGCATACTCTTCCCTGTGCCATTCCGCATTTAAGTTAGTATTAATGTCAGAGATAAAAGAGGTATGGGCAGGATAAGTCTGGAAAATAGTGACGTTCCCCTTCGCCTCGCCTCTGACGGCGAGAGTCAGCCGATAGGTAGTTTCGGGCTCAATGGTAAAGTACTGCGTAATGGTATTGGTGGGTTCGATTCGACAAAAGTGGTTGTTTACTGTCGCGCCATCTTCGACAAATATGGATGACTGCGATGAGAGTACCCAGCCATCAAACCCTTCTTCAAAACCGCCATCGATAATAATATTGCTTTCAGTAGACATGTTTTTTCCTTAAGCCATTGAATTAAAAGAATGTGTTAAAGCGAACGAAAGCTATGATGGCCTGCCGGGAGGTAATATTTTGTGAGGTAGATCACGTTCATTTTTAAGGTGGTGTTGTTTTATCTTTTTTATTTCAATAGGTTATGTTTTTTATGCTGTAGTGAGGCTGGTTGTGATCCAATCGTATGCGCTTCTCTTAAATAAAAAGAGGTTAGATCTTTATTTTATGATTTTAAGAGCCTATCCCATTAGGGCTATTTTACTTGCCATTTTGGTCCTGGGCAGTGCTCAAAATCCTCACGTACTACGTGTAAGCTCCGGTTTTAGCGCGCTGTCCGTGTCCAAACTGGCTGCGCCAATAACGCCTGGTGGGATAGGCTCTAAGCCTTAATATATTATATTAAATTGTTTTTTTATTATTATTTTATGATGGTTTTATTCTTTTATGACATTGACTAATTGATTGATTTTTAAATTATTTTTTATGTTAAGTTGCTTAATTTTGTATTTCTCTTGATTTATTGATTTTAAACGTCATTAAATTGATTTTTATCGTTGTTTTTTGTTGTTTTAATGTGAAATTTGACCATTTGGTCCACTTTTTATCATGCTAGCTAGTTTTTTGCGAACTCAAGGAAGCGCAAGCGTTTTCTATCGTCACTTAGTTGATCTTTTTGCCTCTTAAACAGAATAACTTCTTTATAATGTGCAAAATAACATAAAAAATACCCTCTTTAAGTTGACTTTTATCCGGCTTAACTTCAGAATGCCGCCGTTTGCCAGAAATCCACGGGTAAGCAAATTTGCATTGCTTCACACTGACTGAATGAATTAATATGCAAATAAAGTGAGTGAATATTCTCTGGAGGGTGTTTTGATTAAGTCAGCGCTATTGGTTCTGGAAGACGGAACCCAGTTTCACGGTCGGGCCATAGGGGCAACAGGTTCGGCGGTTGGGGAAGTCGTTTTCAATACTTCAATGACCGGTTATCAAGAAATCCTCACTGATCCTTCCTATTCCCGCCAAATCGTCACTCTTACTTATCCCCATATTGGTAATGTCGGCACCAATGAAGCCGATGAAGAATCTTCTCAGGTTCATGCGCAAGGTTTAGTGATTCGCGATCTGCCGTTGATTGCCAGCAACTTCCGTAACACAGAAGACCTCTCTTCTTACCTGAAACGCCATAACATTGTGGCGATTGCCGATATCGATACCCGCAAGCTGACCCGACTGCTGCGCGAGAAGGGCGCTCAGAACGGCTGCATCATTGCAGGCGATAATCTGGATGCTACGTTGGCCTTAGAAAAGGCCAAAGCGTTCCCTGGCCTGAATGGGATGGACCTGGCAAAAGAAGTGACCACCGCTGAATCCTACCGCTGGACGCAGGGTAGCTGGACGCTGAAAGACGGTTTACCGGAAGCGAAATCTGAGGATGACCTGCCGTTCCACGTGGTGGCCTACGATTTTGGCGCCAAGCGCAACATTCTACGTATGCTGGTGGATCGCGGCTGCCGCCTGACGGTGGTGCCAGCGCAGACCTCTGCTGAAGAGGTGCTGAAAATGAACCCGGACGGTATCTTCCTGTCGAACGGCCCTGGCGACCCGGCGCCGTGCGACTACGCTATCGAGGCGATTGAGAAATTCCTCCAGACCGACATTCCGCTATTTGGCATCTGCCTCGGCCATCAGTTGCTGGCGCTGGCGAGCGGTGCGAAGACCATCAAGATGAAGTTCGGCCATCACGGCGGCAACCATCCGGTAAAAGATATGGACCGAAACGTGGTGATGATCACCGCGCAGAACCACGGCTTTGCGGTGGATGAAGACTCGCTGCCAGCCAACCTGCGCGTGACCCACAAGTCGCTGTTCGACGGCACCCTGCAGGGTATTCATCGTACCGACAAACCGGCGTTCAGCTTCCAGGGCCACCCGGAAGCCAGCCCCGGCCCGCACGATGCTGCGCCGCTGTTCGACCACTTTATTGAGTTGATCAAGCACTACCGTTCTTTAGCCAAATAATCAGGAGCCAACAAAATGCCAAAACGTACAGATATAAAAAGCATCCTGATTCTGGGCGCGGGCCCGATTGTTATCGGTCAGGCGTGTGAGTTTGACTATTCCGGCGCGCAGGCGTGTAAAGCCCTGCGCGAAGAGGGTTACCGCGTTATTCTGGTGAACTCCAACCCGGCCACCATCATGACCGACCCGGAAATGGCCGATGCCACCTACATCGAGCCGATTCACTGGGAAGTGGTACGCAAAATTATTGAGAAAGAACGCCCGGATGCGGTGCTGCCAACCATGGGCGGTCAGACAGCGCTGAACTGTGCGCTGGAGCTGGAGCGGCAGGGCGTGCTCGAAGAGTTCGGCGTCACCATGATTGGCGCCACCGCCGACGCCATTGATAAAGCCGAAGACCGTCGTCGCTTCGATATCGCGATGAAGAAAATTGGTCTCGACACCGCGCGTTCCGGTATCGCACACACCATGGAAGAAGCGCTGGCGGTTGCCGCTGACGTGGGCTTCCCGTGCATCATCCGTCCGTCCTTTACCATGGGCGGCACCGGCGGCGGTATCGCTTACAACCGTGAAGAGTTCGAAGAAATCTGCGAACGCGGTCTGGACCTCTCGCCAACCAACGAGCTGCTGATTGATGAATCACTGATCGGCTGGAAAGAGTACGAGATGGAAGTGGTGCGTGATAAAAACGACAACTGCATCATCGTCTGCTCCATCGAAAACTTCGACGCAATGGGTATCCATACTGGGGACTCCATCACCGTGGCGCCCGCCCAGACTCTGACCGACAAAGAATATCAAATCATGCGTAACGCCTCGATGGCGGTACTGCGTGAAATCGGCGTCGAAACCGGCGGTTCTAACGTCCAGTTCGCAGTGAACCCGAAAAACGGTCGTCTGATCGTTATCGAAATGAACCCGCGCGTATCCCGCTCCTCGGCGCTGGCGTCGAAAGCCACCGGTTTCCCGATTGCCAAAGTGGCGGCCAAACTGGCGGTGGGTTACACCCTTGACGAACTGATGAACGACATCACCGGCGGGCGTACGCCGGCCTCCTTCGAGCCGTCCATCGACTATGTGGTTACTAAAATTCCGCGCTTTAACTTTGAGAAATTCGCCGGTGCTAACGACCGTCTGACCACCCAGATGAAATCGGTCGGGGAAGTGATGGCGATTGGTCGCACGCAGCAGGAATCCCTGCAGAAAGCGCTGCGTGGCCTGGAAGTGGGCGCTACCGGTTTCGACCCGAAAGTCAGCCTCGACGACCCGGAAGCGCTGACCAAAATCCGCCGCGAGCTGAAAGACGCGGGCGCAGATCGTATCTGGTATATCGCCGATGCCTTCCGTGCGGGCTTGTCTGTGGATGGCGTCTTTAACCTGACCAACATCGACCGCTGGTTCCTGGTGCAGATTGAAGAGCTGGTGCGTCTGGAAGAGAAAGTGGCAGAAGTCGGCATTACTGGCCTCAACGCCGACTTCCTGCGTCAGCTCAAGCGTAAAGGGTTTGCCGATGCGCGTCTGGCGAAACTGGCGGGCGTACGCGAAGCGGAAATCCGTAAGCTGCGTGACCAGTATGACCTGCACCCGGTTTACAAACGCGTGGATACCTGCGCGGCGGAATTCGCCACCGATACCGCCTACATGTACTCCACTTATGAAGATGAGTGCGAAGCGAACCCGTCCGTTGATCGCGACAAAATCATGGTCCTCGGCGGTGGCCCGAACCGTATCGGCCAGGGTATCGAATTTGACTACTGCTGCGTACACGCCTCGCTGGCGCTGCGCGAAGACGGTTACGAGACCATCATGGTCAACTGTAACCCGGAAACCGTCTCCACCGACTACGACACTTCCGACCGCCTGTACTTCGAGCCGGTGACGCTGGAAGACGTGCTGGAAATCGTGCGTATCGAGAAGCCGAAAGGCGTTATCGTGCAGTACGGCGGCCAGACCCCGCTGAAGCTGGCGCGCGCGCTGGAAGCGGCAGGCGTGCCGGTTATCGGCACCAGCCCGGACGCCATCGACCGCGCGGAAGACCGTGAACGCTTCCAACACGCGGTTGACCGTCTGAAGCTGAAGCAGCCAGCCAACGCCACCGTCACCGCCATTGAACAAGCGGTTGAGAAGGCGAAAGAGATCGGCTACCCGCTGGTGGTGCGCCCATCCTACGTACTGGGCGGCCGCGCGATGGAAATCGTCTATGACGAAGCCGACCTGCGTCGCTACTTCCAGACGGCGGTCAGCGTCTCTAACGATGCGCCGGTGCTGCTGGATCGCTTCCTTGACGATGCGGTTGAAGTGGACGTGGACGCTATCTGCGACGGCGAAATGGTGCTGATTGGCGGCATTATGGAGCACATCGAGCAGGCGGGCGTACACTCCGGCGACTCCGCCTGTTCTCTGCCGGCCTACACCCTGAGCCAGGAAATTCAGGATGTGATGCGCCAGCAGGTGCAGAAGCTGGCCTTCGAGTTGCAGGTGCGCGGCCTGATGAACGTGCAGTTTGCGGTGAAAGACAACGAAGTCTACCTGATTGAAGTCAACCCGCGTGCGGCGCGTACCGTACCGTTCGTCTCCAAAGCCACCGGCGTGCCGCTGGCGAAAGTGGCGGCGCGCGTGATGGCCGGCAAATCGCTGACCGAGCAGGGCGTGACCCAAGAAATTATCCCGCCGTACTACTCGGTGAAAGAAGTGGTGCTGCCGTTCAACAAATTCCCGGGCGTTGACCCGCTGTTAGGGCCAGAAATGCGCTCCACCGGGGAAGTGATGGGCGTGGGCCGTACCTTCGCGGAAGCGTTCGCTAAGGCGCAGCTGGGCAGTAACTCCACCATGAAGAAACAGGGCCGTGCGCTGCTCTCCGTTCGCGAAGGCGACAAAGAGCGCGTGGTGGACCTGGCCGCCAAGCTGCTGAAACAGGGCTTTGAGCTGGATGCCACCCACGGTACGGCGATTGTGCTGGGTGAAGCTGGTATCAACCCGCGTCTGGTGAACAAGGTACATGAAGGTCGTCCGCACATTCAGGACCGCATCAAGAATGGCGAATACACCTATATCATCAATACCACCGCAGGCCGCCGCGCGATTGAAGACTCCAGGGTGATTCGTCGTAGCGCGCTGCAGTATAAAGTGCATTATGACACCACGCTGAACGGCGGTTTTGCCACGACGATGGCGCTCAATGCCGATGCCACCGAGAAGGTAACCTCGGTGCAGGAAATGCACGCGCAGATCAAAAAGTCGTAAATAAAGGGTCCGGTGGATATTGCTCTAACCGGACCTGTAATATAATTCTGAAAGGGTTTCTGTAAAGAAACCCTTTTTTTATCTTGCGTAAGGTCATTCCTGGAGAAGTCCGTTTCCGTAACCACATTTTCTATGTAATAAGCACGATATTGCTCACACTAATCAATATTTAAGTCGCATACTATCTTGCATATCCACAATTTTAATATGGCTTAGTTTTTATTAGTTTGGACAGGCCGTAGCCAGATTTTTAATTTGTGAAATGGTGTGCTTATGTGTGAAAAATATGTTGAAAGACCGCTTTATTTGTTAATTGCTGACTGGATGATGGCAGAGAACCGATGGATCACGGCCAGGGAGATTTCCCGTCAATTTGATATTGAACATTGCAAAGCAATTAATACGCTCTCCTATATTCTGTCAGAAGTGGGGGAAATTGTTTGTGAAGTGAAGATGATCCCTAACCAGATTGCAGGACGAGGCTGCCAGTGCCAGCGTCTGGTGAAAGTCGTGAGTATCGACTCTCATCTCTATCGCCGATTGAATCATAATTTGCAGGAAAGAAAAGTGAGCGTGGCGAAAGCGCCGCGGCTGTCTGCCGTTCCCCCCACAGAGCTAAACCGTGAGCAGAAATGGCAGATGATGCTCTCCAAGAGTATGCGTCGCTAATTGTCTGTTTACCTGATGGCGGGGTAAACGGTAATTGACGCGTAGGCCGGATAAGCGTGAGCGCATCCGGCATCAATTACTGTGCTGATTTTGGCTTCACGTCCGTCGTGCCTTTCAGGCGCGGTCGGTTTTCTTCGACCTGCGTTAACGGCTTCGTTTCAGATAACCCCGTTCGACAACGGATCGCAAGATCCTGATATTCTTTGGTATTGAGGCGTTTCCAGTGCAGCTCCTGGTCCGTAACCTGGCGTAGTACGCGCGCCGGTGATCCCACCAGCAGTTGCCTTGCCTCACCCTGAAATCCGGCTTTGACAAAACTCATGGCGGCGACAATGCTCTCTTCGCCAATCACTGCGCCGTCCATAATGACGCTATTCATGCCGACCAGGGCGTCCCGTCCCACCACGCAGCCATGTAGAATAGCGCCGTGGCCGATATGGCCGTTTTCATGCACGATGGTATCGGTATCGCAGTAGCCATGCATAATGCAGCCATCCTGCAGATTAGAGCCTGCCTCCAGGATCAGGCGACCATAATCCCCACGCAATGACGCGAGTGGGCCAATATAAACACCGGCGCCCACGATGACATCGCCAATCAGCACGGCGCTGGGATGGACAAACGCGTCCGGATGCACCACCGGGATCAGTCCTTCAAAGGCGTAATAGCTCATAGTTGTACCTCGGTTTTTTTGCCGGATGGCGGCGTAAACACCTTATCCGGCCTACGGTTGCGCATGTGCTGTAGGCCGGATAAGCGAAGCGCCATCCGGCATAGTCACATTAACGACCTTTCCACACCGGATCGCGTTTTTCGGCAAATGCCTGCGGTCCTTCGAGCGCATCTTCTGAATGCAGTACCGACGGATAATGCTTCAGCACGCCGCTGCGGATGTAGCGGTAGCCTTCCTCTACCGGCATTTCGCTGGTCGCGCGATAAATCTCTTTCAGCGCCGCGATAGCCAGCGGGGCGCTATTGACCAGTTGTTGCGCCAGTTCGCGCGCGCTATCCATCAGTTCGCTCTGGCTGACAACGCGGTTCACGATCCCCCAACGCAGCGCTTCTTCGGCGCTCATTCGTCTGCCGGTCATCACCATTTCGTTGACGATAGCCGGTGGCAGCAGCTTAGGCAGACGCAATACGCCGCCGCTGTCAGGCACGATGCCGAGCTTTGCTTCCGGCAGCGCGAAGCTGGCGTTTTCGGCGCAGACAATAAAGTCCGCCGCCAGCGCCAGTTCAAAACCGCCGCCAAACGCGTAGCCGTTCACCGCGGCGATAACTGGCTTATCGAGGTCAAATATTTCGGTTAAACCAGCAAAGCCGCCGGGACCAAAATCGGCATCCGGCGCTTCACCTTCCGCTGCCGCTTTTAAGTCCCAGCCAGCAGAAAAGAATTTCTCCCCGCCGCCGGTAATGATTGCTACGCGTAATTCCGGATCGTCACGGAAATTAAGAAAAGCTTCACCCATTGCAAAGCTGGTTTTGGCGTCAATGGCATTCGCTTTAGGTCGGTCGAGGGTAATTTCCAGGATCGGGCCGTTACGGGTCAGATGTAATGACTCACTCATAGTTCATCTCCAGATAAATAGTTTTCCGGCGGGAGGGATTCCTGCCGGAGGGTTTATTTCAGATTTTTTTTGATTATTTTTCCTGAACAGTTGCGTGGCAGGTCAGTTCTGATCTCCATAAAAGAGGGAACCTTGAACTTCGCCATATTGTTTTCGCAGAAGCTGAAAAACTCGGCTTCGCTTAATGTTTCACCTTCATTAAGGACAATAAACGCTTTAATGGCTTCATCACGGATCGCGTCTTTAATACCAACCACCACAATGTCCTGAATTTTCGGATGCGCAGAAATAATATTTTCCAGCTCGACGCAGGAGACATTTTCCCCGCCACGTTTAATCATGTTGCATCGTCTGTCGACAAAATAGAAATAGCCATCCTCATCCTGGTAACCCGAATCACCGGTATGTAACCAGCCCTCTGGTTCCAGCGCCCTGGCGGTTGCCTCCGGCTGCATGTAATACTCTTTGAAGATAGTCTTGCCGGGGATGCCTTTAATACAGATTTCGCCAATTTCTCCGGCGGGCAGCGGGCGATTTTGATCGTCGCGAATTTCAGCTTCATAGCTAAAACCCACGCGACCAATGGAAGGCCAGCGCCGTTTGTCTCCGGGACGGTCGCCAATAATGCCGACAATGGTTTCAGTCATACCATAAGAGGTCAGCAGCCTGACGCCAAAGCGTTCGGTAAAGGCGTCTTTTTCTTGCGCGGATAGATTGAGATAGAACATCACTTCGCGCAGATGATGCTGCCTGTCCGTTGGTGCGGCGGGTTGGACCATCAGCGTGCGGATCATCATCGGGATGCACTCGGTCACCGTCGCCTGATATTTACGTACCTGATCCCAGAAGGCCCTGGCGCTGTACTTTTCCAGGAGCACAAAGGTACTGCCGGCGGAAAAGGCTGGCATTGCGGCGGTACACTGACAGTCGATATGAAAAGCGGGCATCACCGTCATGTACACGTCATCATCGCGCAGGGCGATTTGCCAGGCAGAGTAGTAGCCCGCAAAACGCAGATTATAGTGGGTAATCACCACCCCTTTTGGACGCGAGGTGGTACCGGAGGTAAACAGAATTTCCGCCGTATCGTCAGTGGATAACGCGGGCGTATAGCACAGCGTGGCCGACTGACGTGCTTGCAGTTGGGAAAAGTGGCTCACGCCATCGTCAGCCGGAAGCTGCTCGCCAATCAGACAGATATGATTAAGCGGAGTGCTATTGTCCTGGCGTATTTCACGGTACATAGGATAAAACTGGACGCTGGTAACCAGCAGACTCACCTGGCTGTTTTGCAGGATCCAGGCGCTTTCTTCGCCCAGTAAGCGGGCATTAATCGGCACCATAATGGCGCCGATTTTTGCCAGTCCAAACCAGCAAAAGATGAATTCCGGACAGTTATCCAGATGCAGCGCGACCCTATCACCCTTGCGGATCCCTAAGGAGTAAAAAAGGTTCGCCGTGCGGTTAATCTCTTCATTGAGCGAGGCATAGCTAAACTGCCGAACGATTCCCTCACAGGATTCGAAAATTAACGCCGTTTTATCTCCGTACACCCCGGCCCGGTCGTCCCACATCTGACGTAAGTTTTGTCCGCCAACGATATCCATATTGCTTTATCCACTGAAATCAGGCGTGAGCGCTAACCGGAAAACCGATTAGCGCATCGCGTTTAATCCTCAACTTTGGCCAGGCCTTTGCCGACCAGTTCCTTAATATCTGCTTCGCTATAACCAATGTTTTTCAGAATGGCGGCGGTATCCATGCCGTGTGACGGCATACCACGCCAGATTTTCCCTGGGTTGTTTTTAAATTTCGGCATGATGTTCGGCCCTTTACAGGTGCGACCGTCCATTGTTTGCCACTGAGTAATCGATTCGCGGGCAACGTACTGCGGGTTACCTTCCAGTTCCGGAATGGTGAGCACCTTCGCACAGGCGATATTCAGCTCAGCAAAGCGCGCCTGAACGTCGGCGATGGTGTGTGTTGCCAGCCAGGCGTCCAGTTTCTCTTCGACGAGCGGGCCGTAAGGGCATTCCACGCGATGGATGAGCTGCGTGCCTTCCGGAACTTCCGGCGTACCAAGAATATGGGCCAGGCCAATATCTTTAAAACACTCGTTGATTTGCGTGATGCCGACCAACTCCATGACGATGTAACCATCGGCGCATTTATACAGGCCGCAACCGGCGTAGTAGGGGTCTTTCCCTTTCGTCATACGTGGACAGATTTCGCCGCCGTTGAAGTAGTCCATCATGAAGTACTGACCCATGCGCAGCATCACTTCGTACATCGCGATATCGATGCTTTCACCTTTACCCGTTTCGCGTACTTTGTGCAGGGCCGCCAGCGCGGCTGTCGTCGCGGTCATCCCGGAGAAGTAATCGGCGGTATACGGGAAGGCTGGCATCGGCTGATCAACGTCGCCGTTTTGGATCAGATAACCACTGAATGCCTGCGCGATGGTGTTATACGCCGGAAGATTGGTGTACTCCTCGGTACCAAACTGGCCGAAGCCGGAAAGGTGGGCGATAACCAGTTTCGGGTTATGTTCCCACAGCACTTCATCGGTAATACCGCGGCGGGCAAAGGCCGGACCTTTACTGGCTTCAATGAAAATATCGGTGGTTTCCATCAATTTCAGAAACGCTTCCCGACCTTCATCTTTGAAAATATTCAGCGACAGGGCGTGCAGGTTGCGGCGTGAGAGCTGCGGGTAGTTAGGCTGTACGCGGATGGTATCGGCCCATGCGACGTTTTCAATCCAGATAACCTCGGCGCCCCATTCGGCGAACATCTGTCCGGCGAATGGACCGGCGATTTCGATTCCTGAAAAAACAACGCGTACCCCAGCAAGCGGGCCAAAGGTTGGCATTGGTAAATGATTCATCATTTTTCTCCTGGCATTTTTTGCGGTATGTAGGCCGGATAAGCACAGCGCCATCCGGCATGATTGCCTGATGGCGACGCCCCGCGTCTTATCAGGCCTACAAGGGATCGATTAGCGGTATTGCTTGAGTACCGCACGACCCAACGTCAGGATCTGCATTTCATCAGAACCACCAGAAACACGGTCAACGCGCAGGTCACGCCAGAAACGCGTGATGCGGTGGTTGCCCGCGATACCAACACCTCCCAGTACCTGCATGGCGGTGTCTACCACTTCAAACGCGGCGTTGGCGCAGAAGTATTTGCACATTGCCGCGTCGCCGGAGGTAATGGTGCCGTTATCCGCTTTCCACGCGGCTTCCAGCAGCATATTTTTCATGGAGTTCAGTTTGATCGCCATATGCGCAAACTTCTCCTGAATCAGCTGGAAACGGCCAATAGCTTCACCAAACTGCACGCGCTGATTCGCGTAACGCGCAGCGTCTTCAAAAGCGCACATTGCGGTACCGTAGTTGGTCAGCGCGACGAGGAAGCGCTCATGGTCAAACTCTTCTTTCACGCGGTTGAAGCCGTTACCTTCCCGACCGAACATGTCTTTCTCGTCCAGTTCAACGTCGTCAAAGGTGATTTCACAGCAGCTGTCCATGCGCAGACCGAGTTTCTCCAGTTTGTTGACCTTGATACCTGCTTTGCTCATGTCCACAAACCACTCGGTGTAAACCGGTTTATCCGGCGATGCACCGTCTCTCGCCATGACCACGATGTACGGGGTATAGGCGCTACTGGTGATAAAGCACTTACTGCCATTGAGATAAACCTTACCATTTTTGCGTGTATAAGTGGTTTTCAGACTACCAACATCCGATCCCGCTCCCGGTTCAGTGATAGCAGAGTTCCACATCTGCTTACCGGTGCCCCGGAACGCCATGATTTTATCAATTTGCTCCTGAGTCCCTTCACGCAGGAAAGTGTTAAAACCTCCCGGCAATTGGTACAACACGTAAGTTGGCGCGCCAAGACGTCCCAGCTCCATCCAGACGGCGGCGACGGTAACAAAACCCGCTTCCAGACCGCCGTGTTCCTCCGGGATCAGCAGGCTATCAATGCCCATATCCGCCAGCGCTTTTACAAAACGCTCAGGGTAGACGCTGTCACGATCGCACTCGGCAAAATAAGCTTCCCAGTTCTCACTGGCCATCAGTTCGCGAATACCGGCGACAAACAGCTCCTGTTCGTCATTTAAGTTGAAATCCATCTTTCAGCCTCTTGATCAATTGGGTTAATAAGAATTACTTGTCTTTCCAGTGCACTTTGGCGTCTTTAATAAAGGACAGCGTTACCATAATGTTGACGAAGAACAGCGGGCATCCTCCGGCGATAATCGCGGTCTGAATCGGCTTCAAACCACCCAGCGCCAGCAGAACGATACCGATGATGCCGACCAGCACTGACCAGCCGATACGCACTAACAGAGGCGGCTCTTCACCATCGCGAACTTCACGACAGGTCGACATCGCCAGGGTGTAAGAGCAGGCGTTAATCAGCGTGACGGTGGCAATAAAGCAGAGGATGAAGAAGCCCCACATGGTGGCGGTGCTGAGCGGCAAGGCGGCCCAGGTTTCGATAATGGCGCGCGCCACGCCGTGTTGTTCAATCAACTGCGGAATGTTGAGGATGTTTTTATCCATCAGCAGCAGCGTGTTGCTGCCAAGGACAGTCCACAGGATCCAGGTAGACGCGGTCAGACCCAGTACCATCCCGAAGCACAGTTCACGTACGGTGCGACCACGAGAAATACGGGCCAGGAAGATACTCATCTGGATGGCGTATATAACCCACCACGCCCAGTAGAAAACGGTCCAGCCCTGCGGGAAGCCGCCTTTACCGATGGCGTCGGTATAGAACAGCATCCGTGGCAGGTGCATTAACAGCATCCCGACGGAGTCGGTGAAGTAGTTCATGATGAAGCTGGCGCCGCTGACGATAAACACCCAGCCGAGCATCAGGAAGCTCAGGTAGCTACGCACATCGCTGGCGATTCTGACCCCTTTTTGCAGGCCGCAGGCCACGCAAATCGCGTTCAGAATGATCCAGCAGGTAATGATGATGGCATCCAATTGCAGCGTATGCGGAATACCGAACAGCCATTGCATACACTCGGTGACCAGCGGGGTAGCCAGACCGAGGCTGGTGCCCATCGCGAAGATCAGTGCCACCAGGTAGAAGTTATCGACGATGGTACCGAACAACCCTTTCGCATGCTTTTCACCCACTAACGGCACCAGCGTGGAGCTGGGGCGGATGACATCCATCTTGCGCACAAAGAAGAAGTAGGCGAAGGCCACGGAAAGGAAGCTATAGGTTGCCCACGGTAGCGGCCCCCAGTGGAACAGGCTGTACGCCAGACCTATCTCTTTCGCGCCGGTGGAATTTGGTTCCAGGCCGAACGGCGGGGTAGAGATATAGTAGTAGATCTCAATAGAGCCCCAGAACAGAACTGCAGCGGATGTACAGGAGGCGAACATCATGAAAATCCAGCTGGCGGTGCTAAACTCCGGTTTTTCGTCACCTAATCTCTTTTTGGCATAGGGGCCAAAAACCAGCCAGAACCAGCCGAAGAGCATGACGACCATATACCATTCAAATGCCCAACCCCAGACGTTGGTGACATAACTGAATACCGCATTAATAACGACGTTAGCGGCATCAAGATCTCTGACTGTTAGCCAGCAAAGTATCCCGACAATTATTAATGGCGGAAAAAAAACCTTCGGTTCAATTCCCGATTTTTTCTTTTCATTTTTCATAAGTGAATTCCAGTGTGAAAACGAAATTTATTTAGCGTGCCAGTCCATGAACGTTTGTTTATTTATTATTAATGATTTGTTGATAAGTTTTTAACCTCTGGGACGCCTCAATGAGTAACTCATGATGGGTATTCACTTCGGGTGATTCTGTTATCTTCGTCACACTTTTTTGCGTTGATTATTTTGTGTTTAAATTTTGATTTTTTCTTTATTTATCAATTAGTTAATTGCTGTTTTTTAACTTTTTTAAGTATCTGACGTTCAATATTGTTGAGCCAGCAAACAATATTGAAAATTTTCATATTTGGCATATTTCTTTCAATATTGGTGAGGTGCGTAACACTATTGAAAGTTACGAATATCAATGTGTGACATTTTCAATATTGGTGATTAAGGTTTTATTTCCGAATTAAAGAGCGTGATATCTGTATTTAACACCGCCGATATAAATACGTTTCCTTCATGATTTCTGGAGATGCAATGAAGATAATTACTTGCTACAAATGCGTACCTGATGAGCAGGATATTGCGATTAATAATGCTGACGGAACACTCGATTTCAGCAAAGCGGATAGCAAAATCAGCCAATATGATCTGAATGCAATTGAAGCTGCTTGCCAGTTAAAACAGCAGTTGGGAGACGCTCAGGTTGTCGCCATGAGCGTTGGCGGCAAAGCGCTGACTAATGCAAAAGGGCGCAAAGATGTCCTCTCTCGTGGCCCTGATGAACTGATTGTGGTCATTGACGATCAATTTGAGCAGGCGCTGCCGCAACACACCGCTACCGCGCTGGCTGCTGCCGCGCAAAAATCAGGTTTCGATCTACTTATCTGCGGCGACGGTTCTTCCGATCTTTATGCTCAGCAGGTTGGTTTGCTGGTGGGCGAAGCGCTGAACATTCCGGCGATTAACGGCGTGAGTAAAATCCTCTCTCTTACCGACAGCACATTGACGGTAGAACGCGAACTGGAAGATGAAGTTGAAACGCTGAGCATCCCGCTCCCGGCGGTGATCGCGGTTTCCACCGACATTAACACCCCACAAATCCCTTCGATGAAAGCCATTCTTGGCGCGGCGAAAAAAACGGTTCAGGTCTGGTCGCCTGCGGATATCGGGCTGAACAGCGTACCCGCGTATTCCGCACAACAGGTTGCCGCACCGAAGCAGCGCGAGCGTCAGCGTGTGGTGATTGAAGGTGACGGTGAAGAACAAATCGCCGCGTTTGTCGAGAATCTGCGCAAAATCATTTAATTATCAGGGGATGTTATGAACAAATTTTCCAGTGTCTGGGTATTCAGCGATACCCCTTCTCGTCTGCCCGAACTGATGAGTGGCGCGCAGGCTGTAGGTGAAAAAGTTAACGCGTTCGTACTGAACGAAGCGGACAGCGCGACAGCATGCCATTTGGGCGCGGATCATGTCTGGCTGCTCAGCGGCAAACCAGAAGACCGCATGATCGAAGACTACGCTGCTGCGATGGCTGAGACTATTCGTCAGCATAGCGAGGGCGGCGCGGTGCTGCTGCCGAATACGCGTCGGGGCAAGCTGTTGGCGGCAAAACTGGGCTATCGCTTGTCGGCTGCGGTTTCCAACGACGCCAGCGAAGTCGCCCTGCAGGATGGAAAAGCGGCGGTCAAACATATGGTCTACGGCGGTCTGGCGATAGGGGCAGAAACCATCGCTTCGCCGTTTGCCGTGATCACACTCAGCAGCGGAACGTTTGACGCACAACAACCGGATGCTTCTCGCAGCGGCGAGATGCACACCGTGCAGTGGCAGGCTCCGGCCATTACCGTGACCCGCACCGCAACCCAGGCGCGTCAGAGCAACAGCGTTGACCTCGACAAAGCGCGTCTGGTGGTCAGCGTGGGACGCGGCATCGGCAGCAAAGAGAATATCTCGCTGGCCGAAGCGCTGTGCCAGACGATTGGCGCCGAGCTGGCCTGTTCCCGCCCGGTGGCGGAAAACGAGAAGTGGATGGAGCACGAGCGCTACGTCGGTATCTCCAACCTGATGCTCAAGCCTGAACTGTATCTGGCGGTGGGGATCTCCGGGCAGATCCAACATATGGTCGGCGCCAACGGCGCGCAGACGATTTTCGCCATCAACAAAGATAAAAATGCGCCGATCTTCCAGTACGCAGATTTTGGCATCGTTGGCGATGCGCTGAAGATCCTGCCTGCGCTGACGGCTGCCTTAGCGCGATAAACCATTTCGGGCAGGATGCGAAGGTATCCTGCCGCTGACAGGAGTACGTATGTCCGAAGATATCTTTGATGCCATCATCGTGGGTGCAGGTCTGGCCGGTTCGGTTGCGGCGCTGGTGCTTGCTCGCGAAGGTGCACAGGTGCTGGTTATCGAGCGCGGCAATTCTGCTGGCGCGAAGAATGTCACCGGTGGGCGCTTGTATGCACATAGCCTGGAACGCATCATTCCCGGCTTTGCGGATCAGGCCCCCATTGAACGCATGATCACCCACGAAAAACTCGCCTTTATGACCGACAACGGGGCGATGACTATCGACTACTGCAATGGTGAAGATGCTTCAGCGTCGCAGGTTTCCTATTCCGTCTTACGCAGTAAATTTGACGCCTGGCTGATGGAGCAGGCCGAAGAGGCGGGGGCGCAACTGATCACCGGTATTCGCGTGGATAACGTTGTTCAGCGTGATGGCAAAGTCGTGGGCGTGGAAGCCGATGGCGATATTCTGGAAGCCAAAGTGGTGATCCTCGCTGACGGGGTGAATTCTCTGTTGGCAGAAAAACTGGGCATGGCAAAGCGTGTTGAGGCATCGCATGTTGCCGTCGGCGTGAAGGAACTGATCGAATTGCCGAAGTCGGTCATTGAAGATCGTTTCCAGCTTCAGGGTAACGAAGGTGCCGCCTGTCTGTTTGCCGGGGCGCCAACCGATGGTCTGATGGGCGGTGGCTTCCTGTATACGAATGAAACAACCCTTTCCCTGGGGCTGGTCTGCGGTCTTCATCATCTGAAAGACGCGAAAAAATCGGTCCCGCAAATGCTGGAAGATTTCAAACAGCATCCTGCGGTTGCCCCACTGATCGCCGGTGGCAAGCTGGTGGAATATGCCGCGCACGTCGTACCCGAGGCGGGAATGAATATGCAGCCTGAACTGGTGGGAGACGGTGTGCTGATTGCCGGTGATGCTGCCGGAATGTGTATGAACCTCGGCTTTACCATCCGCGGTATGGATCTCGCCATATCCGCAGGCGAAGCGGCGGCGAAGACGGTGCTTTCGGCGATGAAGCGCGACGATTTTAGCAAGCAGTCGCTGGGGGAATACCGTCAGCATCTGGACGAAGGTCCGATGCGCGATATGCGTATATATCAGAAACTGCCGGCTTTTCTTGATAATCCCCGCATGTTTACCGCCTATCCCGAAATGGCGGTCAATATCGCGCGCGACCTGTTCACCGTGGATGGCTCCGCTCCGGTGCCCATGCGTAAAAAAATCCTGCGCCATGCGAAGAAAGTGGGCCTCATCAACCTGATGAAAGATGGCCTGAAAGGAGTGACCGTATTATGACATCTCCCGTTAATGTGGACGTCAAACTGGGCGTCAATAAGTTCAATGTGGATGAAGATAGCCCGCACATCATTCTCAAAACCGATCCTGATAAACAGGCGCTGGAAGTGCTGATTAAGGCCTGTCCGGCCGGACTGTATAAAAAGCAGGACGACGGTAGCGTTCGTTTTGATTACGCCGGGTGCCTGGAGTGTGGAACGTGCCGGATCCTCGGCCTTGATACGGCGCTGGAAAAATGGGAATACCCACGCGGGACGTTTGGCGTGGAGTTCCGCTACGGCTAATAAGTACGAAGTTGTGCCCCCGTAGGCCGGATAAGATGCGGTAGCGTCGCCATCCGGCAATCATGTGGCGCCAATGCCGGATGGCGGCGGAAACGCCTTATCCGGCTTACAGATGCGCTTTGCCCGTGTTGAAACAGGACATCACCATGCAGCAGCCCAGGAACTTTGACGACCTTAAATTCTCCTCCATTCATCGCAGAATTATGCTGTGGGGAAGCGGCGGCCCGTTCCTTGATGGCTACGTGCTGGTGATCATTGGCGTGGCGCTGGAACAACTGACGCCGCTATTGCACCTTGATGCTGAATGGATTGGCGCGCTCGGCGCGGCTACGCTTGCCGGACTGTTTATCGGCACCTCGTTGTTTGGCTACATTTCCGATAAGGTCGGGCGGCGTAAAATGTTCCTGCTGGATATTATCGCTATCGGCGTTATCTCCGTGGCGACCATGTTTGTTTCCACGCCGCTTGAATTGCTGGTGATGCGCGTTTTAATTGGCATTGTTATCGGCGCGGATTACCCTATCGCCACTTCCATGATTACGGAGTTTTCCAACACCCGCCAGCGCGCGTTCTCCATCGGTTTTATCGCCGCGATGTGGTACGTCGGCGCGACCTGCGCCAACCTGGTGGGTTACTGGCTGTATGACATGGAAGGCGGCTGGCGCTGGATGCTTGGCAGCGCCTTTATCCCGTGCTTAATCATTTTGATTGGCCGCTTTGACCTGCCGGAATCGCCACGCTGGCTATTGCGAAAAGGACGGGTAAAAGAGTGCGAACAAATGATGATCAAACTGTTCGGCGAACCGGTCTGCTTTGACGATGAGCCGCCGCAGGAGACCCGCTTCCTGCAACTGTTTAACCGCCGTCATTTTCCGTTTGTACTGTTCGTTGCGGCTATCTGGACCTGTCAGGTAATCCCGATGTTCGCTATCTATACCTTTGGGCCGCAGATCGTCGGGTTACTCGGCTGGGAGCAGGGGCGCAACGCGGCGCTCGGCAATGTGGTGATTAGCCTCTTTTTTATGCTGGGCTGTATCCCGGCGATGTTCTGGCTAAACAGTATTGGCCGTCGCCCTCTGCTTATTGGCAGCTTCGCCATGATGACTATCGCGCTGGCGCTGCTGGGGCTGGTGTCAAATCTGGGCATCATACTGGTCGTGGTAGCGTTTGCGGTATACGCCTTCTTTTCCGGCGGGCCGGGCATACTGCAATGGCTTTATCCTAATGAACTCTTCCCGACGGATATTCGCGCTTCGGCCGTGGGGGTCATCATGTCATTAAGCCGCATCGGAACCATTGTCTCCACCTGGGCATTACCGATTTTTATTACTCGTTACGGTATTAATAACGTCATGCTGATTGGCGCGTTGATTTCGTTAGTCGGGCTTGGCGTATCGGTGATGTTTGCCCCGGAAACTCGCGGCTTGACGCTAACACAGACCGGAAACATGACTTTGCGCGGAACGCCATCGGATAACCCTCGTTAAGAGTGTTCTGCATTTCTCCCTGCTTTTCGCCAATAACGCTACAGTTAACAGTCACATGCTAAAACAACTGAAAAGCAGGGAGAACACCATGCAAAAACGTCTTATGACCGCACTGTTTACCGCAGCAACACTATTCACCGTCGCAGGATGCTCTTCTAACCAGGCGGTTGAAACCACGGATGGCAAAACTATTGTCACCGACGGGAAACCCGAGGTCGATAACGATACCGGTATGGTGTCTTACAAAAACGCCGCCACCGGGAAAACCGAACAGATTAACCGCGATCAGCTGAAAAATATGAGCGAGCTGGATAATTAATTCAATTTTTTCTGGTTAGCCGCTCAATAATATTCTCTCTTTATGCGCATCCATTTATTCCCATGCGAATAAACGGATGCCTGAACAGGCAGGGACGTCGGAAAACGTCGAAATACGTTAGACCATTCGCCCGTGTTCCCGCTTTCCCCACCGCGCTGTCCGCTTACATGAGGTTATACTCATCGACATTTCTCTGAACAGCGGCTCAACATTTCCCGGAAAAAAACATATCTCAGGGCATTTATCCTTATGATTAGGTATAAATGACCAGGTATAAGGAACAGGAGTCTGTAATGAAACTGAAACTAATACCTTTTTATTTGCTCGCGCTATTTTCTGCTGCCTCCGGGGCTACGGAGATAAACGCCTGCAAAGACCTGATCGGAACATGGAAAACCACGGCAGATAACCCGCCTTATACCATGACAATATTGCCGCCAGTAGAAGGCTGCGGGGAAAAATGTGTGAAACTGAACGTACAGTATGAACTTGACGTGACTCACCGCAACGCGCTTTATTGCCATGAAGGACAAGAGGGGGTAAAAGGGCAGGGACCCATGGTGATAGCATTTGAAGGGGCGTATGGTGGACACGCTATTGGAACCTATAACCGACAGCTGCAATTACTGTGGGCTGGCGTAATACCGAAAAATAAAAAGGGGAAATGGATAACGAAAATGGAAAATTACTGGTTCAGGCAGGTAAAAGCGCACTAAACATCATCTTAAAACAGCCCGCAAAACCGTCTTATTCACGAAGGGCTTACTGCCTGCGCGCGCACATTCCAACGGCTTGCCTGCCCCGGATGAACTGTTGATAAAAAAGAGGGCCAGCATCTGTTTCCAGACGGCCCTGAGTGGATTGTGACGTAATATGGCACCTTGCTGGCGCTCTCTTATTATTTCATGCCTGTGCCCTCGTTATGGCGCAATCAGAGCTTTATTTCGTCGCATCGTTATAAACTTCGGCAACGGCTTCAAAATTCGGACCATGCTCACGTGCAGCGATAATATGATAATATTTTCCGCCTTTCGCATCGGCTAATTCTGACAGTTTTTCGCGTAGATCAGAGGGTGAGGAAATCTGCCCGCCACTCTGGGACACATTTATGGTGCCGACCTTAACCAGTTTGAAGTGGCTGATTTCTTGCTTAGAGACCTGCTCTGCCGCAAGTGTGCTGAATGAAGCAACCGTTGCCAGTAATGCGGCGGCAATAATGCGTTTTTTCATGGTTCTGTTCCTGTTGCATTGATGATAAGGTTTGCGCAATATCAGTAATCCGTAACGAAATTATTTATACCCTTCATACTTCAAGTTGCTTATGTGCTGGCTACGGATTACCCGGCCCATCCATGAGCCTCGCCCTGACGGGCCGTCGCACGCGACGTTCAAATTTGCTCCCGGCAGATTTGTCGCTCACCTCAGTCACATAATTATCTATGCTCCTGGTGACTCACTCCCTTGCCGCCTTTAAGCAACTCGAATTATTTTGGGTAATAACCTCGGTTGATTATCTGAAAATAGCCTTATTTGGTGTGACCGTCTTATATCTTGTTATAGTCACCTCTTTATGTTGTTGTCAATGTAAAATAATGCGCTGCCAGCTAAAAAGAAACTTAACCCCCCTGTAAATAATAGTTTTTATATTATTTCTTTTAATGGCGTAATTTTTATTGAATCATGCGGCAATACGCTAGTTTTATTCATAAGCAACATAACAGAATTGAGTTATGTTTTAATTTCATAGAGTGATGTTACCGGTTGTATGTCTATGGTTGCGCGGCCTGTTACTGATAGTGTTTCTTTCGGGGCGATTTTATTGTAGCGGCATAGGGTAATCACCGTAGTTGAAGGGAAAAGGCACGAACACAGCGCTATTGAGTATGTTTAATAATGTATTTTTTTATGAAGTAATGTCTGCAGTTGTATCTCTAAAATAAAAACAATGAACTTTTCATCTAAATGATTTTTCAGTGAATTATGGTTATTTATTAATATATTTCTAATTTGAAATACAAATCAATTTATAACACATATTCTTACCCGGAAGGCATTGATACATATCCACGCTTCCTCGTACAGTAATAAATGAATATGTGATAAAGTTACTGACTACAGGTATAATAATATGAGTAATAAAAAAAATCTGTCCGCAGAAGAGACGGATCTTACGCGTAGGAAACTGTTAACCAGCGCCGGTATTCTTGCCGCCGGCGGTATGCTATCCGGCGCGGTAAAGGCTGATGAAAAATGCGCCGTCAAGGCGAAACCGACGTGGGATAAACCGTTTACTGGCGAAATCCCGGAAAAATTGCCAGAAGGATATAATATTCTGTTAGTCGTGACCGACCAGGAGCGTTTTTTTCCTACGTTTCCTTTCCCGGTACCCGGCAGAGAGCGGCTCATGAAAACGGGGGTGACATTCTGTAATCATCAGAATACCAGTAATGTCTGTACGCCTTCCCGATCCGTATTGTATACCGGCTTACATATGCCCCAGACAAAGATGTTTGATAATCTGGGATTACCCTGGATGCCCTATGACCTTGACCCCGCTCTTGGAACTACAGGCCATATGATGCGGGAACTGGGATACTATACGGCCTATAAAGGTAAGTGGCATCTTACAGAAAAACTGGAGAAGCCTTTGCCTGACGAAAAAGATGAGGATATTGATGTCGGGGATATTCCTGAACCAGAATTACATAAAATTATGGAAAAATATGGTTTTGCTGACTATCACGGCATCGGCGATATTATAGGCCATAGTAAAGGCGGCTATTTTTATGATTCAACCACCACGGCTCAGACTATAAATTGGTTAAGATGCAAGGGGCAGCCCTTGAATGACCAACACAAGCCCTGGTTCCTGGCCGTTAACCTCGTTAATCCTCATGACGTCATGTTTATTGATACCGATAAAGAGGGAGAAAAGGTACAGTGGCGTGGCGAGTTGGATCAGGATGATAATACCCTGGCGCCCACGCAGCCGCCGGAAAACGAGCTTTATCAGGCAAGCTGGCCGAACTATCCGCTGCCGGCAAACAGGCATCAATCATTCAATGAGCAGGGAAGACCGCCGGCGCATCTTGAATACCAGACGGCGCGCGCTGCGCTGGAAGGGCAGTTTCCTGATGAAGATCGTCGTTGGCGTAAACTGCTTGACTACTATTTCAACTGTATCCGCGATTGTGATACTCACCTTGACCGGATATTAAATGAACTGGATGCCCTCAAGTTAACTGATAAAACGATTGTTGTATTTACTGCCGATCATGGCGAATTAGGCGGAAGCCATCAGATGCACGGTAAAGGCGCTTCCGTTTATAAAGAACAGATCCATGTACCGATGATTATTTCCCACCCGACGTACCCCGGTAATAAGAAATGTCAGGCATTGACCTGTCATCTTGATATCGCGCCGACATTAGTTGGGCTGACCGGTTTGCCGGAAGAAAAACAATACCAGGCGTTAGGCAACCGAAAAGGCGTTAATTTTAGCGGATTGCTAAAAAACCCTGATGGCGTTGCGGTTAATGCGGTGAGAAATGCCAGCTTATATTGCTATGGCATGATCTTGTATACCGATGCCCATTATCTCCACCGCGTTATCGCGCTACAAAGGGATAAACAAAAAACGGTGGCGCAGATCAAGCAGGAAATATCCCATTTGCATCCTGATTTCAGCCATCGTTCAGGGACGCGGATGATTAACGATGGCCGTTATAAGTTTGCGCGTTATTTCTCGCTAAGGGAGCATAATACGCCGGAAACCTGGGAGGATCTTATTAAGTACAACGATCTTGAACTTTACGATCTTAAAAATGATCCTGATGAGAACCATAACCTTGCTGCTGATAAACAGAAATATCAGGATCTCATTCTTACGATGAATGAAAAACTGAATAAAATTATCAAGGACGAAATTGGCGTGGATGACGGCAGTTTTATGCCGGATACGGCCCGTGAGCCGTGGGATCTTACTATTGAGCAGTTTAACCGCATGGCGAAAGATTAAGAGCCTGACCCATTAGGTTATTTTATTCGCCATTTTGGGACCGGGCAGTGCTCAAAATCCTCACGTACTACGTGTACGCTCCGGTTTCTGCGCGCTGGTCGGCCCCAAACTGGCTTCAACAATTACGCCTACTGGGCCAGGCTCTAAGTACCTGACCCATTAGGTTAATTTATGCGTCGGCGATCTGGCATCCAGCGTGTCTGGAGGTTCAGATGCTGTTGGCGCTGCGCTTATTGGGCCTGTGTCATCATGTAATGGATTGATATTACTGTCATTACAGGCAAATTTAGCGCAGCGCCGCCCGACAAGAAGGCCTTAAACCGATTGGTCAGCGATTTAGGGCTGCTATCATCACCGACCTTTCCACACCGGATCGCGCTTTTCCGCAAACGCCTGCGGCTCTTCGAGAGCATCTTCCGGGGGCTGGACGGCGTCAACTCCTTGCTGGCGTTAATTCAATTTTTTCTGGTTAGCCGCTCAATAATATTCACTATTAGCCTGGCGAATTTGTCACTACACTTTGTGATAAAAAACAGATCATCACAGGCTAATCATGATCCTCATTATTTATGCGCATCCGTATCCGCATCATTCTCATGCGAATAAACGGATGCTTGAACAGGCAGGGACGCTGGAAAACGTCGAAATACGTTCGCTTTATCACCTCTATCCCGATTTCAATATTGACGTTGCCGCCGAGCAGGAGGCGCTGTCGCGCGCGAGTCTTATCGTCTGGCAGCATCCGATGCAGTGGTACAGCGTCCCTCCTTTACTCAAATTATGGATGGATAAAGTCCTCACCCACGGCTGGGCTTACGGTCATGGCGGTACGGCATTGCATGGTAAACATCTGCTGTGGGCGGTAACGACCGGCGGTGGTGAAAACCACTTTGCTATCGGCTCCCATCCGGGATTTGACGTCCTTTCTCAGCCGCTACAGGCGACGGCGCTCTATTGCGGCCTCAAATGGCTGCCGCCGTTTGCCATGCACTGCACGTTCATTTGCGATGACGACACCTTACAGGCGCAGGCGCGTCAGTATAAACAGCGTTTACTGGCATGGCAGGAGGTGAATCATGGATAGCCATACTCTACTGCAGGCGCTGATCTATCTTGGTTCGGCGGCGCTGATTGTGCCGATTGCGGTACGTTTGGGCTTAGGATCGGTGCTGGGGTATCTGATTGCGGGTTGCATTATCGGCCCCTGGGGGCTACGGCTGGTGACGGACGCCGAATCTATTCTGCATTTTGCGGAAATCGGCGTCGTGCTGATGTTGTTTGTTATTGGGCTTGAACTGGACCCGCAACGGTTATGGAAGCTGCGCGCCTCGGTATTTGGCGGCGGCGCGTTACAGATGGTGGTCTGCGGCGGACTCATTGGTCTGTTCTGTATGTTTCTTGGCCTGCGTTGGCAGGTGGCGGAGCTGATTGGCATGACGCTGGCGCTTTCGTCCACGGCTATCGCCATGCAGGCAATGAATGAGCGTAACCTGACCGTTTCACAAGTAGGACGTAGCGCATTCGCAGTGCTCTTGTTCCAGGATATCGCGGCGATCCCGCTGGTGGCGATGATTCCGCTGCTGGCCGCCAGCGGCGCATCCACCACGCTTGGCGCGTTTGCGCTATCGGCGTTGAAAGTCGCAGGCGCGTTGGCGCTGGTGGTGCTGCTGGGACGCTACGTCACGCGCCCGGCGCTGCGCTTTGTCGCGCGTTCTGGTTTGCGGGAAGTGTTCAGCGCCGTGGCGCTATTTCTGGTGTTTGGTTTCGGCCTGTTGCTGGAAGAGGTTGGGCTGTCAATGGCGATGGGCGCGTTCCTGGCGGGCGTTCTGCTGGCGAGTTCAGAATACCGTCATGCGCTGGAAAGCGATATTGAACCCTTTAAGGGGTTGCTGCTGGGGCTGTTCTTTATTGGCGTCGGCATGTCGATTGATTTCGGCACGCTGGTGGAGAATCCGCTGCGCATTCTGCTGTTGTTGGCCGGTTTTCTGGCCATCAAAATCGTCATGCTGTGGCTGGTCGCGAGGCCGCTGGGCGTACCGGCAAAACAGCGTCGCTGGTTTGCCGTCTTATTAGGCCAGGGAAGTGAGTTTGCGTTTGTGGTTTTTGGCGCGGCGCAAATGGCGGATGTACTTGCGCCGGAATGGGTAAAAGCGCTGACGCTGGCGGTCGCGCTGTCGATGGCGGCAACGCCGATTTTTCTGGTGCTGCTGACGCGCATGGAGAAGGCCGCGGCGGGTGAAGCGCGCGAGGCGGATGAAATCGACGAAGAGCAGCCGCGGGTCATTGTGGCCGGGTTTGGACGATTTGGGCAGATAGCCGGGCGTTTGCTGCTGTCGAGCGGGGTGAAGATGGTGGTGCTCGATCACGACCCCGATCATATCGAAACGCTGCGTAAATTCGGCATGAAGGTTTTTTATGGCGACGCGACGCGTATGGATTTACTGGAATCTGCCGGAGCGGCGAAGGCGGAGGTATTGATTAACGCCATTGACGATCCGCAAACCAATTTGCAACTGAGTGAACTGGTGAAGTCGCATTTCCCGCATCTGCAGATTATCGCCCGCGCCCGTGATGTCGATCATTACATTCGCCTGCGCCAGGCTGGTGTGGCGATGCCAGAACGTGAAACCTTCGAAGGCGCGCTCAAAAGCGGACGACAGGCGCTGGAAGCGCTGGGGCTGGGGCGTTATGAAGCCCGCGAGCGCGCGGATCTGTTCCGTCATTTTAATACCCGGATGGTGGAAGAGATGGCGAAAGGGGAAAACGATCCGTTATCTCGCGCCGCCGCCTATAAACGTACCAGCGCGATGTTGAGCGAAATTATTACCGAGGACCGGGAGCATCTGTCGTTGATTCAGCGCCACGGCTGGCAGGGAACGGCTGAGGGCAAACATTCCGGGGAGGCCGCCGATGAACCCGAGGTCAAACCGTCAATCTAAAGTAAAAAATGTGATGTTCTGCAAACTTTACTGCTAATTGGCTGTTTTTGAACTACTGTAATGCTGGCGCTCCACATCAAATGAGTGGCGTCGCCAGCAGAACGAAAAATTTTCGTGCTCATCCTCTTTTCGTCAGTCGACGAAAGATTGCGCTTTACGTATAGTGGCGGCAATTTTTTTTGTATCAGGAAATAATTAATGATCAGTCTGATTGCGGCGTTAGCGGTGGATCGCGTCATCGGTATGGAAAACGCCATGCCGTGGAACCTGCCTGCCGATCTCGCCTGGTTTAAACGTAACACGTTAAATAAACCTGTCGTCATGGGACGTCACACCTGGGAGTCCATCGGACGCCCCTTACCGGGACGTAAAAATATTGTTATCAGCAGCCAGCCGGGCACCGACGATCGCGTGCAGTGGGTGAAGTCTGTCGATGAGGCGATTGCCGCTTGCGGCGATGCGCCGGAAATTATGGTCATTGGCGGCGGGCGCGTGTACGAGCAGTTCCTGCCAAAGGCGCAGAAGCTTTATCTGACGCATATTGATGCGGAAGTCGAAGGCGATACCCATTTTCCGGATTATGAACCGGATGACTGGGAATCGGTATTCAGTGAGTTTCACGATGCCGACGCGCAGAATTCTCACAGCTATTGTTTCGAGATTCTGGAACGTCGTTAACGCTGTAGTGCCGGATGGCGGCGAAACGCCTTATCCGGCCTACTCTTGAGCCGGATGTAGGCCTGATAAGCGTAGCGCCATCAGGCATAAACCTATCAGGCGTTGACCGCTTCGCCTTCGCCCATATCCATCTGGCGGTTTGACGGCTGCACAAAATACTGTTTATCTTCCCAACGTAAACAGGTTAACTCCCCGCCCCAGCAGCAGCCGGTATCCAGCGCGTAAATACCTTCTGGCGTCCCTTTCCCTTCCAGCGACGCCCAGTGCCCGAAAGCAATACTGTAAGCCTCGCTCACCGGTCCCGGAATGGCGAACCACGGCTTCAGCGGCGCAGGGGCATTTTCCGGCGACGCTTTGCTGTACATATCCAGTTGACCGTTAGGAAAGCAGTAACGCATACGGGTAAAGGCATTAGTAATAAAGCGTAGCCGCGCCAGACCGCTTAACGCCGGCGACCAGTTATTCGGCATATCGCCATACATCGCGTCGAGGAAAAACGGGTACGAGTCGCTCGACAGCACCGCTTCAACATCGCGGGCGCACTCTTTTGCCGTCTGCAAATCCCACTGTGGGGTAATACCCGCATGTGCCATAACCAGCTTTTTCTCTTCATCTACTTGCAACAGCGGCTGACGGCGTAACCAATTCAACAGTTCATCGGCGTCCGGCGCTTCAAGAAGCGGGGTCAGCCGGTCTTTAGGTTTGTTGCGGCTAATCCCGGCGAATACGGCCAACAGGTGTAAATCGTGATTCCCCAGCACTAAACGCACGCTATTGCCAAGCGATTTGACGTAGCGTAACACGTCCAGCGAACCGGGACCGCGGGCGACCAAATCGCCAGTTAGCCACAGAGTGTCTGTGTCTGGCGTAAATTCCACTTGCTGTAATAAGGCGATCAGTTCGTCGTAGCAACCGTGAACGTCGCCGATGAGATAAGTTGCCATTGTTATAATTTTAGTGAATGAGTGTAGGGACGGCGAGTCGAAACACGGGAATGTCGATGGTAAAGGCGTCGCCATTTTCATCGATCATTTCGTAATGACCCTGCATGGTGCCCAGCGGCGTTTCAATTACCGCGCCGCTGGTGTACTGATACTCTTCGCCAGGCGCAATGTGCGGCTGGACGCCAACCACACCTTCGCCCTGGACTTCGGTTTCACGGCCATGACCATTGGTAATCAGCCAGTAGCGGCCCAATAGCTGCACTGGCGCCCGGCCCAGATTGCGGATGGTTACGGTATAGGCAAAAACGTAACGTTCATCGTCAGGTGAGGATTGCGCCTCAATGTAGACGCTTTGCACCTGAATACACACTCTGGGCGAATTGATCATGTTTAACTCTCCTTCAAAGGCGCGTTTTCCGACAGATAATTGGCCATCTGGCAGTACTGCGCGACAGAGATATTTTCCGCGCGCATTGCCGGGTCAATACCCATTTCCGTCAACGTCTCAACGCTAAAAAGGTTGCCGAGACTGTTACGGATCGTTTTACGGCGCTGGTTAAAGGCCTCGGTGGTAATACGGCTCAACACGCGAATATCTTTAACCGGGTAAGGCATTGTTGCGTGTGGAACCAGACGCACCACGGCGGAGTCCACTTTGGGCGGCGGCGTGAAGGCGGATGGCGGCACTTCAAGCACCGGGATCACCTGACAGTAATATTGCGCCATCACGCTTAAACGACCATACGCTTTGCTGTTCGGCCCTGCAACCAGACGATTTACCACTTCTTTTTGCAACATAAAGTGCATGTCGGCAATGGCATCAGTATAGCTAAAGAGATGGAACATCAGCGGGGTGGAGATATTATAGGGTAGATTGCCGAACACACGCAGCGGTTGGCCCAACTGCGCAGACAGTTCGCCAAAGTTCATGGTCATGGCGTCCTGCTGATAAATAGTCAGCTTCGGCCCTAAGAACGGATGGGTTTGCAAACGCGCCGCCAGATCGCGGTCAAGTTCAATGACCGTGAGCTTATCCAGTCGTTCGCCGACCGGCTCCGTCAGCGCCGCCAGACCGGGGCCGATTTCAACCATCGCCTGGCCTTTTTGCGGATTAATAGCAGAAACAATACTGTCGATCACAAACCGATCGTTGAGAAAGTTTTGCCCGAAGCGTTTACGGGCTAAATGGCCCTGATGGACTCGATTATTCATTGGGTATTAACAATCATTTTGATGGCGAGATTAAGCGCCGTAATAAAACTGCCGACATCCGCTTTTCCACGGCCCGCCAGTTCAAGCGCGGTGCCGTGGTCAACGGAGGTTCGAATAAAAGGTAGGCCGAGCGTAATATTCACTCCCCGACCGAATCCCTGGTATTTTAGCACGGGCAGGCCCTGATCGTGATACATCGCCAGCACCGCGTCGGCATTATCGAGATATTTGGGCTGAAACAGGGTATCAGCAGGTAGCGGCCCGTTGAGTTTCATTCCCTGCGCCCGCAGCTCGTCGAGCACCGGAATGATGGTGTCTATCTCTTCCGTGCCCATATGACCGCCTTCGCCCGCGTGCGGATTCAGGCCACAGACAAGAATGCGCGGTTCGGCAATACCAAATTTGGTCCGCAAATCGTGATGCAAAATAGCAATCACTTCGTGCAAAAGCGCAGGGGTGATGGCGTCTGCAATCGCCCGTAGCGGCAGATGCGTGGTCGCCAGCGCCACGCGAAGTTCTTCGGTTGCCAGCATCATCACGACTTTTTTCGCCTGCGAACGTTCTTCGAAAAACTCGGTATGACCGGTAAACGGAATGCCTGCGTCGTTAATAACGCCTTTGTGCACGGGGCCTGTGATCAGCGCGGCAAATTCACCGTTCAGACAGCCATCACACGCTCGCGCCAGCGTCTCTACCACATAGGGGCCATTTTCTACCGTCAACTGACCGGGGATGGCAGGCGCGCGCAGCGAGACCGGCAATAGGGTCAGCGTTCCCGCGGGCTGCGGCGCAGCGGGGACATCAGGCGAGTAGGGGAGAAGCGAGAGAGGCAGGCCGAGCATGGCGGCCCGCTCCGTCAGGAGCGCGCCGTCCGCACAGACGACCAGTTCAATCGGCCACGCGCGTTGCGCCAGTTGGATAACAAGATCGGGGCCAATCCCGGCGGGTTCGCCGGGAGTGATAACAACGCGTTGCGCACTGCTCATTAGTTACTCAAAATCTTAACGTAAGCGCTGGCGCGCTGTTCTTGCATCCAGGTCGCCGCTTCTTCTGAGAATTTACGGTTCATCAGCATACGATAAGCGCGATCTTTCTGCGCCGCATCGGTTTTGTCTACCTTACGCGTATCCAGCAATTCGATCAGATGCCAGCCGAAAGAGGAGTGTACCGGCGCGCTTATTTGGCCTTTATGCAGCTTCGTCAGCGCGTCGCGGAACGCCGGATCGAAAATATCTGGCGTAGCCCAACCCAAATCACCGCCTTGGTTAGCGGAGCCCGGGTCCTGAGAGTACTCTTTCGCCGCAGCGGCAAATGTGGTTTTACCACTCTTAATGTCAGCCGCGATTTCTTCCAGCTTCAGGCGCGCCTGCTGATCGGTCATGATCGGCGACGGCTTAAGCAGAATGTGACGAGCGTGAACTTCGGTCACGGAGATATTCTGGCTCTGACCGCGCAGGTCGTTTACTTTCAGAATGTGGAAGCCGACGCCGGAGCGAATCGGGCCGACAATGTCGCCTTTCTTCGCGGTGCTCAGCGCCTGGGCGAAAATCCCCGGCAGCTCCTGGATACGGCCCCAGCCCATCTGACCGCCTTTTAGCGCCTGCTGGTCGGCAGAGTAGGTAATCGCCAGTTTGCCGAAATCTGCGCCGTTACGCGCTTCTTCAACAATGCTTTCCGCCTGGCGCTGCGCGTCGTTAACCTGCCCGGAGGTTGGGTTTTCCGGCAGAGCAATCAGGATATGGCTCAGGTTCAGCTCGGTGCTGGCGTCGTTTTGGGTGCCAATCTGTTTTGCCAGCGCGTCAACTTCTTGCGGCAAAACGGTGATACGGCGACGAACCTCATTGTTGCGCACTTCAGAGATAATCATCTCTTTACGAATCTGGTTACGGTAGGTTGAATAGTTCAGCCCATCGTAAGCCAGACGGCTGCGCATCTGATCCATCGTCATATTGTTTTGTTTGGCGATGTTGGCGATGGCCTGATCCAACTGCTCATCCGTGATCTTCACCCCCATCTTCTGACCCATCTGCAGGATAATTTGATCCATAATCAAACGTTCCAGGATCTGGTGACGCAGCGTGGCGTCGTCCGGAAGCTGCTGACCTGCCTGACCCGCGTTGAGTTTGACTGATTGCATTAAGCCATCAACGTCGCTTTCCAGCACGACGCCATTATTGACGACGGCTGCGACTTTATCGACTACCTGGGGGGCAGCGAAACTGGTATTCGCGATCATGGCGATACCGAGAAGCAGCGTTTTCCAGTTCTTCATACTTTTTCCATTTCAATTAACCGCAATGCGGATTACGTTGTAAATCAATCAGATTACATAGAGCTTTGGTACGGCAGAATGTTCGAACGCAACATTTCTTGCGTGCCGAGGCCGTAGTTAGAGCTCAAACCGCGCAGCTCAATGTTGAAGCCAATCGCGTTATCATAAATCGCGTGTTGTTTATCGTTATCCCAACCGTTCAGCTTACGTTCGTATCCGACGCGGATCGCATAGCAGCAAGAGTTGTACTGCAAGCCGAGCATCTGGTCTGCAGGTTTGCTCGAATTGGTATCGAAGTAGTACGCGCCGACAATCGACCAGCGATCGGCAATCGGCCAACTTGCCACCGCGCCCACCTGGTTGATGCCGTTTTTATACTGCTCTGCCGTGGAATAATACGAAGGCAACGTAGCCTGAATATATTCCGGGCTGGCATAGCGGTAGTTCAACTGTACCAGACGATTCTGATCCCGACGGTATTCGAGGCTGCTGCTGCTGGTAGCGACGCTATCCAGACGGGTATCGTACTGCACTCCGCTACGCAGCCCCCAGCGTTCTGAAATACGCCAGTAAGTGTCGCCTGCCCAAACCAGCGAACCGGTTTTGTCGTCATTCTCCCATTTAATGTTGTCGTCGCCGGTGCGAGACTCCGTGAAATAGTAGATTTGACCAACAGAAACGTTAAAACGTTCAACGGCGGCATCATCATAAATGCGTGTTGTGACGCCGGTCGTGACCTGGTTGGCGGAAGCAATACGGTCGAGACCGCCATAAGTGCGGTCGCGGAACAGGCCGTTATAGTCGGATTGCAGCAAAGAAGAATCGTAGTTATAGATGCCGCTCTGGTCGCGGTACGGCACATACAGGTACTGCACGCGTGGTTCCAGCGTCTGGGTATACCCCGGCGCCAGCATCGCCATATCGCGTTCGAAGATGAGCTTACCGTCGACTTTAAACTGCGGCATGACGCGGTTAACCGAATCTTCCAGCTTATTTTTATTGTTTGGATCGCTGTTATAGCTGTCCAGATTCGTTTGCTGATAGTGCGTTGCCATCAGCTTCGCTTCGGTGTTCAGGCTGCCCCAGCGGTTGGAGAGCGGCAAATTGATGGTTGGCTCCAGGTGGACGCGGGTCGCTTCCGGCATATTGTCTTTGGTGTTGACGAAATGTACCGCCTGGCCGTAAATCCGGGTATCAAACGGCCCGAGATCGTTATGGTAGTAGTTAACGTCTAACTGCGGCTCCGCAGAGTAGCTGCTGGTGTTCTGATCGTTAAACACCTGGAATTGTTTGGTCGACACCGTAGCGTCAAAGTTTTGTACGGCGTAGCCGACGCTGAATTTCTGCGTTGCGTAGCCGTCGGTACTGGAACCGTACTTACTGTCGAAATCGTTAAAGTAGCTGGAGTCGCTGACTTTGGTGTAATCGACGTTAAAACGCCACACCTGATCCATCACGCCTGAGTGCTGCCAGTAGAATAACCAGCGGTGCTTATCGCCCTCTTTGGGGTGATCGTCCTCGTAGACTTTATCAGAAGGCAGATAATCTAATTCCATCAACCCGGCGCCTGCCTGCGTGAGATAACGGAATTCGTTCTCCCACATAATATTGCCGCGGCGGTGCATATAGTGCGGGGTGATGGTGGCGTCCATATTGGGCGCGATGTTCCAGTAATACGGTAAGTAGAACTCGAAATAGTTCTTGGTCGTGTATTTCGCGTTCGGGATCAGGAAACCTGAGCGACGTTTGTCACCGACCGGTAGCTGTAAATAGGGGCTATAAAAGATCGGAACCGGACCTACTTTAAACCGGGCGTTCCAGATCTCCGCAACCTGTTCTTCGCGGTCATGGATGACTTCACTCCCCACCACGCTCCAGGTATCGGAGCCAGGCAGACAGGAGGTAAAGCTGCCGTTTTCCAGAATGGTATAGCGGTTTTCGCCGCGCTGCTTCATGAGATCGGCTTTACCGCGCCCCTGACGGCCCACCATCTGGTAATCGCCTTCCCAGACGTTCGTGTCTTTGGTGTTCAGGTTCGCCCAGCCCTTTGGCCCTTTAAGGATGACCTGATTGTCATCATAATGCACATTACCCAGCGCATCGACGGTGCGTACAGGTTCCGGTTGACCTTCCGCCTGCTTCTGATGAAGCTGCACTTCATCCGCTTGCAGGCGGCTATTCCCCTGCATAATGTCCACGTTGCCGGTAAAAACGGCATCGTCCGGGTAGTTACCTTTAGCGTTATCGGCATTGATAGTCACCGGCAGATCGTTGGTATCGCCTTTTACCAGAGGACGATCGTAGCTCGGCACGCCCAACATACACTGTGAGGCAAGATCGGCTGCCAGCCCCTGATGACTATAAAGGGCGCTGGCGATCATGGTGGCCAGAAGAGTGGGAATACGTTTTTTCATACGTTGTATTTATTGTTCCATCATCGGTAGCGTTGCGCGTGACAAACGGTCACAGCCTAACTTACTCATCTTCGCTGCGCCAGTGTTAATCCTGCCGTTTAGCGTCTGTGGTGTTAGGCACGGCATTGAATGACAGGTATGATAATGCAAATTATAGGCGATGTCCCACAATTGACCGTAGCCTTCATTCGCAGAAAAGCACCTTATTTTGTGGGAGATAGCCTCACCGATAGCGTAACGTTTTGGGGAGTCTATGCAGTACTGGGGAAAGATAATTGGCGTCGCCGTAGCCCTGATGATGGGCGGCGGCTTTTGGGGCGTGGTCCTGGGTTTGCTGGTGGGCCATATGTTCGACAAAGCCCGCAGCCGAAAAATGGCGTGGTTTGCCAACCAGCGGGAACGGCAGGCGCTGTTTTTTGCCACCACCTTTGAAGTGATGGGCCACTTAACCAAATCAAAAGGACGGGTGACGGAAGCGGATATTCATATCGCCAGTCAGTTGATGGATCGCATGAATTTACACGGCGATTCACGTACTGCCGCGCAGAACGCCTTTCGGGTCGGAAAAGCGGATAATTACCCATTACGTGAAAAGATGCGGCAGTTTCGTAGCGTCTGCTTCGGGCGTTTTGATCTGATCCGGATGTTTCTGGAAATTCAGATTCAGGCGGCGTTTGCCGATGGCTCGCTGCACCCTAATGAGCGGGAAGTGCTGTATGTGATTGCGGAAGAGCTAGGTATTTCCCGCGTACAGTTCGATCAGTTTCTGCGCATGATGCAGGGCGGCGCGCAGTTTGGCGGCGGTTATCATCAACAGTCCGGCGGCGGCTGGCAGCAGGCGCAGCGCGGCCCGACGCTGGAAGATGCCTGTAATGTGCTGGGGGTTAAAACCACCGATGATGCAACCACCATTAAACGCGCTTATCGCAAACTGATGAGCGAGCATCATCCGGACAAACTGGTCGCGAAAGGTTTACCGCCGGAAATGATGGAAATGGCGAAGCAAAAAGCGCAGGAAATTCAGAAAGCGTATGAGCTAATCAAAGAACAGAAAGGCTTCAAGTGATTGAATTGCCGGATGCGACTAGCGCCTTATCCGGCCTACGTTAATGAATGTAGGCCGGGCAAGCGAAGCGCCCGGCATAAATTGGCTCAGAATTTAAAAATCTGCCGGGACTTTAAACGTCATGCTGGTGCCGTAAGCGGGATGGGTAATGGTCAGCATTTCGGCGTGTAACTGCAAACGCGGCGCCAGCGACAACGCTTCCGGCGAGGCGTAAAACCGATCGCCTAAAATCGGGTGGCCTAACGCCAGCATATGCACACGAAGCTGATGCGAACGCCCGGTGATCGGCTTGAGCACCACGCGGGCGGTATTATCCGCCGCAAACTCCACCACGTTATATTCCGTTTGCGCCGGTTTGCCGGTTTCATGACACACTTTCTGCTTTGGCCGGTTCGGCCAGTCGCAGATGAGCGGTAAGTCAACCAGTCCTTCCGCCGGGGAGGGATGCCCCCATACGCGCGCCACATACTGCTTTTTCGGCTCACGTTCGCGGAACTGGCGTTTTAGCTCCCGTTCCGCGGCTTTGGTCAGCGCCACTACAATCACGCCGCTGGTGGCCATATCCAGACGATGCACCGATTCTGCCTGCGGGTAGTCGCGCTGGATACGCGTCATAATGCTGTCTTTGTGCGCTTCCAGACGCCCCGGCACGGACAACAGGCCGCTGGGCTTATTGACCACCATAATGTGCTCATCCTGATACAGGATAACCAGCCAGGGTTCCTGCGGCGGATTGTAGTTTTCCATCCCCATGTACGGCTCCGTTATTGGTGCGTGACGACGATAAGACGCAGCGCGTCCAGACGCCAGCCTGCCTGATTCAGGCTTTCCAGTACCTGCTGACGGTTGCTGTCGATAGCGGCAAGTTCGTCGTCGCGAATGTTCGGGTTGACGGCGCGCAGCGCTTCCAGACGCGACAGTTCCCCGGACAGTTTTTCATCCGCCTCGCGACGCGCGTTATCAATCAGCGTTCTGGCGGACTTTTCAATCTGCGTCTCGCCCAGTTGCAAAATGGCGTGGACGTCCTGTTGCACGGCGTTAACCAGTTTGCTGCCGGTGTGGCGATTCACGGCGCTGAGCTGACGGTTGAAGGTTTCAAACTCGACCTGGGCGGCCAGATTGTTGCCGTTTTTATCTAACAGCATACGTACCGGCGTCGGCGGCAGGAAGCGGTTCAGTTGTAGCTGTTTCGGCGCCTGCGCTTCCACGACGTAAACCAGTTCGACCAGCAGCGTGCCGACGGGCAGCGCTTTATTTTTCAACAGCGAAATGGTGCTGCTGCCGGTATCGCCGGAGAGGATCAGATCCAGTCCGTTACGGATGAGCGGATGTTCCCAGGTAATAAACTGCGCATCTTCGCGAGACAGGGCTACGTCACGTTCAAACGTGATAGTACAGCCGTCTTCCGGCAGGCCGGGGAAATCCGGCACCAACATGTGGTCAGACGGCGTCAGCACGATCAGATTGTCGCCGCGATCGTCCTGGTTAATGCCGACGATATCGAACAGGTTCATGGCGAACGCGATCAGGTTGGTGTCGTCGTCCTGTTCTTCAATGCTTTGTGCGAGCTGTTGGGCTTTTTCTCCGCCGTTGGAGTGGATCTCCAGCAGGCGGTCGCGGCCCTGTTCTAACTGGGCTTTTAGCGCTTCATGTTGCTCGCGGCAGGATTTGATCAGATCGTCAAACCCGTCGGTTTCTTCAGGCGCGGCCAGATAGTTAATCAGACTGGCGTAGGCTGAATCATAAATCGCGCGACCGGTCGGGCAGGTGTGCTCAAAGGCGTCCAGCCCTTCGTGATACCAGCGAACCAGCACCGACTGGGCGGTTTTTTCCAGGTATGGGACGTGGATCTGGATATCATGCGCCTGGCCGATACGATCCAGACGACCAATACGCTGTTCCAGCAGATCCGGGTTAAACGGCAAGTCGAACATCACCAGATTGCTGGCAAACTGGAAGTTACGTCCTTCGGAGCCGATTTCGGAACATAACAGCACCTGCGCGCCGGTATCTTCTTCGGCGAACCAGGCGGCGGCGCGATCGCGTTCGATAATCGACATGCCCTCATGGAACACGGCGGCGCGGATGCCTTCGCGTTCGCGCAGCACCTGCTCCAGCTGTAACGCGGTGGTCGCTTTGGCGCAGATCACCAGCACTTTTTGCGAACGATGGCTGGTCAGATAACCCATCAGCCACTCAACGCGTGGGTCGAAGTTCCACCAGGTGCCGGTATCGCCTTCGAACTCCTGATAAATTTGTTCCGGATAGAGCATATCGCGGGCGCGATCTTCCGCGCTTTTACGCGCGCCCATAATGCCGGAGACCTTAATGGCGGTCTGATACTGGGTCGGCAGCGGCAGTTTTACCGTATGCAGTTCACGTTTCGGGAACCCCTTGACGCCGTTACGGGTGTTGCGGAACAGAACGCGGCTGGTGCCGTGGCGATCCATCAGCATCGACACCAGCTCATCACGGGCAGCCTGCGCGTCGTCGCGATCGCTATTAGCGGCCTGCAACAGCGGTTCAATATCCTGTTCGCCGATCAGATCGCCCAGCCTGTTCAGTTCGTCGTTGCTGAGTTTATTGCCCGCCAGCAGCATGGCCACCGCATCGGCGACAGGGCGGTAGTTTTTCTGTTCTTCGACAAACTGTTCGAAATCGTGGAAACGGTTCGGATCGAGCAGGCGCAGACGGGCGAAATGGCTTTCCATCCCCAGTTGTTCTGGCGTGGCGGTCAGCAGCAGCACGCCCGGCACGCGTTCAGCTAACTGTTCGATGGCCATATATTCACGGCTCGGCGCATCGGTGCTCCACACCAGATGATGCGCTTCGTCGACCACCAGCAAATCCCACTCGGCATCGCACAAATGTTCCAGGCGCTGCTTATTACGGCGGGCGAAATCCAGCGAGCAGATCACCAGTTGTTCGGTTTCAAACGGGTTATACGCGTCGTGCTGCGCTTCGGTATAGCGTTCGTCATCGAACAGCGCGAAGCGCAGGTTGAAACGGCGCAACATTTCTACCAGCCACTGGTGTTGCAGGGTTTCCGGAACGATGATCAATACGCGTTCCGCCGCGCCGGATAATAACTGTTGATGCAGAATCATCCCGGCTTCAATGGTCTTACCTAAGCCCACTTCATCCGCCAGCAGTACGCGCGGCGCATGGCGACGACCCACATCATGAGCGATATTAAGCTGATGCGGGATCAGGTTGGTCCGCTGACCGCGCAGACCGCTGTATGGCATCCGGTACTGCTCGCTCTGAAATTTACGGGCGCGATAGCGCAGCGCGAACCGATCCATTCGATCGATTTGACCGGCGAACAGGCGATCCTGGGGCTTACTGAAAACCAACTTGCTGTCGAGCAGAACTTCGCGCAACGTCACATTGGTCTCTTCGGTATCCAGTCGGGTGCCGACATAGGCAAGCAGGCCATTTTCTTCTTTTACTTCATCAATATGTAGCTGCCAGCCTTCATGGCTTGTAATCGTATCGCCAGGGTTGAACATGACGCGGGTTACGGGAGAATCACTGCGCGCATACAGGCGGTTTTCCCCCGTGGACGGGAAAAGTAAGGTGACGGTTCGCGCATCCATCGCAACAACGGTTCCAAGTCCCAGCTCGCTTTCTGTATCGCTGATCCAGCGTTGACCAAGTGTAAAAGGCATATGTGTTCGGCTCTATATCTTTAATTGCAGGCATTACTCGTCATACCCAGGCGACAACGCTGGATAATTGCAAGTATACGACCCCGCTACCAGGCTAATGTGGTAGTGGCGTTAATTAGGTCCAGGAATGGAAAGGGCGCTATGGTACTGGAAGGCGGCGCTTTCGTCACGCGTCAAAATAACCCCAGTTGCCCGGTCAGTAGTGTAGCAAAATTATCTTCAACGAAGGGAAGAATTCCTTCCGCCACGGGTTGTAGCTGGCGGGTAAGATAGTGTTCGTAATCCAGCGGCGACTGCTGGTAATCCACGGGTTCGGGGCCGTTAACAGTCCAGACATATTTTATGGCGCCGCGATTCTGATACTGTGCCGGACGACCCCGCTTCAGGTTTTGTTCATCCGCCAGCCGGGCGGCGCGTACGTGCGGCGGGACGTTACGTTGGTACTCATGTAAAGGGCGACGCAGACGCTTACGATAAACCAACTGCGCGTCCAGTTCGCCCGCCATCAGTTTATCAATAGTCTCGCGCACATAGTCTTGATAAGGTTCATTGCGAAAAACGCGCAGATACAGCTCCTGTTGAAAGCGCTGCGCCAGCGGCGTCCAGTCGGTCCGCACCGTTTCCAGACCTTTAAATACCATGCGCTGGCTGTCGCCTTCCTGAATCAGGCCCGCGTAGCGTTTTTTACTGCCAGTATCCGCGCCGCGGATGGTCGGCATCAGAAAACGGCAAAAGTGGGTTTCAAACTCCAGCTCCAGCGCGCTGGTCAAATTTTGCTGTTGTAACGTCTGCGCCCACCATTCGTTCACGTGACGTACCAGCCTGTGCCCGATTTCCGCCGCGTCGGCTTCTGAATGCGCGCGCCGGAGCCAGACGAAAGTGGAATCGGTATCGCCATAAATTACGTTATAACCCTGCGCCTCAATCAGCGCTTTGGTCTGGCGCATAATCGCATGGCCGCGCATGGTGATTGACGACGCCAGACGGGGATCGAAAAAGCGACAGGCCGTGGTGCCGAGTACGCCATAAAAGGCGTTCATAATGATTTTAAGCGCCTGCGAGAGCGGTTTATTACCCTGACGTTTGGCTTCATCGCGCCCGTGCCAGATTTGGCTAACAATTTCCGGCAGGCAGTGCTTTTCTCGTGAAAACCAGGCGTCAAGGAAACCTTCGGTACTGTGTTCCGGATCCGGCTGCGCCATGCCTTCGACCAGCCCGACGGGATCAATCAAAAATGTGCGGATAATCGACGGGTACAGGCTTTTATAATCCAGCACCAGTACTGAATCGTATAATCCGGGTTGTGAATCCATTACGTAGCCGCCGGGACTTGCCAGCGGCGGCACTTCGCCGAGATTGGGCGCGACATAGCCGGCGCGGTGCATTCGCGGAAAGTAAAGATGCCCGAATGCGGCGACCGAACCGCCGTGGCGATCGACCGGCAGGCCGTTGATCGTCGCGCGTTCCAGCAAAAACGGCATGATCTCGGTTTTATGGAAAATGCGCGTGACCAGCTCGCAGTCTTTCAGGTTGTAGGTGGCGAGGGCGGGTTTATCCTGGGCAAAGCGGCGATCGATCTCATCCATACGATCCCAGGGATTATCAATGGATTTTCCTTCGCCGAGCAGTTCCTGCGAGACGGCTTCCAGCGAAAAAGACGAAAAATTCCAGAACGCGGATTTAAGCGCGTCGATACCATCGATAATGACTCGCCCTCTGGCCTGGGCGAAAAAAACGCCGTTTTTGAAGCCATGTTCGCGCCACTCCAGTTCGCTATGGTCTCGCCCCAGCCGTAAAGGGATACGGTAGCGTTCGGCATGTTTTTGCAGCATACGCAGGTCGAACTGCACTATGTTCCAGCCGATGATGACGTCAGGATCATGCTCGGCAAACCAGGCGTTGAGTTTTTCCAGCAGCTGCGGGCGGCTGGCGACATACACAAGCTCGAAGTCCAGTTGGCGGTCATCGCCATTCGCCGGGCCCAGCATATAAACGGTACGCTGGCCGCAGCCTTCCAGACCAATGCAATACAGTTCGCCGTGTCGTGTGGTTTCGATATCCAGCGAGACCCATTTTAGCGGCGGTCGATAGTCGGGGTGGGGTTTAAGACGCGCATTGCGGATAACGCCGTTGCGCATCTCGCCGTCTACCCAAACGGGTGACGTAATAAAACGCTCCATCAGGTAACGTTCCGGCGGGCGTACATCCGCTTCATAAACGGTGACGCCGTTTTCGCGCAGCAGTTTCTCCATCCGCATAAGCTGGCGGTGAGTGCGGCAATACAGACCGGATACCGGCTGACGATGAAAGTCTCGCAGTTGGAGCGGCGTCAGGCGATAGTCTTTTTCCGCCTGTAGCAGCGAGGCGGCGCGGGAGGTCTGGCTGGTCGGAATAAACGCCACGGACTCTTGCGGCGCCAGCGTCGCCTGCACAGGGCCGTTGTCTGTCGCCAGCCAGAAAGAGACCTCCGTTCCTTGCGGCGTATCCCGCCAGTGCCGGGTTAAAATGAAACCTGCCTGCGCCACGATGATTACCTGTCTAAAAAATTCACGCTAATGATAACCTGTTTTAGGGGGTAATACTGTTATTTTGTACAGGCATATAACGTAAAAGTCGATATCCGCTGTAATAAAAAGTTTCTCGCAGTAAGAAGCGGGTTTGCGCCCACCAGGATTTATAGCGGGTGGATCGCGTGGGTGATGAGCGGCTATCGATACCATTATCCTGAGCGATAGTTTTCAGACGCAGCATATGCAGCGGATCGCTGACCAGTAACGCTGTGCGCCATTGTTGTTGTCGCAGTATCTGTTTTGCGTAACGAATATTTTCGCGCGTCACGGTAGAGCGCTCTTCAATAAAAATCGCCTTAGCCGGAATGCCTTTTTCCAGAACGTATTGACGGGCTATCGCCGCGTCGGAAACCGTTGCGCCAGCGCCGTAGCCGCCGGTTAATACCAACGCGCGGACAATGTGTTGTTGGTAAAGCCAGATGGCATGATCCAGTCTGGCCTGAAAAACGGGAGAAGGCGTTTTTCCGCTAACGCCTGCTCCTGCGACAATCGCGCAGTCAGCTACGCGCGTCTGGTTTTGCTGACTGAACTGATAAATAGCGATAGCGTTATGGATAAACACCGTGGCCATAATGAGAATTATGCCTGCCGCGATTCTGATGATGTAGCGATATTTCATGAATGAGTGCGTTCCCCGTGACGGGTGTAATGGATATTTTAACGATAAAAGGACTTTTAACGTCAGATATTTTTGCTGACGTCTATTTATCAATATATACCCAAAATAATTCGAGTTGCTTAAAGGCGGCAAGGGAGTAAGTCCCCAGGAGCATAGATAACGATGTGACTGGGGTGAGCGACAAATCTGCCGGGAGCAGATTTGAACGTCGCGTGCGACGGCCCGTCAGGGCGAGGCCCATGGATGGGCCGAGTAATCCGTAGCCAACACATAAGCAACTTGAAGTATGAAGGGTATAATGATGCTGGTGTAGACAGCTGATATAATTATCCTATAACTGCTAATTTTGAATCATGTTTATTTACAATTTTTATCCATAGGTTGACTGTTTTGTGTCAAGTCTGTTTCCATACATTCGGTATTTTTCAGAATAGTGCTTATTCGAATCTGTTACTTATTTCTCGGATTAACAAAAAAGCGATATTTTTTGTTTGTTTTAATTAATGAAAAGTGTAAGAATTTCATTTGAAACATCCGCACCGCCAGGTAGAAATATAATATTTCAATTGGCCGCTATGGTTAAATAAAAATGGATTACAGTGCGAATTCGTCGGGAACTCTCTGTATAATTTAATTTTTATTTTAGAATATAATTTTATTTTAACTTTCAGGTGCGGGTGTTTTTATCAAAATTTGTGGTATTCGGGAATTATCTTTTATGAATGTGAATATGCAGGCGTGTCTGGTAGGGAACGACCATTATCTTTTCGTCAATACTCAACGCGCTAACCCTTCCATAAAAACCGTGAGTCGATTTTTTGAGTATAAAACATGGACAGATCAGATTTGGCGTACCGAAATTATTGAAAACGGCAATGCTTTTTTTCACTGGCAAGGACACGACAGAAAAAACGGACATCGGGATACCATTATTAACTATCTGTTAAATGGGCAACGCTGGCAGTCAACAATCGAAGATTATATTTTCTTCCATGCGCTGGAAGGAAAAGTGTTGCAGGGACATTATGATAACATTATTGAATATGTGAGTTCTGATAATTACGTCTATCAAAGCGCATTTGCTGAATATATCACCGACCAGATTCATCAACGCGCCCCCAATGGGACTAATGCCAGTCAGTTAAGCAACTGACTGGCTTTTTTATCCGCTTTTGGGTACTTCCAGGGTCTTTCCTTTACCACTCGCGGGAAGGACCTTTCTCTTCTTCCCGGCAGTTTCACCATCTGCCCCATATTTTCCAGACCCCGCATCAACTCAGGGATCCGACCCGGTGATGCTCCCTGTAATGTCATCAGCATACGCATCACCAGACTACAGGAT
>NZ_JBKFPH010000004.1:0-228934 GCF_046567715.1 Salmonella sp. 741265116_PST | reverse complement strand
AGACCCTGGAAGTACCCAAAAGCGGATAAAAAAGCCAGTCAGTTGCTTAACTGACTGGCATTACGCCTTTGGGCGCCATTTTTTTTGCCTGTACTTGCGCCGCCATCCGGCGATGGTGCGGCGCACTGCCTGATGGCGCTACGCTTATCAGGCCTACAAGGTTGCGAACATTTCAGCGCCAATCCACGGGTTACAACTGCGAGGTCACCGGGCGAAAGCACTTCTCGCGCATCAGGATCTTCATCCCATTCGGGCCACTCTCCAGCATCCTGCGTTCGGAATCGGACACTTGCAACTCGCACTGATAGCCGCCAGTGATGCCAAACATCGCCCGCGCTACGCAAATATCTTCCAGCGCGTCCAGCCCGCTCGTTTCAAAATGCCCCACGATACGTCCCTGCTGGCGAACCACCAGCCGATAACTCTTCATCGCGCCTCCCCTGCCGGCGGCAGAATTAACTCATCACAGCCACACTGCTGTGTCCAGGTCATCACCTCCAGCACGCGCTGCGCCGCATCTTTTGCCGCGGTCGTCAGTTTTTTTCCCTGCACAATACCGCTGACCAGCTCGGCGCAGAAGAGATCTCCCGTCCCTTTTAATTCCGTCGCCACCCGCGGATGGACAAAGACCTCCACGACCTGCGCAGTAACGACCGCAACCGTTATGGTCTCCAGAGATTCGCCCGGCGCGCTGGTGATAACCACCCATTTCAGCGTATCGGAAAGCAGCGATTGCGCCGCCGCCACCGCCTCTTCCAGCGTGCGGCACGGTTTACCACTCAGCATCTCCAGCTCAAATACGTTCGGCGTTAGCCCCTGCGCCTGCGGCAACAAATGTGTGCGATAAGCCTGCGGAATTTCCGCCTGCACATACATTCCACTGTCGGTATCGCCAATGACCGGATCGACAAGAATACACACCTCCGGATGCGAAGCCCGGATCGCCATTAGCCACTTCGAAAGCAAGACAATTTGGTCTGCGCTGCCCATGTAACCGGTGGTAATCGCTTTTAATTCACGTAGCGCATCGCGCTCATTCAACGCCGTAAGGTAGCCTGCAAACCACTCGGCGGGAATAATGCCGCCATAAAACGTTTTATAGTGCGGCGTATTGCTGAATAGCACCGTCGGGACCGCCGTCACGCGTAGTCCCTGCGCTTTAATGGCCGGAACAGCGATGCTGTTGCCTACGCTGCCGTACACGACCTGTGACTGGACGGCGACGATATCGGTCTGTAACGCCCGATGGTTGTCGTTGAAGAGCACTGACTGAATATCACTCTCTTGTCCCATAAAATTTTCCTCTCGCTGGACAGCAGGCTACCGCCTCATTATCATTGTCATATGCTAAAATTCATTTTGTCATAGGTCAATAATGATCGACGGAAAAACCGCTAACGAAATTTTTGACAGTATCCGTCAACACATTATCGCCGGCACGTTACGGGCGGAGGATTCGCTCCCGCCGGTACGGGAGCTGGCAAGCGAATTAAAGGTGAACCGCAATACCGTCGCAGCGGCGTATAAACGGCTGATAACGGCGGGACTGGCGCAAAGTTTAGGCCGCAATGGAACGGTGATTAAAGGCAGTCCGTCTCCCGTAGCGCTGGAAGGCGGCGATCCGCATACGCCTCTGCACGACCTTTCCGGCGGCAATCCCGATCCGCAGCGTTTGCCTGACCTCAGCCGTTATTTTGCCCGTCTCAGCCGCACGCCGCATCTCTACGGCGATGCGCCCGTTTCCCCTGAACTACACGCCTGGGCGGCGCGCTGGCTACGGGATGCCACCCCTGTCGCAGGCGAAATTGATATCACCAGCGGAGCTATCGACGCCATTGAAAGACTGCTTTGCGCGCATCTGCTGCCGGGCGACAGCGTCGCGGTGGAAGATCCCTGTTTTTTAAGCAGTATCAATATGCTGCGCTATGCCGGTTTTAGCGCCAGCCCGGTCAGTGTGGATAGCGAAGGAATGCAGCCTGAAAAGCTGGAACAGGCGCTAAACCAGGGCGCGCGGGCAGTGATCTTAACGCCGCGCACACACAACCCTACCGGCTGTAGCCTGAGCGCTCGCCGCGCCGCTGCGCTGCAAAATATGCTGGCGCGTTACCCTCAGGTACTGGTCATTATCGACGATCACTTCGCTCTACTTTCTTCGTCGCCCTGGCAGCCGGTTATTGCGCAGACAACGCAACACTGGGCGGTGATACGCTCCGTTTCCAAAGCCCTCGGCCCCGATTTACGTCTTGCTATTGTCGCCAGCGACAGCGCGACCTCGGCAAAACTTCGGCTGCGGCTAAATGCCGGTAGTCAGTGGGTCAGCCATCTGTTACAGGATCTGGTCTACGCCTGCCTGACCGACCCTGAGTATCAGCACAGGCTGGCGCAAACGCGGCTGTTTTACGCCGCCCGGCAACAAAAACTGGCCCGCGCCCTACAGCAATATGGCATCGCCATTTCTCCCGGCGACGGCGTGAATGCCTGGCTCCCACTGGACACCCATAGCCAGGCTACCGCGTTTACGCTGGCAAAATCCGGCTGGCTGGTACGTGAAGGAGAAGCCTTTGGCGTAAGCGCGCCGTCTCACGGTCTACGTATCACGCTGTCGACATTAAATGACAGCGAGATCAACACGCTGGCGGCTGATATCCATCAGGCGCTAAATCGCTAACAGGAGAAAATAACGTGCGAGTTCATTTTGTTGTCCATGAGTCGTTTGAATCCGCTGGCGCTTATCTGAAATGGGCTGAAGATCGCGGTTATACCATTTCATGGTCGCGCGTCTATGCCGGAGAAGCGCTACCGCCCAATGCCGATGAGTTCGATATGCTCGTGGTATTTGGCGGTCCGCAGTCGCCGCGCACCACCCGCGAAGAGTGCCCATACTTTGACTCTCGCGCCGAACAGCACTTAATTAATCAGGCGATTACGGCCCGGCGAATGGTTATCGGCATTTGTCTTGGTTCACAGCTCATTGGCGAGGCGCTGGGCGCCGCTGTGTGCCAAAGTCCGGAAAAAGAGATTGGTCACTACCCTATTACGCTCACTGAAGCCGGTCTGCGGCATCCGCTTATCACCCACTTTGGCTCCCCGTTAACCGTCGGCCACTGGCACAACGATATGCCAGGACTCACCGATCAGGCGACCGTGCTGGCCGAAAGTGCCGGCTGTCCACGTCAGATAGTGCAGTACGGTAATTTTGTCTACGGCTTCCAGTGTCATATGGAATTTACCGTCGAGGCGGTTGAAGGATTAATCCAACATTCGCAGCAGGAGCTGGCCGACGCGCAAGGGATGCGTTTTATCCGCTCGGTCGCCGAGATGCGCGCATGGAATTATCAGCAGATGAATGAAAAGCTGTGGCGTTTTCTGGATGAACTCACGCTGGCGCACTCACAGAAATAACCACACCAGGAGTGCAACTTATTACCCGGCTAACGGTCTGAGGTGCAGTGATTATCGCATGAAAAAGGATTTTACCATGAAGAAAATTGTCTGCGCCGTCGTTGCGCTCCTGCTGACCCTACCCGCCTGGGCGAAGCTAAACGCCCACGAAGAAGCGCGCATTAACGCCATGCTGAATGCGCTGGCGCAGAAAAAGGATCTGACCTTCGTTCGTAACGGTGATGCGCATAACTGCGAGGAAGCCGTATCGCACCTGCGCTTAAAACTGGGTAACACACGCAATCGTATCGACACCGCCGAACAGTTTATCGATAAAGTCGCGTCGTCGTCGTCCATCACCGGAAAGCCCTATATCGTAAAAATTCCCGGTAAAAGCGATGAAAACGCGCAGCCTTATTTACATGCGCTTATTGCGGAAACGGATAAAACGCTATAACACACGGGTGCCATACGACGATGGCACCTCGTTTAAATCCCCGCCCCCTGGCTGAAATGCTCTTCACCAAACACGCCGGTAGACAAGTAACGGTCGCCGCGATCGCAGATGATCGCCACCACTATCGCACCGGGCGTGGCTCGTGCGACGCGTAACGCACCCGCTACCGCGCCGCCAGAGCTGACGCCGCAGAAAATCCCTTCACGAACGGCCAGTTCACGCATGGTGTTTTCGGCATCATTCTGATGAATATCCAGCACCTGGTCCACCAGGCTGGCGTTGAAAATCCCTGGCATATATTCCGCAGGCCAGCGGCGAATGCCCGGAATACTGCTGCCCTCTTCCGGTTGCAGGCCAACGATAGTGACCGGCTTTTCCTGCTCGCGCAGAAAACGCGACACGCCGGTAATGGTGCCGGTCGTGCCCATGCTGGAGACAAAATGCGTTACCCGCCCCTGCGTTTGCCGCCAGATTTCCGGGCCGGTGGTCGTGTAGTGGGCGTAGGGATTATCAGGATTATTAAACTGATCGAGCAGTTTACCCTCGCCTCGTTCAGACATAGCGAGCGCTAAATCGCGCGCCCCTTCCATTCCCTGCTCTTTAGTGACCAGTATCAGTTCCGCGCCATAGGCCCGCATTGCCGCCCGACGCTCCTGGCTCATGTTGTCTGGCATCAACAGCTTCATGCGATAACCTTTCAGCGCGGCGATCATCGCCAGCGCAATGCCAGTGTTGCCGCTGGTCGCTTCAATCAGGACATCGCCCGGTTTAATTTCCCCGCGCTTTTCCGCCTCGACAATCATCGATAGCGCCGCGCGATCTTTCACCGATCCTGCTGGATTATTGCCTTCCAGCTTGACCCAGATTTCACTGCCGTTATCCGGCGCCAGACGTTGTAATTTGACCAGTGGCGTATTGCCGATGGTTTGTTCTAATGTATTCACGTTTTCAGCTCAATAAAAATGCCGGGTGGCGCTGTGCTTACCCGGCCTACAAAATCACGATATACGCTGTAGGCCCGGTAAGCGAAGCGCCACCGGGCGATAACTATGCAAATTAACCTATCAGGCAGACTCCGCAAGAGCAAGCGCCTCATGGGGCTCAATACGCTGGTCGCCATGATAGAGACGTGCGTTCTGTAAGCCGACAAACAAACGCTCGCCGCGCTGCGGGACGTCGTCACCCGCCATCACCACCGTCAGCGGATCGTGATACCACCCCAGCGGCTGCACCACTAGCTGTGTATAGTGACCTTTCGGGCTGGCCTCAATGACCTGTACTGGTAGCGGAGAATCCAGGCTGGTGCGGCGGCTAATATCCACCTCCCACGGACGCAGGAACAGATCGACCGGCCCCTGGTACGCGGGCGTATAACCCAGCGGCCAGCGATGCGCGCCAACGTGAAACTGCCCGCCGCGGACGGTGCCTGTCAGGCGGTTCACCTCGCCCATAAACTCCAGTACGAAGCGGGTTGCCGGTTCACGCCACACCCGATCCGGCGCATCAGCCTGTTCGATATTGCCCTGACTCATCACCACCACCCGATCCGCCACTTCCGTCGCTTCTTCCTGATCGTGGGTGACAAAGACGCTGGTGAATTTCAGTTCTTCATGTAGCTGGCGCAACCAGCGACGTAACTCTTTACGTACCTGGGCATCCAGCGCGCCAAAGGGTTCATCCAGCAGTAGAATTTGCGGTTCTACGGCAAGCGCGCGCGCCAGCGCCACGCGCTGTTTTTGTCCGCCGGAAAGCTGGGCGGGGAAGCGATCCGCGAGGTGCGCCAGTTGCACCATCTCCAGCAATTGCGTCACTTTCGTTTTAATCGCCGCCGCAGTTGGGCGGTCGCGTCGCGGCAGCACCGTCAGGCCAAAAGCGATGTTGTCAAACACCGTCATATGGCGAAACAGCGCATAGTGCTGAAACACAAAACCGACTTTACGCTCACGCGCGTGCAGGCGGCTAACGTCCGTACCGTGGAAACGAATATGACCGCTGGACTGATGTTCCAGCCCGGCAATAATGCGCAGCAGCGTCGTTTTGCCGGAACCAGACGGCCCCAACAAGGCAACCATCTGGCCGGAAGGAATATCCAGCGAGATATCATTCAGTACCTGAGTACGACCAAACGATTTCTTAATTCTGGCGATCTCAATGCTCATGATTTTCCTCCTGTTGCGCGCGTTTTTCCTGATTCTCCAGACGCCATTGCAACATGCTCTTCAAAAACAGGGTAATAATCGCCATTAGCGTCAACAATGCGGCGGCGGTAAAGGAGCCGACGGTGTTGTAGTCCTGCTCCAGTAATTCAATCTGTAACGGTAGCGATAACGTTTCGCCGCGAATCGAGCCGGACACCACCGACACCGCGCCAAACTCGCCAATCGCGCGGGCGTTGGTTAACACCACGCCGTAGAGTAGCGCCCAGCGAATATTCGGCAACGTCACGCGACGAAACATTTGCCAACCGGATGCGCCCAGTAAAATCGCCGCCTCATCTTCCTGACTGCCCTGGCTGAGCATCACTGGCACCAGTTCGCGCACCACAAACGGACAGGTGACAAAAATAGTAACCAGTACCATCCCCGGCCAGGAGAACATCATTTGCAAATTATGCTCATCCAGCCAGCCGCCCAACGGGCCGTTGGAGCCATAAAACAGCAGATAAACCAGACCGGCCACCACCGGCGAGACGGCGAAGGGAATATCCAGCAGAGTCAGCAGTAGCTGACGTCCGGGGAAGTTAAAGCGCGTCACCAGCCACGCCAGCAGAATGCCGAACACCAGATTCACCGGCACTGCGATCAAGGCAATCAACACCGTCAGCCAGATGGCGTGCAGCATGTCCGGATCGGCCAGATTTTGCAGTACCGGCATTAACCCTTTGCTGAACGCCTGCACGAAGATGTAAATCATCGGCACCAGCAGGATAAACGCCGAAACCAGCATCCCGACGCCAATCAGAAACCATTTTCCCCAGTTAATACGGGGGACGTTGTATCGCTTCAATTGAGCAACGATCGCCATTAATGACCTACCACACGTCGACCAAAGCGACTTTGCAAAGTATTGATAGAGAACAGCAGTAGCAAGGATGCCGCAAGGATCACCGAGGCAATGGCGCTGGCGGCGGGGTAATCAAACTCCTGCAAACGCACAAAAATCATCAGCGAGGTCACTTCTGTTTTCCAGGCGATATTTCCGGCGATAAAAATCACCGCGCCAAACTCGCCCAGGCTACGGGTAAAAGAGAGTGCCACGCCGGCAATCAGCGCAGGCGACAGCTCAGGCAGCACGACTTTGCGAAAACTTTGCAGGCGGGTGGCCCCCAGCGTTTGTGCCGCTTCTTCATATTCCGGCCCCAGCTCTTCCAGTACCGGCTGGACGGTGCGCACCACAAATGGAATGCTGGTAAAGGCCATCGCCACCGCAATACCGAGCCAGGTATAGGTCACTTTGATATCAAACTGCGCGAGAAACTGACCGTAGAAACCGTTCACTGAGAACAGCGAGGCCAGCGTTAATCCCGCTACCGCTGTCGGCAGCGCAAATGGCAGATCCATCAGCGCATCCAGCAACGTGCGCCCTGGAAAACGGTAGCGGGTTAAAATCCACGCCATCAGCAGGCCAAACACGCCGTTAAAAATCGATGCCACAAATGCCGCCAGTAGCGTCACTTTATAAGCAGCCACCACCTGTGGGTTGGTCACGACATCCCAGTATTGCGACCAGCTCATCTGTGAGAGCTGCATCACCAGCGCGCTCAACGGCAACAGTAGGATCAGGCAGACAAACAGCAAACTGGTGCCGAGGCTTAACGTAAAGCCGGGCAGCACGCGTCGGGAAGAAACGGCAAGCATTACTTACGCCCCGCCGCCAACAGTTTGTCCAGCTCGCCGCCGCTGGCAAAGTGCGTTTTCATCACCTCAGGCCACGTGCCAAATTTTTCTTCCACGCGGAACAGTTCGGTCTGCGGGAATTTATCTGCTTGCTTGCCCATGATTTCCGGGTTATTCACGCGGTAGTAGTAATGGGTGATGATGGTCTGCGCCTGCGGGCTATACAGCCAGTTCAGGTAAGCTTTGGCGGCTTTTTCTGTGCCGTTGGCCTGCACGTTTTTATCTACCCAGGCGACCGGGAATTCAGCAAGAATGTTCGTTTTCGGGATCACCACTTCAAATCCCTGGGCTTCATATTGTTTGCGGATGTTGTTCACTTCCGATTCAAAACTAATCAGCACATCGCCCAGACCACGCTCGGCAAAGGTAGTCGTAGCGCCGCGACCGCCGGTATCAAACACTTCGACGTTTTTCAGGAACTGGGTCATAAACTGTTCGGTTTTGGCTTTATCGCCGCCGTCCGCGTTATCCGCCGCGCCCCATGCCGCCAGATACGTGTAACGGGCGTTGCCAGAGGTTTTCGGGTTAGGGAAAATCAGCTTCACGTCGGAACGTACAAGATCGCTCCAGTCGTGAATATTTTTGGGGTTCCCCTTGCGCACCAGGAAGCCCATCGTGGAATAGAATGGCGAACTGTTGTTCGGCAGACGGCTTTGCCAGTCGGCAGGGATCAGTTTGCCTTTATCATGAAGAATCTGTACGTCGGTCACCTGATTGTAGGTGACGACGTCTGCCTTCAGTCCCTGCAAAATCGCCAGCGCCTGTTTTGATGACCCGGCATGAGACTGCTTAATCGTCAGCTTATCGCCGCCGTTATCCTTCGCCCATTGTTGCTCAAACGGCGGGTTAAGGGCGGCAAACAGCTCGCGGGAGACATCGTATGAGCTGTTAAGCAGCTCCGTTGCCTGCGCCTGCCCTGCCAGTAACAGCATTGCTGCCAGCGTCAGGGGTCTCTTTTTCAGTAAGTTAACGGCCATTGCGCACCCTTATAAATTTAATGACTTTCTTATGGTCATCATATTTATAACCAGCGCTAAAGGAGTAACGGTTTTATATACCGTTTGATGATTTGAAAGTTGAAAAGGGAATAAGAGAATCCCTCCCCACGCGGCGCGGGGAGGAGACCGGCATCAATCAGACGCCTACGCTTACGCTTTCAGGCAGGGTACTGCCGCCATCAATGACGTTTTGCGTTCCGGTAAGATAGCTGGACTCATCGGAAGCCAGAAATGCCGCCAGTTCCCCTACTTCCAGCGGATCGGCAAGACGGCGTAGCGGAATAGCTTTTGCCATTTCCGTTAATACCGATTCCGGATCGTCAGGGTTAGACTGACGGGCAATGCTTTCCGCCATCGGCGTTCTTACATAACCGGGGCAAATGGCATTCACACGAATACCGGACTGCGCATACTCTACCGCCAGCGATTTGGTTAAACCGACAATGGCGGCTTTTGACAGCGCATAGGCCGTTTCACCCGGGTCCGCCACCATATCTCCCGTGACGGAAGACATCATCACAATGCGGCCATCTTTACGTTTAATCATCTCCGGCAGGACGGCTTTGGTGACGTTCCAGACACCTTTAATATTAATATCAATGTGGAAATCGCGATCTTCTTCACTCATATCGAGGAAGTTGCCCAGACGGCACACGCCAGCGTTATTCACCAAAATATCAATTCTACCTTCAGTCTCTTTGGCGCGCGCAACCGCCGCCTGCACCGAAGCAAAATCTCTGACGTCAGCCTTAACGGCAGTACAGCGATGTCCGCGCCCGCCCAGCTCATCCGCCAGTTTTTCAATCTCATCGGAGATATCCAGCAAGATTAAGTTCGCGCCGTGGCGTGCGAATACGCGAGCGATCCCTTCGCCAATGCCCTGCGATGCGCCCGTAATCAATGCTGTCTTGCCCGTGAGTTTACCCATTTTCAATGTCTCCTTTTGAATATGGAGTCTTACACTCCATTAACACTGAAAATACAGTAATAACAAATAAGTACTGAGGAATAGCTCACTAATTCAGGTAAATCTTAGGTAAAAAAATCCCCGCGGAGGCGGGGATGGGCATTTTTATGCTGTTCTGCCTGATGGTGCTGCGCTTATCAGGCCTACCAATCGTAGGTCGAATAAAGCGTTCGCGCTGCCATCCGACAGGGTTTTACCTTATAGCGCTAACAGGCGATCCAGCGACGGCGCAAAATAGTAGCCGCCAGTCACCGGTTTGGTGAAGCGCAGCATTGCGTCGCGTTTACCGTCGGTATCGCCGAACATACTCAGAAGCTGCTGTTCGATATTGTGCAGGCGTGCGCAGTAAGCGCAGAAATAGAGACCATGAGTACCGCTGGCGGTGCCGTATGGCAGGCTCTGACGCACAATCTTCAGCCCTTTGCCATCTTCTTTGAGATCGACGCGGCTCAGGTGAGATATTGCCGGACGCGCATCGCCGTCAATCTCTTCATTGGCTTCTTTGGTACGCCCGATCATCATCTCCTGATCGTGAATACTCATCCGGTTAAGTTGCTTGAGATTGTGTTCCCAACGCTGCACGAACACATAACTGCCGCCGGCATCCACGCCATCTTTGATCACCGCCACTTCACGACGCGTCTCTTCGCCCGCCGGGTTCTCTGTCCCGTCGACAAAGCCGCTCAGATCGCGTTCTTCCACCCAACGGAAGCCGTGAACTTCTTCTTTCACGTCGATACCGTCGCCGAAGGCTTCCATCGCCGCCTGGGCAACAGAAAAATTCACATCGTGGCGCAGGGAAAGGATATGGATCAGCACGTCATACTGCGTGGCCGGCGCCAGTCCTTTACCATAAGGAATAAAATCTTTCAGTTCTTCCGCCCCGATGCCGCCACTCAGGGCACGCCAGGTATTGTTGCCAAACGCCACAACGGCCCCAAGATGGGCGTCCGGAAATTTGACTTCGAAGGTCGCCAGTTTATCGGCAAATGTTCTGCTGGCCGCGCGCAGGGCGTCCAGGTCGCCTTTTACATTGGCTTCAATCCAAATTGCCGCACGGCAATGTTCCGGCAAAATGCCACTTTGAACCTGAGACATGATTCCTCCTGAAAATGAGAATGCCACGCAGTCGTGGCATTAATGGAGGCTATTTTACCTTGTTTTTAAGCGAAGCGGTTTGTTCAGGCGCAAATTAACGACGCCAGATAATTTTGCGCACGTCCCAGTTTTTTAAGACGTCATCAGGAGGCATTAAGCCTTCCGGTCCGCTCCACTCGCCGGAGAAAACATAGCTAATATGCTGACTTCCCTCAGCTTTACATTCGACGCTGGTATGGCTATCGCTGGAAACCGGCTCGCAGTGACCAAACGCTTTGCTGTAAAGGTCGCTAAACGGCGTACCGATTTTGCCCCCCGCGGCGGTTGGGATGTCGCTGTCCAGCACATCAATACGGCTCACGGTGCCCTGCTCGCCGTTGATCACCATCGCGACGCTGTCGCCCTTCATCGCTTCGAAAAAGCGCACCACGTTGCCGTTATCGGTTTTCATACCGCTACGCAGGCGATAATCGCCATCTAATGCCTCTGCAATAGCCGGCTCTTCCAGCGGCGTGGCGGCGGTCAGCGCTCCCACGCCTTGCTCAGTAACTTCTGTCGAGGAACCAAACCAGTTCCATGGATTTGCGGCAGACCAGTTGACCGAGGAGAGCGTCGAGCAGCCGGTCAGCGCCAGCGGCAGTGCGAGTAAAGTCAAACGCAGCGATTTCATCTCACTTCCTTTCTTTTATTAATTAACGTTGGTTGGAGTGCGGGTTCGCCAAAAAGTGCCGTTATTCTTTCTCAAGGGAAAAACAGGCACGCAAACGTTGATTGGTTAACAGCCAGATCAGCGCGACGATGTCCGCCAGCAGCAGCGCCAGCCCGACGCCGTTGACCGGGTCGCCACCCAGCCACATCACCGGCAGCCAGCACAACGACACCAGTTGAGCAAGGATCAGGAGTCCGCGCAGCCAGCGCCACACACCAGGAACCGCTTCACGCCGCCCGCTGAGTAAAAATGCCACTACCGCCGGAACGCCGGGCAACAGCCCCAGCCAAAAATTGTCATGGTCGGGATAAAAAAAGTTTAACAAAGTATTACCCTGTCCACGGGATGAACCGGCAATGACAAAGAGTACCCAGGCGCGCGCCTGAAGTAGCAGTACGCACCAGAACAGAAACGGCAGGCGTAAACGTCCGTGTACATCATAATCGGCTGGATGAAACTCAGTACTCTTCATCTTCAATCAGGCGTTTACCCAAACTTAGGGCGTCAGAATGCTCATACCCCAGACGTTCATACATGCCCAGCACAACGTCGTTATCATCACGCACCATAATTTGGATTTTCGGACACCCGCGGGCGATGAGTTTTTTTTCCAGCCGGTTAAGCAACGCATTCGCAATGCCGCGCCCGCGGAACTCCGGGTGAACGCCCAGGTAATACGCCGAGCCGCGATGCCCGTCATAACCGCCCATTACCGTACCGACGACTTCGCCGCTAACTTCCGCAACGAGGAACAAGCTGACATCGTGATTCACCTTGCGTTCAATATCCATTTCAGGATCGTTCCATGGACGCAGCAGGTCGCAACGCTCCCAGAGGGTAATCACCTCTTCGAAATCTTCCTGGCGAAAAACGCGTATTTCCATGGTATTCGTTGCCTTTTCGGGTGGAAAAACCAAGATTATGGCGCAAACATCTGATTCAGCCAATATCTGACGCGATGTAGCGGAAAAAATGGCATAATGGCGATGTGTCACGTATTGAAATGAAAAGTAAAACAATTCTCATCACCAACCGTCGTAACGGATTACGCGATACGATATAACATCTTGAACTTAATTTTCACAACTCAGGCCGTATGAGCACTTTTAAACTCCTAAAAACTCTCACATCGCGCCGCCAGGTACTCAAAACAGGTCTGGCGGCCCTGACGCTGTCAGGTATGTCGCACGCAATAGCCAAAGAAGAAACGCTAAAAACCAGTAATGGTCACAGCAAACCCAAAACCAAAAAAACCGGCAGTAAACGGTTGGTGATGCTCGACCCCGGACACGGCGGCATCGATACCGGCGCGATTGGCCGCAACGGTTCTCAGGAAAAACACGTCGTGCTGGCAATTGCCAAAAACGTACGCGCTATTTTGCGAAATCACGGAATCGATGCGCGTTTAACCCGGACAGGGGATACCTTTATTCCGCTGTACGATCGGGTGGAAATCGCCCATAAGCACGGCGCGGATCTGTTTATGTCCATTCATGCCGATGGTTTTACCAACCCGAAAGCGGCGGGCGCTTCCGTTTTTGCGCTTTCCAACCGCGGGGCCAGTAGCGCCATGGCGAAGTATCTCTCCGAGCGTGAAAACCGCGCGGACGAAGTGGCGGGTAAAAAAGCCACTGACCGGGATCATCTATTACAACAAGTTTTGTTTGATCTGGTGCAAACCGATACGATTAAAAACAGTCTGACGCTGGGTTCGCATATTCTCAAGAAAATCAAACCTATACATAAATTACACAGCCGCACTACCGAACAAGCGGCTTTCGTGGTGCTAAAATCACCGTCAATTCCGTCGGTACTGGTCGAAACCTCGTTTATTACCAATCCGGAAGAAGAACGCCTGCTGGGCACGACGGCGTTTCGCCAGAAAATCGCTACGGCGATCGCCAACGGCATCATCAGTTATTTTCACTGGTTTGATAACCAGAAAGCACACACGAAGAAACGGTAATCATGAAACCCGATGCACATCACGTAAAACAGTTTCTGCTACGCCTGCAGGATGATATTTGCCAAACGTTATCCGCTGTGGATGGCGCAAACTTTGTCGAAGATAGCTGGCGACGCGAAGCGGGCGGCGGCGGACGCAGCCGGGTATTACGCAACGGCGGGATTTTCGAACAGGCGGGCGTTAATTTCTCTCACGTTCACGGCGATGCGATGCCCGCATCCGCCACCGCGCATCGGCCAGAACTGGCCGGGCGTAGCTTTGAAGCGATGGGCGTATCGCTGGTGGTGCATCCGCACAATCCGTATATTCCCACCAGCCATGCTAACGTGCGCTTTTTTATTGCCGAAAAACCGGGCGCCGATCCGGTGTGGTGGTTTGGCGGCGGGTTCGATTTAACGCCCTACTACGGCTTTGAAGAGGATGCCGTTCACTGGCACCGCACCGCCCGCGACCTGTGTCAGCCGTTTGGCGACGATGTGTATCCGCGCTATAAAAAGTGGTGCGACGACTACTTTTTCCTCAAGCATCGTAACGAGCAGCGCGGTATCGGCGGACTGTTTTTTGACGATTTGAATACGCCGGATTTCGACCACTGTTTTGCTTTTATGCAGGCGGTCGGCAACGGCTACACCGAGGCGTATTTACCGATTGTCGAACGACGCAAAGCGATGGTCTGGGGCGAGCGGGAGCGTAATTTTCAACTTTATCGCCGCGGGCGCTACGTGGAGTTCAATCTGGTGTGGGACAGAGGCACCCTGTTTGGTCTGCAAACCGGCGGGCGCACTGAATCTATCCTGATGTCGATGCCGCCGCTGGTGCGCTGGGAGTACGACTGGCAGCCAGAAGCGGGTAGCCCGGAAGCGGCGCTGAGCGAGTTTATTCAGGTACGCGACTGGATTTAAACACATATGACATTAAGGAAGTAGCAATGAACGCCCGCCTCATCTCTGCGCCCTCATTATCCCCTGAAGAGCAAAAAAACAGGTTAGCTGAATTTTTTCGCGAATACTGGGGAACGCAACAAATAAACGATTACCATACAGATACAACGTTCCACGTGAACCATAAAAAACAGTATTGCGATCTACGATGGTCAGAAAAATATATTGATGTCGATTATTGGTGTAGCCGCGAAATACACCATAAAGAGTGGTCTAAGTTCCTGATCGCAATAACCACCGCACTGCATACCCCAATACCACCTTATTACCTTGATTTTAATCTTAAAGGGCGCCGAACAACTCTACGAAAAAGACATCGCCGCACAGAGAGTAAAATTGGATGTTTTATCTATCCTTATAAAGAAGATCCGGATGGGGGATGGGATTATAGTGTTGACTGTCTGATGATTTACGAGTCCGATTTTGAGATACTGGCCGCTGGAATTAATAAGCTATACCCACGAAATCATGAGGATAAGTCCTTTGATTACACAAGCTGGAATGAATTTACACTTGCTGAATGCGAGAAAATAATCTCGCACTGGCTGATAATTGCGCGCAGCAACGGAGAGTACGCTTCCTTTATTCAATATGTTATAGAATGGATACAACCGCTTCTGCATCAATATGATAGCATCATGATTGAAGGGAATTTATGATGCTTTACGGGTTTATCTGCCCCTCCTGCCAAACAACGGCAACGTCTTATCAGCAAACATAAACGCTCATCCTCATGACCTGATGACAAAACTGTTTTGCACGTTGCGCGCGGTTCCCCGGAGGCGGCGCTGGCGCGCCTTGTCCGGGCTACCAACCACAGACGGCAGCGAATCCGTAGGCCCGGTAAGGCGCCAGCTGCCACCGGGCAATTCCCGACACGCGCACGTTATCAGCAACCGGAGAGCCTCCCCATCAATATCAAGCCCATTGCCGCATCCGTTGATGCAGCGTCAACGACGGTTTTTCGGCAAATAATTGCTGATAATCGGTGGCAAATTGCCCCAGATGCCAGAATCCCCACTGCATCGCGGCATCTTTGACCGTGGCGCTCTGCGACCACGGGCTAATCAACTCCCGGCGTACTGCGTTTAAGCGAATACGTTTCAGCCACGCATTGGGGCCAATGCCCAAAATGGCGTGAAACGCATTTTGCAGCGTGCGACGGCTTACGTGTAGCTGGTTACATAAGTCGAGCACCGTCAGCGGCTCCGACATATTTTCCAGCACATATTCCCGCGCCCGCGACAGTAGCCTACGATATCCCTGATGGCTGATGCTTTCGGCGCTATGAATCGGCTTCGCCTCTTCCAGCATCGTGCCCATCGCCAGCAACAAATTATCACTCAAGACCTTACGCACCGCAGATTGATGCAGGGTTTCAGGACTCTCGCTGAAGGTGGCCAGCGCCTGCTGCACAAAGCCCCACAGCGCCGCTTTATGCTGCTCTTTTACCTCCAGCGCTAACTGGTTACGCAGCATATGCAGTACCCTTTCCGGGTTATGCAAAAACGTGGCCTGACGGGAAATAACATCTTCCGAGATAACGACGCCCAGAATGGTGTAATCATCCGGCGTGCTCAGTTCAAACTCGGTGCCTCCCGGTCGGGTGGCAATCTCGGCGCTGCCGAGCCCCTGCGCGCCGATAAATCCCTGTTCGCCGCGCGTCGCCGGAATACCAAACCAGAAAGAGTTTGGCCAAACCAGACACGACTGACGCAGCGCCAGGCCGGTGTATTCACGGAACACCTGAATCTCATCAAGCAGGATTTCCGTGAACTCGCCATGAAATTTACCCGGGTGTAACTGATCGTAGATCTGCTGCCAGGCGGTGATAGTCAGAGCATGTTCATAGACATCCGTCGTCCGTCGCTGATGAACATTGTCCACCTCGACTCTGGGCGTAAGTTTAACGTCTTCGGGTAACGCTTCATGATAAAGATGGTGCAAATTCGCTGTACGGGTCTTTTTCATGATCTTCTATGCCGGACGCCCGCCAGGACGCCCGGCCCTCCGACAGATTAATTTTTGATGCGATAGCGACTACTGCGTTTACGCAACGCTCCGTCAGAAAAGAGTTGTTCCAGCACGTTTCTGGCCTGCTCCAGCGGCCAGCCAAAATGCGCGGCAACCTCTCCCGCCGTCATTCCCTGGCGTACTGATGCCAGCAGCGCCAGTAACGCTTCAGCGAACTCAGGCGTTGCGGGTACCTGGGGCGCTTTCTCAGTCGGCGTTGTCGCACGCGCAAACCCGCCAACCAACCACTGGGTGTCCTCTTCCGGACGACCAATTTCTTTGCGGCTAATCACACGGCCTGTGCGCTGCGCGGCGGCGCTTCCGGCATCCAGCGCCGCACGACACGCCGCCAGATCGCCCTCCACCACCAGCGTTAGCCTGCCAGGGTCGAGCACTTGATGACTGAGCAAACGCACGTTGGCCGCTTTCAGCATGGCATCCGCCGCATCGACGGCGGCGACCATTCCGTCCACTTCCAGTAATCCCAGGGCATTGATCATTGGCAGCCTCCGTTACGCACGCTGGACAGGGTTACGGGCGATATCCAGCACGGTGTCGGTAAAGGCGTTGCAGGCGGCTTTACACGCGGCCTGGCTTCCCGTTAAGAACGCGGCCGAATAGTTGGTTTCCGACGGCGGCGGCACGTAAGTCACCAGTTGAACGTCAGCGGATTTCATCGCCGCGTCAATGCCGAATGTCGCTTCCAGCGGCGGCGCTACCAGATAGGCCATTGGATCGCCCAGCGCGATACCTGCGGTAGATGAGAGGTACGAGCCGGTACGCGAAACCACATGCGCCAGGAATGCGGTATTTTCCGCATCGTTCGCCCACTGGAACGCCGCGCCGTTTTCAATGCTGGCGACCATTGCATCCAGACCGGCGCGCACTTCCGCCGGGTTCGGTCCGCCCAGCATAATCAACACCTCACCGGCGGTCGGCGACGGCCCGTGAGCCGCTCCGGCATAGAGGGAGCGGCCATAGACCACTTCCACCATCGCCTGTTTTGTCGCTTCGTCAGCGGCAATATAGGTCACATCATCAGAATCTGCCGTGATGAGTCCGAGGCTACGTATATGTGGCGGTAATTTAAGTTCCCGCGCAAAGCCGTCATTCACGGAGGCAATCACGCGCATGGCAGTCACTGAAGGTCGAATCAAATCTAATGCAGGCATGATGTCTCCTTAACGGGTCATGTTGATGCCGGACGCTTTCTGCTCCAGCATCCGTTTGGCCAAATCCACAATCACGGCGGCGGCTTCTACTGGCGGCGTCCCCCCCTGATGAATGTTTGAAATACAGGTTCTGTCGGCCTCGACGGTGGTCGCCACGCGCGGGGAATAGACGGCGTAGCAGGAGAGGCTTTCCGACTGCCCCAGCCCCGGACGTTCGCCCACCAGCAGGATGACGACCTTCGCGCCGAGAATTTCGCCAATCTGATCTTCAATCTTCACGCGGCCATAGCGCACAAAGAACGGCGTGCCGACGTTCAGCCCGGCCTGCTTCAGACCGGCAAGCAGCGGCGGCAGGATCTCTTCATAGTTGGCGGTGATCGCATCCGTAGAGAGGCCATCGGAGACTACTACCTGCACATCCGGGTTCATCACGCACTGCGACTTCAGCGCGTCAATGGCTTCCGGGCTCAGGCGACGCCCCATATCCGGGCGCGTCAGGTACAGGTTTTTGTCGCTGATTTCCGAACGCACTTCCAGCAGCCCTTGCGCTTTTACCCACTCTTCCGGCACTTCTTTGAGCACGGTGTCTTTCGAACGGGAGTGATCCGCCAGGAAGCGCAACAGCGCCTGGGTGCGCGGACGCGGCCCGGCACGCCCCGTGCAGACGCGTGCCGCAGTACTGCGACGCAGTTCGGTCAGCACGTCCGCACGATGCGGGTTCTCGACGCCAATCCAGGCTTTTGCCTCTGCGGAACCTAAATCCAGCGCGCAGCTTTCGGTCACCGTCGGCGCGGCGCACTGCGGCTTTGCGCCTGCCTGCGTTGACGGCGCGACGGGCTGCGGTACGTCCTGTCCCATTGACGCCATCACGCTACGTACAATTTCTTCAATCTGTTTTTGATCCATGGTGTTATCCCCGCGTCATCAGAAGAACAGTGACGGATCGCCCGCCCGTTTGGTCAGACGACCGTTTGCCATAATGCCCATCGTTTCCAGCCAGCGTTCAAACTCCGGCGATGGCCGTAAATTCAGCAACTGACGGACGGTGGCGGTATCGTGGAAAGCGGTGGTCTGGTAGTTGAGCATGATGTCGTCGCCGAGCGGCATCCCCATGATGTAGTTACAGCCGGCAGTGGCGAGCAGAATCATCAGGTTTTCGTTAAGGTTCTGGTCAGCGTCGGCATGGTTGGTATAGCAGCAGTCGCAGCCCATCGAGATGCCGCTCAGCTTGCCCATAAAGTGATCTTCGAGACCGGCGCGGATAATCTGCCGATCGTTATAGAGATACTCCGGCCCGATAAAGCCCACCACGGTGTTCACCAGGAACGGATCGTAGTGGCGAGCCAGCCCGTAGTTACGCGCTTCCATCGTCACCTGGTCGGCACCAAAGTTCGCGCCAGCAGAGAGCGCAGACCCTTGCCCGGTTTCAAAGTACAGGCAGTTTTCCCCGGCAATGCGGTTGAACTCCGCCCCCACAGCCCGCGCTTCGTCGAGCATAGCCAGCTCGACGCCGAACTCTTTTAAGCCCTTCTCGCTGCCGCAAATGCTCTGGAAAATCAGTCCGCCCGGCGCGCCGCGACGAATCGCTTCGATCTGGGTGGTGACGTGCGCCAGCACGCAGCCCTGGGTCGGAATATTGAATTTATCGATAACGCCGTAAACGGTGTCGAGCACGCGGGTCAGGTTCTCCACGTCATCGGTCACCGGGTTAACGCCGATCACCGCATCGCCTGCGCCGAAAGAAAGCCCTTCGTAGATTTGCGCGGCGATACTCTGTACATCGTCACGGGTATCGTTCGGCTGCAAACGGCAGCTAAAGGTGCCCGGAATACCGATGGTGGTATTGGCTTTTTTGATCACCGGCATTTTCTTACCGCCGTAGATCAGGTCGGCGTTGGAGCAGATTTTCGCTACTGCCGCCACCACTTCGGAGGTCAGCCCTTTGCGGGTAAACGCGATGTCGTCCACGGAGGTTTCATCGCTCAGCACGTATTCGCGCAGTTCGCTGATGCTCCAGTTTTTAATCCGGTTATAGGCCGTTTCGTTGACGTCGTCCTGAATCAGGCGCGTCACGCAATCCTCTTCATAGGCAATCACCGGATTGTTGCGAATATCCGCCACCGTCATTTCCGACAGTACCTGTTTTGCCGCTACGCGCTCCTGCGAACTTGCCGCGGCAACCCCGGCCAGCACATCCCCCGAACGCAGTTCGTTGGCTTTAGCCAGTACCTCTTTTACATCCTTAAACTGATAAACATTGCCGAACAATGTGGTCTTTAGTTTCATAAGTCGTTCCCTCAGGAAGGAAATGCGAGTGATTTCACCGTCACCGGCACAACCGATCCGCCAAAAAGAGGCGTACCAATGTCGATATAGTCTCCCGCCCGCACGACCACCTCATCGATGACCGCCAGCGGAAGTTGCGGTAACTGTGGGCGCAATAACATGCCCAGCGCTTTACCAAAATCCTGCTCGGCCACCACCAGCAGGGGATGTGGATTGGGATAACGCGCGACAAAAGCCGTCAGCGCGTTGATGACCGTGAGTAATGCGGCGTAACGCACCGGGAGCGTGGCGGGAAGCGCCAGCACGTAAGCGTCGGTTTGCGGGTCGAGATCAAGCTGGAGAAGCGCCTGCCGCCAGGCGTTCACCAGATCGGCGTCATCCTGCGGGATCGCCACCGGCAGGTTGCGCAGCGGCAGTTGGACGTCTTCCAGCCAGATAGTACTGCCGGAAAGCGAGAGCGTATGGGCCCCCGCGCCAATCACCGTGGCGCGTACGGTTTGCGCCGGAAACTGCACGTTCATCTCGCGCAGGCGCGGATGTTCATGCAACGCCGTGGCGAGCAGCGGTCCAATGTCGGAAAAACAGAACGGATCGGCAGGTTGGTTGCGGTAGCATTCACCGACCCCACCGGAAAGGGTGATCACCTCCGGCGTAATATCGGCGGGCAGCAGCCCGGTTTGCATCAGCGATTGCGCCAGCGGCGAGAGCGCGCCAGTGATAACCTCGACGATGAGATCCGCCATCCGCCGCGCCACCTGCCCCAACTGTGCGGCAGCTAAGGCGCGAGCATCAGTACCCGAACCGAACACCTCATCGATAATCATCTGCCCCGGCTGATGGGCATAAACCACGCGCCCCTGAGCGTCGGTTTCCAGCAGGCGACCACCGACGTTAAGGCAGGCGGTGCCGCTGACTTTTCCCGCGTCAAACAGCGCGTAGTTAGACGTGCCGCCGCCGATATCAATATTCAGCACCCGGCACATCCGCTGCTCAGACAAGCTTTGCGCCCCGGCGCCGTAACCGGCAATGACCGATTCCAGATGCGGCCCGGCGCTGGCGACCACAAAGTCGCCCAGCGACTGCGAGAGCGCCATGACCGCCGGACGGGCGTTGCGGGTTTTGGCGCTTTCGCCGGTGATAATGATAGCCCCTGAGTCCACCGATTCAGGCGCGATGCCTGCGGCCTGATACTGGGCCAGAATCAGCGCTTTAAGTTCGGCCTCTTTCAGACCGCCCTGCTTATCCACGGGCGTAAAGAAGACCGGGCTTTGCCAGCTAATGTCGCGTTTGATGAATTCGTAGCGCGGCACCTGCGACACCGCCGCACGGTTAACCAACTCCAGGCGCGAAAAGATCACCTGCGTGGTGGTGGTGCCGATATCGATACCGACGCTCAGTAGCTGGCGAGTGTTCACGATTGCGCCTCCGCTTCGGTTTTCACCTGGGCGGCGTCGTCTTTCGGCACCAGCATCATCGCCACGCCAATCGCCGTCACGCCGCCGATCAGCTTGCCAACGATCATCGGGAAGATCATGGCGTTCATGTTGGCAGCGGCGAAGCCTAAATGGTCGCCCAGAGCGAATGCCGCAGAGACGGCAAATGCGCAGTTAATCACTTTGCCGCGGGTATCCATCTGCTTCATCATGCCGAACATGGGGATATTGTTCGCCAGGGTCGCCACCATGCCTGCCGCCGCAATATTATTTACGTTCAGCAGTTTACCGACATTCATCAACGGTTTTTCAAACCAGCGGGTCAGTAACAGCACCATCGGATACGCGCCGAGCAGCACGCAGGAGATAGAGCCGATCACTTCAATGGCGCGCATCACTTCGCCGGGTTTGTCGCCTGGCGCCATAAAGATCGGGTCGAGTCCCGGAATCAACTCCCAGCCCAACAGGAATTTAACCACCGCCGCCGCCAGACCGATGGTGATCAGCGCCACGAGGAATTTGGCGAAGATCTGAAAGCCATTGATCATTTTTTCCGGGATGAACTTCAGCCCCAGCGCTACCAGCACCGCGACGATCAATACCGGGATCATGTTCATCAGGATCAGCGCGAAGGTAAACTCCACTGGCTGACCATTGATCTGCACGCCTGAGTACATGGCGATCAATCCCCCCGCAATGCAGCCAATGGGAATGGTGACGATACCCGCCAGTACGCCAAGCGCCAGGTAGCGGCGGTCAGACGGTTCGATAATGCCGAGCGCCACCGGAATGGAGAACACAATGGTCGGCCCCATCATCGACCCAAGGATTAACCCTGAGTATAGCCACGCCGCGACATCACCGCCGGCCAGCTCTTTGGCGAGGAAGAATCCGCCCATATCACAGGCCAGCAGCGTACCCGCGAACATGGATGGGTTCGCGCCCAGCATTTCGTATACCGGGATAATAACCGGCCCCAGTACATGCGCCAGCACCGGCGCCAGCGCGGTCATACCGACCATCGCCAGCCCCAACGCGCCCATCGCCATAAAGCCCTCTTCAAACTGGCCGCCAGACCCCTCGATACTCTTGCCGAATTTACCGAGGAAGCGCGCCGACCCGCCGAACTGCGACAGGATTCTGTCCACGGCGGCAATCAGCATAAAGAACATCATGATGTACATGATGATTTCGTTAATTCCCATAGCCCTTACTCCCTGCCATTTATGATTTGTAGGCCGGATAAGACGTTTACGTCGCCTCCGGCATTAACGCCGTGTTATTGCCGGATAGCGGTGCAAGCACCTTATCCGGCCTACAGGCATTACCCGGCAGCCGCGTACAGATCGATAATCTGTGCCTGTGTGGCGGTGCGTGGGTTACTGCGCAGACAAATATCCTCCAGCGCGGCTTGCGCCCACGCGCTGTAGTGTTCGGGTTTGGCGCCAGCGTCAGCCAGCCGTTTGCTCTGGCCCACTTCGGCAATCAGCTCGCTCACCGCCGCAATCGCATCGCGATCGTCCGATTTCTTATTGGTTAGCGCCCGACCGATTTGACTGAAGCGCTCGCGGCAAACCATCCGGTTAAAGCCCATGACCGTTGGCAGCAGCATAGCGTTGGCCTGGCCGTGCGGAATATGCAGCGCCGCCCCTGGCTGGTGCGCCATCGCATGACACAGCCCCAGACCGGCGCTGGAAAAGGCCATTCCCGCCATACAGGAGGCCAGCAACATATTTTCACGCGCCGCCAGATCGTGGCCGTAACCCACGGCTTTCGGCAGCGATTTGCCAATCATCGCTATCGCGCCAATCGCCAGGCTGTCGGTAAACGGCGTGGCGTTGAGCGCGCTGTAGGCCTCAATCGCATGAGTCAACGCATCGATACCGGTCATCGCCGTCACGTTTGGCGGAACGCCTTCGGTCACGGCAGCATCAAGAATCGCCACATCCGGCATTAGTGACGCGTGTGCCAGCACCTGCTTGCGCCCGCTGACCGCGTCGATAATCACCGTCACGTTGGTGGTTTCAGAACCGGTTCCGGCGGTAGTCGGCACCGCAATCAGCGGCAGACGCGGGCGTAATGTACTGCGCTCGGTCATGGCGCTCAGCGTCTGGTCAGGGTTAGTCACCAGCAGGGCGACCGCTTTCGCCGCGTCCAGCACCGAACCGCCGCCAAAGGCCACTACGCCGTCGCACGCCGCCTCACGCAGTTGCGCCACCGCCGCGCAAACGTCGGTAATGCACGGCTCGCCTGGCGGACACGGCCAGACCGTCATCGCCACGCCCTTCATCGCCAGGCTGCGTGCCAGCGGCGCGGTCATTCCCGCCTGATGCAGGAAGCTGTCGACCATCACAAACAGATGGCTTACGCCTCGCGCTTGCGCTTCCTGCCCGCAGGCGCCGAGCGCCCCAAGTCCGCACAGCGTGACCGGCGGTACGCTGAACGTTTTCACCCGTTGCAGATTCAGGGTGTCGAATGCCTGAAACAGCGCCGTCTGTAGTTCAGCTTGCATAGAGTCCCTCCGCTTTCGCTCTCCCGCTGTTGGCTATCGCCAGCGGGGTCATAAACAGGCTGTGCTGCGGCAAATGCACCTGTAACTCCGGGAAACGCTGGCGAAATAACGCCTCCACGCCCGGCTGCATACAGGAACCGCCCGCCAGCCATAAATCAGCAATTCCTTGCCCTTCAATGTGGCGAGCAACGATTTCCGCCATTTTTTCGTACACCGGCTTCACTACCGGCCAAATCTCCTGCGCATTGCTGCGCTTGTACTGTTCCGCCTCTTCCAGGGGAATACGGCGGTTGCCCGCCAGCGTCAGGGAGATATGGTGCCCGCCAGTGGCTTCATCGGCGGAGTAAGTCACCTTGCCCTGTTTGACGATGGCAATGCCGGTAGTGCCGCCGCCAATATCCACCACGCCTGCATTGTCAAGCGCCAGCAGATCCGCCACCGCCGTCGGTTCATCCAGTACGTGGCTGACTTCTAACCCGGCAGACTCCAGCACGTTGATCGAAATACGCGGGTCGGTGCCCGGCGGGAACGAGGTCGCCGCGTGGGTAAAGCGGCAGCCGAGCTGCTGTTCAAGGGTGTCGAGATGGCGGCGCACGAGGGTGACGGCGCCGAAGAAATCCCAGACGATGCCGTCACGCACAACGTCGGCCCAGTCAAGGCACACCGCCACCGGCTGGGCGTTGCCGTCGACCACCATCGACACCACGTCGCAGGTGCCCAAATCGACGCCCAGCCACAGCGGTGTGTCGCTGGCGGCGGGCGTCTGGTTACACAGGGCCGCCGCTTTTTGCAGTCTTGGGGTGAGCCAGAGTTGTTCGTCGTGCGCCATGAGTCATCCCTTATACAATGCGAAACGCATCCACCAGCACGCATCGACGCAGGCGAACAAAGGTACGCGCGCTGGTCACCCCTTCGCCGGTTGGCGTGGTGATGGTCATGGTGGTCCAGCCTTCTCCGCCCAATCCAAGCCCGGCAATGCACGGCCCGTTTTTGACGAAAATGCTGGTGTCGATGGCGTTCGCCATCTGGTTCATGTTGTCGATATTGCGCGAGTGCATCGCCGCCGTATGGTGGCAACCGCCTTCAAGCTGAACCGCCAGGGCGATGGCTTCTTCGACGTTGGCGACCCGCACCACCGGCAGTACCGGCATCATCATTTCAGTGACGGCAAACGGATGGTTAGCGGGCGTTTCCACAAATAGCAGGCGCGTTTGATCCGGGACATTCAGGCCGATGGCTGCGGCGATCTTGCCCGCGTCACGACCGACCCAGTCACGGCTGACGGTGCCTTTGCCGCGCTCATCAATATTCTTCAGCAGCACCGGCTGGAGCTGTTCGGCCTGAGCGGCGGTCAGTTTCACCGCGTGCTGACCTTCCATCAGACGCATCAGCTCGTCGGCGACGCTATCCAGCACAATCAGCACTTTTTCGTCGGCGCAGATGATGTTGTTATCAAACGACGCGCCTTTGACGATGGATTGTGCAGCGCGCGGCAGGTCGGCGGTCTCATCCACCACCACCGGGGGATTACCGGCACCGGCGGCGATCAGGCGTTTATTAGTATGTTTACGCGCCGCGTCCACCACCGCTTCGCCGCCAGTCACCACCAGCAGGCCAATACCGGGATACTTGAACAACCGCTGGGCGGTTTCGATATCCGGGTTCGCCACGGTGACCAGCAAATTTTCCGGGCCACCGGCGGCGACCACCGCCTGATTGAGGAGGGTGATTGCCCGCTGAGAGACCTTTTTCGCCGCCGGATGCGGGGCAAACACGACGCTGTTGCCTGCGGCAATCAGGCTGATGGCGTTATTAATCACCGTCGCCGCCGGATTGGTGGACGGCGTGACCGAGGCCACCACGCCCCACGGCGCATTTTCAATCAGCGTCAGGCCGTTATCGCCGGTCAGCACCTGCGGAGATAAACACTCGACGCCCGGCGTGCCGCGCGCCTGCGCCACGTTTTTGGCAAATTTATCGTCAACGCGTCCCATGCCGGTTTCGCTGACGGCAAGTTCCGCTAATTCTCGGGCGTGTTTTTCGCCCGCCTCGCGAATGGCATGAATGGCAAGCTGGCGCATCGCCACGCTCTTCAGCCCCTGCTGGGCCCGTTTTGCTGCCGCCACTGCGTCATCCAGGGAGGCAAAAACGCCCATCTCATGAACAGTGCTGGCCGGCTGGCTGCTGTCTTTCATTTTCAGCAGTACCGCTTTCACCACCTGTTCAATATCCTGTTGATTCATGATGTTCAGTCCTATTTATGGAAAACCACTTTCCCGCCAGCCACCACTTCATCGACGATGCCAATGACGCACAGATCGACCGGTGATAATTCGCTGCGATGCGCCTGACGCGCGGAACTGCCGCTGACCAGCAGTACCCACTCTCCGGTTCCCGCCCCGATACTGTCGATAGCGACGGCACACTGCCCGTCGGGGTTGCCCTGGGCATCGATCATTTCCACCATCAGCAATTTGTCATGCGCCAGTCCCTGATGGCGGACGGTACATACGATTTGTCCTGTGACGACTGCCAGTTTCATATCCGCCTCCATGGATTGCCCGTTGGGTCGTAGGCCTTGAATCTGCGCACCATCAGGCAATGGCGCGCATTCATGCCGGATGGCGACGCTGCGCGTCTTATCCGGCCTACCATCAAATGTTGCTGTCGCCTTTGAAGCTGATCGGGAACACTTCTTCCAGATCGCCGTGCGGGCGTGGAATCACGTGTACGGAGACCAGCTCGCCAATGCGCTGCGCCGCAGCGGCGCCAGCATCGGTTGCGGCTTTGCACGCCGCCACGTCGCCACGCACCATGGCCGTACACAGGCCACCGCCAATCTGCTTCACGCCGACCAGCTTCACGCGTGCGGCTTTTACCATCGCATCTGAGGCCTCAATCAGCGCAACCAGGCCCCGGGTTTCAATCATTCCTAATGCTTCCATCGTGTTTTCCTCTCATTAAAGGGGTCCAGAACGGGACCGTTCATTCAACCAGTGTGTGTAAGCTGCGTTCGCGGCTCACGTCAGCCTGGCGCGGCACGGCTGCCACCAACGCCAGTTCGATAATTTCCTGCACGCTACAGCCTCGGGAGAGGTCGTGAAGCGGCGCGGCAAGCCCCTGAATTAGCGGCCCAACAGCGCGATAGCCTCCCAGACGCTGAGCGATTTTGTAGCCAATATTGCCCGCCTCCAGCGACGGGAAAATCATCACGTTGGCGCGGCCTTGCAGCGGGCTGTCAGGCGCTTTTTGCGCGGCGACCTCCGGGACGAAAGCGGCGTCAAACTGCAATTCACCGTCCACAAGCAGTTGCGGCGCACGTTCGTGAACGAGCTCTGTCGCCTGCTGCACGTTGGCAACGTTGGGGTGACGGGCGCTGCCGTTGCTTGAAAATGACAGCATCGCCACGCGCGGCTCTTCGCCGGTAATGGCCCGCCAGGTGTCGGCGCTGGCGATAGCGATATCCGCCAGCTGCGCCGCCGTCGGCTGCGGCACTACGCTGCAATCGGCGAACCCTAATGCCGGACCGGCATACTGCGGCAGCATCAAGAAAATAGACGACAATGTTTTGCACCCGGGTTGCAGGCCAATCACCCGCAGCCCTGCGCGCAGCACATTCGCCGTTGACGACAGGTTGCCTGCGATACACACATCAGCCTCACCGGCGCTCACCATGGCGGCAGCGAACATTAGCGGGTCGCTAAGCTTTTCCACTGCGTCCGGCGGCGTTTTTTCTCCGGCACGGGCAAGCCAGCGTTGCGCAAAACGCTGGCGCATACTCAGGTTGCTGTGTGGGTCGATGACCTGAATGCCATCCATCGCCATACGATGACTCAGGGCAAACTGACGCAGCGCAAACGGACTGGCGACCAGAACGGGGCGAGCCAGACCGTACTGTTGCAGGTAATGCGCCGCTTTCAGCACGCGTTCGTCCAGCGCATCGGGAAAGACGACTCTGGCGGGGGCGCGTACCGCCAGTTCGCGGGCGCGTTCAATGATCATGGCTTCTCTCCCAACCGTTGTTGAATTTGGGCGACCGTCAGCGGATGTTTCGCCACGCTCAAAATCATCATCACGTAAACCGTGCTGGAGAGACGGTTCAGCGCCTGTAAAATGTCCGGGCGCAAGACCTCAAAACTACGGGTAATAAACACTTGTGCGGCGAGGGTTTCCGTTTCGCGGACTTTGGTTCGCAGCAGATTAAGCAGCGCCGCATCGCGACCGTGGCTGGCCTCCGGCACCAGGTGATCGTGGTCGAGATAGCGCAGCGGCTGGTGGGAAAGCCGATGCAGCTCATCCTCGTTCAGCCCGACGATAGACTGCGCCGCCAGCGGTTCATCTATAGCGTCGGCGCGCATAATGTTGCCCAGCCGCGAGCGGATATCGAAAAGCCACGGCTGCCAGGGTTCCGCCAGTTCGATTTGTAGCCACACGGTCAGCGCGATGGCGCTGTCGAGCGCGGCGCGAAAGCCGAGGCGCGGGTCGCTTTTGGCGACCATTTTGTCCGCCGTCAGATGGGTCAGCGTATCGGGCTTTTTCACCACCGGCTGGCGGCACAGTTCACAGCAGGCCTGTGGGTGCGTATCGCTACTGGTTAAGCCATGTACCGGCTGCGGCTGCTGTTCGTCATCATCGACAAACAGCCGGCCTTGCTGATTCAGAAACTTAATGCGCAGGCGACGACTTTCCAGCAGTTCCCGGGCCGAGGGCGTCAGGCGGGCATCAGCGGGCAGATGGATTTCCGATCCTTCGCTGAGCGTGTGATTCGCTCTGAGCCACGTTTCGGTGATGAAGTCGTTCATACGGATTGCCAGTTCGCAGGCCACGCCACGTACAGAAAGCGCACGGACGTTGGCGTGCCAAATTCAATGCTGGAGCCTTTAGGGATGAACATCACATCTCCGGCTTTGGCAATCATGGTTTCGCCTTCATGGCGTACGTGCAGTTCGCCCTCCAGCACCATGTCGATTTCGTCGTAGTTCAGCGTCCACGGGAAAAAGGCGTTGTCCCACTGCATAAACCCGGCGGCCATGCTGCTGCCGTCCTGCTCTGTAACCAGATCGGTTAAGCCGACGCAGTGCGGTTCGGCACCGTCGAAGCGGCCAAATTTCACGCTGCTGCCGTCAATGACTTTCACGCCGCCTTTACCCGTGACGGAGGTAAAGCTCGGCTGCATCGTCCCCAGTTCCAGCGACTGCTTTTCCTTCAGCACTTTTTCCATCAACTGCGCCACCAGGCTTTCAGTAAACTGCCCTTCCGGGAGCTGCGCGATGATGGCTTCCCGAATGCGCTGGCTTTCGCTTTTACACGCCTGCGCCGATGTGGATGCCGGAACGGACTCGTCGCATTCGGTAATCGTGAAGCCCAGTAGTTCCGCCACTTCGCGAGCCTCCGGGGTAATAATGCTGGCGCGCAGCACTACCGACATCGCCTGTTCGCCGCGGGCGTGGGCCGCACGAATATCGTTAGCTGTGATAAGTTTTTTCACCTGCCTCTTCCTCCTGTTCACTGAGAGCTGCCAGATAATCCACCAACTGCCGCACGCTTTGCGGGTCGTGGCCGTTGAGCTCGAAAATCGGCTCCCGGAATCCAATCTCGCAAAGCAACTGCCGCGTAGCGGCGACGTCGGCATCCGGCATGTCCGTTTTGCTGATAACGGCGATATGTCGTTTACGGGTTCCAACATCCAATAACCCGGCAGGTAAGCGACTTTCTTTATCGTTTGCCGCGTGGACATAAATCAGCGTGTCCACATCCTGCAACGTGGTAATTAAGGCGTGATACCAACGGGGATGGCTAAAATATTCACCCGGCGTATCTATATCGCCATGCTCATTAAATTCCACGGCCTGCGTTTTTCTGGCGAGGGAATAATTTCCCCGTAACGCGTTAAAAAGCGTTGTCTTTCCGGCACCGACCGCGCCGACAAAAGCAATACGTTTCATTACCGCCACCAATTAACTTTTTGTTAACTCACACAGGGTAAAGTTTAATAATCGCCCTAGTCCGCTGACCGTCTGTAATAGCGCTTCTTCTACTGCGCCGACGGTGCCATAAATCACCAGCGCGCCGCTAAATCTGTCGAGAAAACCGATGTGTACATCCGCAGCCTTCATCGCTAAATCGCCAGCGATCATGGCCGTTTCCCCCGGCGTTAAGGTCATAATGCCAATCGCGCCAGCATCGGGAACGCCGATCTTTTTCGCCAGTTCTTCACCAGGGTGCGCAATGAGATGCGCCAGCGTGACCTGTTTGCCCGGCACAAATTCCTGAATAATGCGTTCTTTATTCATTGCTCACCGTCTCCACTGAAACTGCCGTCATCGTGGCAATTTTTTGTCGGAGTAAATAACAAAATTCGGCAAGGTGATGTAAAAGGTGAGGTAGATCACTAAGAAAAAGAAAATAAAGGTGCCTTCTGTTGAAGGTGTTAACGATAAATATCGTGGTGCATCACATTTTCAGGTGTCATTCTGAATTTAAGCCTGTTCTGCAATAAATACCCCACCGGCTATTCTTTGTATTACTACCATCGATAAAAATAATTCGTATTACTCTATTTGTGCATAGTACAGATTCAGTGAAATAAGAGCCTATCCCACCAGGCGTTATTGGCGCAGCCAGTTTGGACACGGACAGCGCGCAAAAACCGGAGCGTACACGTAGTACGTGAGGTTTGACTCGCTACGCTCGCCCTTCGGGCCGCCGCAAGCGGCGTTCAAAACGCTAACGCGTTTTGGCGAGCACTGCCCAGGACCAAAATAGCAAGTAAAATAGCCCTAATGGGATAGGCTCTAAGTAGGGGTAACGCAATAGGTTCCAGAATATCCCCACCCGAGCCTTTCATACCATGGCGAAGCCCAGCGGCGCATAAAAAAAGCGCAGGAGAACCTGCGCCAGAAGAGAGAGTAATGCGTTATTAAAGCGGCGTGGTTTGCGCTTCAACTACCGCTAACGCCACCATATTCACGATACGGCGTACAGAGGCGATCGGCGTTAATACATGTACCGGTTTAGACACGCCCATCAGGACCGGGCCGACCGTGACGCCTTCGGAACTGGAGACGCGGAGTAAGTTGTAACTAATGCGGGCGGCTTCCATATTCGGCATCACCAGAATATTGGCGGCTCCCTTCAGCGGACTATCCGGCATCCGGTCATTACGAATACTTTCCACCAACGCCGCATCACCGTGCATCTCACCGTCAATCATCAGATCGGGCGCTCGTTCGCGTACCCGCTCAAGGGTTTCGCGCATTTTGCTGGCGGACAGCGAATTTGAGGAACCAAAGTTAGAGTGCGACAACAGCGCGACTTTCGGCTCAATACCAAAACGGCGAACGGTTTCCGCCGCCATTACGGCGATCTCCGCCAACTGTTCCGGCGTGGGATCTTCGTTAACATAAGTATCGGCGATAAAAGTGTTGCCGCTTGGCAGCAGTAAGGCATTCATCGCCCCTGCCGTATGCACGCCGTCACGGTAGCCAAAGACGGCTTTCACGACGCTGAAATGCTCATGGTAGTCCCCGATGGTGCCGCAGATCATCGCATCCGCTTCCCCACGCTGCACCATGATCGCGCCAATGGCCGTATGGTTGCCGATCATCGCACGCTGCGCCTGTTCCTGAGTTACCCCGCGACGCTTCATGATCTGGTAATACTCGCTCCAGTACTCTTTGAAGCGCGGATCGGATTCATTATTCACGATCTCGAAATCAACGCCCGCTTTGATCTGTAGCCCCAGTTTCTGGATACGCATTTCGATCACGCTCGGACGCCCGATCAGAATGGGCTTCGCCAGCCCCAGGGTTATCAACTCCTGGGTTGCGTGCAGCACGCGCGCCTCTTCCCCTTCCGGCAGCACTACGCGCTTCGGATCTTTGCGTGCCTGCGAGAAGATCGGCTTCATGAACAGGTTGGTTTTGTAGACAAACTCGGTCAGTTTATCGATATAGGCATCAAAGTCAGCAATCGGGCGCGTCGCCACGCCGGAATCCATTGCCGCTTTCGCGACCGCCGGAGCGATTTTGACAATCAGACGCGGGTCAAACGGTTTCGGAATAATGTATTCCGGCCCAAAGCTCAGGTCCTGATCGCCATAGGCCGAGGCCACCACTTCGCTCTGTTCGGCGTGCGCCAGCTCGGCAATCGCACGGACCGCCGCCAGTTTCATCTCTTCGTTGATCGCCGTCGCGCCGACGTCCAGTGCGCCGCGGAAGATAAACGGGAAGCACAATACGTTGTTCACCTGGTTCGGATAGTCGGAACGACCGGTACAGATAATGGCGTCCGGGCGCACTTCTTTCGCCAGCGGCGGCAGAATTTCCGGTTCCGGGTTAGCCAGCGCCAGAATCATTGGCGCGCGGGCCATTTTCTTCACCATCTCCTGAGTCAGCACTTTCGGGCCTGAACAGCCGAGGAAAATATCCGCGCCGTCAATGACCTCATCCAGCGTGCGCTTGCCGCTGTCGTCTACCGCATAGGCCGCTTTGGTCTCCGCCATATTCGGCTCACGGCCTTTGTAAATAACGCCCTTAGAGTCGCACACCACGATGTTGTGCTTTTGCATCCCCAACGCGACCAGCAGGTTCATACAAGCGATTGCCGCCGCCCCTGCGCCGGAGACGACCATCCGCACGTCGGAAATATTTTTCTCTACGACTCGCAGGCCATTAAGAATGGCGGCAGTACTGATGATCGCCGTTCCGTGCTGATCGTCATGGAAAACCGGGATGTTCATGCGCTCGCGCAGTTTCTGCTCAATATAGAAACATTCCGGCGCTTTAATGTCTTCGAGGTTAATGCCGCCAAAGGTCGGCTCCAGCGCCGCGACCACGTTGATAAATTTGTCCGGGTCAAGCTCATCGACTTCAATATCAAACACATCGATGCCGGCGAATTTTTTAAACAGAACGCCTTTGCCTTCCATGACCGGCTTGCCGGCCAGCGCGCCGATGTTGCCTAACCCCAGCACCGCTGTACCGTTGGAAATGACCGCGACAAGGTTGCCGCGCGCGGTGTATTTGTAGGCTGCCAGCGGATCTTTTTCGATTTCCAGGCAGGGCGCCGCCACGCCTGGCGAGTAAGCCAACGCCAGATCGCGTTGGGTGGCAAGGGGCTTAGTCGGAGAAACCTGAATTTTACCGGGTACCGGAAATTCGTGGAAATCAAGGGCGCTTTGTTTTAACTGCTCATCCATCTTGTTGTTCCTTTCACGTATCGTTCAAAAAGTGACGCGGCCTGGTGCGCCGCACATTATCACCGTACTGCGCAACACAAACTTTGAAGGTCTGCAAACTATCACGACGCGGCGCAAGAGTTTGTTATCAATTTATAACGGCCATGTTACCTGCTTATACCAGCAATACCATGCCTGTCTGCTATGCTTTTTGGTTATGTAGTGTATCAATCTTTCAGAAGTGTGAATCAACACACTCATCTAACACTTTACTTTTCAAGGAGTATTTCCTATGAACCAGCTAGACGGCATCAAACAATTCACTACCGTCGTCGCCGACAGCGGCGACATCGAGTCCATCCGCCACTTCCAGCCGCAGGATGCCACGACAAATCCCTCTTTACTGTTGAAAGCCGCCGGGCTTGAGCAGTATGGTCATTTGATTGAGGATGCGATTGCCTGGGGAAAAAAACACGGCGGTACGCAGGAACAGCTGGTTGCGGCAGCCAGCGATAAACTGGCGGTCAATTTTGGCGCGGAAATACTGAAAAGTATTCCCGGTCGCGTCTCCACTGAAGTCGACGCGCGGTTATCGTTCGATAAAGAAAAAAGTATCGAGAAAGCGCGCCATCTGGTGGATCTCTACCAGCAGCAGGATATTGATAAATCGCGCATTCTGATCAAGCTCGCCGCGACCTGGGAAGGTATCCGCGCCGCCGGGCAGCTCGAAAAAGAAGGCATTAATTGCAACCTGACGTTGTTGTTTTCTTTTGCCCAGGCGCGCGCCTGCGCCGAAGCGGGCGTCTATTTGATCTCTCCGTTCGTGGGCCGAATTTACGACTGGTATCAGGCGCGTAGTCCGCTGGAACCGTATGTCGTGGAGGAAGATCCCGGCGTGAAATCGGTACGCAATATCTACGATTACTTTAAACAGCATCGCTATGAAACCATCGTGATGGGCGCAAGTTTCCGCCGTACTGAGCAAATCCTCGCGCTGACCGGCTGCGATCGACTGACTATCTCCCCTAACCTGCTTAAAGAGCTGAAAGAAAAAGAAGAACCGGTGATCCGTAAACTGGTGCCTTCCTCGCAGATGTTCCACCGTCCTACGCCAATGACGGAAGCGGAGTTCCGCTGGGAACATAATCAGGACGCGATGGCCGTAGAGAAGCTGTCGGAAGGTATCCGTCTTTTTGCTGTTGACCAGCGCAAACTGGAAGACCTGCTTGCCGCCAAACTATAAACCTTGCATGGAGTGATTTATGTCCCGTAAAGACCTTGCCAATGCGATTCGTGCGCTGAGCATGGATGCCGTTCAAAAAGCCAATTCCGGGCACCCCGGCGCGCCGATGGGAATGGCGGATATCGCTGAAGTGCTATGGAACGATTTTCTTAAACATAACCCCACCGATCCGACCTGGTATGACCGTGATCGTTTTATCCTTTCCAACGGTCACGCCTCCATGCTGCTCTATAGTCTGCTGCATTTAACCGGTTATGACCTGCCGCTGGAGGAGTTAAAAAACTTCCGTCAACTGCACTCTAAAACGCCAGGTCACCCGGAGATTGGCTATACGCCCGGCGTTGAAACCACCACCGGGCCGCTGGGCCAGGGGCTGGCGAATGCCGTCGGGCTGGCGATTGCCGAGCGTACGTTAGGCGCACAGTTCAACCGGCCGGACCATGAGATTGTCGACCACTACACCTATGTCTTTATGGGCGACGGCTGTCTGATGGAGGGGATCTCGCATGAGGTGTGTTCGCTGGCTGGTACGCTGGGACTGGGCAAACTGATCGGCTTTTACGATCACAACGGCATCTCCATTGATGGCGAAACCGAAGGCTGGTTTACCGACGATACCGCCAAACGTTTTGAAGCCTACCACTGGCATGTCGTGCATGACATTGACGGGCACGATCCGGAGGCGGTGAAAAAAGCCATTCTGGAAGCCCAGAGCGTAAAAGACAAACCTTCGCTAATTATCTGTCGGACGGTGATAGGTTTTGGCTCGCCGAATAAAGCCGGGAAGGAGGAGTCGCACGGCGCGGCGCTGGGCGAAGAAGAGGTGGCGCTGACCCGCCAGAAGCTGGGATGGCATCATCCGGCGTTTGAGATCCCAAAAGAAATTTACCGCGCGTGGGATGGCCGTGAAAAAGGTGAGAAAACGCAGCAGCAGTGGCAGGAAAAGTTTGCTGCTTATGAGAAGGCTTATCCTGAGCTGGCCGCGGAGTTTACCCGCCGGATGAGCGGCGGACTGCCGGAGACATGGGAGTCCGCCACGCAAAAATTTATTAACGACTTGCAGGCTAATCCGGCCAAAATCGCCACCCGTAAAGCATCGCAAAATACGCTCAATGCCTATGGTCCCCTGTTGCCGGAACTGTTGGGCGGATCGGCGGATCTGGCGCCGAGCAACCTGACTATCTGGAAAGGTTCGACCTCGTTAAAAGAGGATCCGGCAGGTAATTACATCCACTATGGCGTGCGCGAATTCGGCATGACCGCCATTGCCAACGGCATCGCCCACCACGGTGGCTTTGTACCGTATACCGCCACGTTTCTGATGTTTGTCGAATATGCGCGTAACGCGGCGCGTATGGCGGCCTTAATGAAAGCCCGGCAGATTATGGTCTATACCCACGACTCCATCGGTTTGGGCGAAGATGGCCCGACGCACCAGGCCGTGGAACAACTGGCGAGCCTGCGCTTAACGCCAAACTTCAGCACCTGGCGTCCCTGCGATCAGGTTGAGGCAGCAGTCGGCTGGAAGCTGGCAATTGAACGTCAGCACGGGCCGACGGCGTTGATTCTCTCGCGGCAGAATCTGGCGCAGGTGGAACGCACGCCGGAACAGGTGAAAGCAATTGCTCGCGGCGGTTATATTCTCAAAGATAGCGGCGGCAAGCCGGATATCATTCTGATCGCTACCGGATCGGAAATGGAAATTACCCTCCAGGCGGCGGAAAAATTGACTGGCGAGGGGCATAACGTTCGCGTGGTGTCGTTGCCTTCAACGGATATTTTCGATGCGCAGGACGAGGCATATCGCGAATCAGTGCTACCGGCGCACGTGACCGCCCGCGTCGCGGTGGAAGCCGGTATAGCCGACTACTGGTATAAATATGTTGGCCTAAAAGGCGCAATTATCGGCATGACGGGATACGGTGAATCCGCCCCGGCTGACAAACTGTTCCCGTATTTTGGCTTTACCGTGGAAAATATTGTAGAAAAAGCCCGCCGGGTGCTGAATATCAAAGGCTAAGGCGAGCGTTAGCAACACAGACTTTGCACAGTCTGCAGACCTGTTCTGTAGGCTGTGCAAAATTACTTCGTAGACTCAGGCGCATCTGACTGCCCGATGACGACCTCATCAATGGATTTATGGCACATCAGGCAAAAGGCCTTTTTTTTATGCGCCTGTAATGTTGAATCCCACGCCGCTGATCCGCCTTCTTTATTCACTTTTTCTCTTATCGCCGCCAGCCGATCTATTTCATAATAAGCGCTCAGGCAGCCACAATGGGGGCATAATACGGGGCCATTATTTATTTTCATACTATTTCCTGCTGTGGTGAGGCTATCGGGTAAAGTAACAATCCTACCGTAACGTAGCAATCTCTATACCATAAATGAAACCTCAATAGGTGTATCCTTATTCTGAAAAGGGGATAACAACCAGGATTCAACGCGTGATCCACAGCGTAGGCCAGGCATCCGGCCCGTGCCAGCTATCGCAGCTCGGTTCTTCGGCATAACGTACCAGACGAAAACGATCGCCATCATAGCGCCAGCGCGTCTGGATACCACAGTCGGTTAACCCCCGCCCTTTCGCCAACGTCACCAGCTCGCGCGTTTTCTCGTCAAAGAAGGCGTTCATCAACTCCATGTCATTACTTTCGACGCCGCGATTAAACGGCAGCCGCAAACGTACGGCGCGCGAGGCGAGCGTTTTTTTGCGTGAAACTACCCAGGCGAGATCAATAGTGTTATAGGCACCGGCTTCGCAGTTAACAATCAATAACGCTTTATCATCCGTCAACGCGCTGACCTGCGTCTCGCGACGCAGCGGGTCAAGCGAACAACGAATGCCGTTTACCCGCCATGCTGCGTAGTCCAGCAGATCGTCGCGTTCTTCCTCACTCAGCGGTACGGGCGTTGGATTAATCACGGCGATCCCATTTAATGCCGGTGCCGGGGGCACGCTGAGCGGCGGTTCGTTTCCTTTTTCAATCCAGGCGGTTTCGCTGCCCACACGTTTTTGTTGAGCGTCGATAAACAGTAATGCCGCTTTTAATCCCGCCAGCGAAAGCGTCTGAACGCCGTTTTTTAAGGTGATGGCCTGCGCATCCTGAATCGTCTGTAAAAATGCGGTGATGGTGGCAGGATCGCCGGTCATGAGATGCCAGGGCGACACGCGCCAGTGTGGACTGTTGAACGAAAGCGGTTTGCCATCCAGCAATAAGCGAGGCGCAATTGCGGCTTCTTTAGCGTCGGGCGGTGCCAAACCGCCGCGGTCGATACGCAGTACCGCATCGGTACGCGCCCCGGCGCTGCGGCTTAATGTCATCACCAGCCCATGATGTTCGCCAGTATTGCGCGCTACGCAAAAATTTTGGTTATTGCAGGTGACCTGCCAGTCGGAAAAAGTCCGTTGCGCTGGCGCAGCCCACAGTAGCTGGACCGGCAACAGGCCAAACAGACAAAAAAGAATAACGCGGTAGCGCATGAACGGAACAACCCCAGATTCAGAACAACACAGCTAAGGCGGTATCTTCCTTGCGCGCCTCAGGGTTCTCAATCAGATTTATCGGATTGGTCTTTTTTGTGTAAAGAAATATATTTCTTTTTTTTCAGTCCATTAGATGAGACGTCTGTAAATAGTTAAGCAATAACACGGTCTTACCGTCCCGAATCTCACCTGAGCGCACCATTTCCAGCGCCCGGGAAAACGGCAGTTCAAGCACCTCAATCTCTTCGTCCTCCACGCCGCCGCCGATGCTGGCACGCTCGCTATCATGATATTCGGCAATGAAGAAATGAATCAGCTCCGTGACGCCGCCTGGCGACATATAAAGCTCAAATATCTTGCGAACCTCACCAACGTCATACCCTGTCTCTTCAATGGCCTCTTTACGGATACAGACCTCCGGCTCGTCGTTATCAAGCAGGCCAGCGCAGGTTTCAATTAACATACCGTCTTGATTACCGTTGACCCATGTCGCCACGCGAAACTGGCGAACCAGAAGCACGGTTTTTTTAGTTGAGTTGTAAAGCAGAATGGTTGCGCCATTCCCGCGATCGTAAACCTCACGCTTGTGACGGATAACCTCGCCATTACGACGGGTCAGGTCATAGGTCATGTTGCGCAGAGTAAAATAATTATCAGAAAGAACTTTATCCTTAATAAGCGTAATGGTTTGCGACATGCTGGCTCCAGGGTGTAAAAAGAGCATTAATATTACGCCGTGAAGTCGGTTTTGTCTGCTGAAGGGGTTACCCTCAAGGCCGACTGAACGGACGTGCAGCCATATTTTCCTGTCACTACCATGACCATATTCTGCTTCTCCGGGCCGCAGAGTTCATGCTTGCGATATGATTTGACGGCCGGAGTGAGACTGAGGGAATCATCATGAAATTTACTCTCGTTGCAACGGTTCTACTGACATTTTCCCTTTCAGCTTTTGCCGTTGAGTATCCGGTATTGACCACCGCGAGCCCTGATCAGGTGGGGTTTGATAGCCAAAAACTTCACCGACTTGATAGCTGGATTCAAAATCAAATTGATGCCGGATATCCCAGCATCAATCTTCTGGTGATAAAAGATAATCATATTGTTCTACAAAAAGCCTGGGGCTATGCCAAAAAATATGACGGTTCCACGCTGTTAGCCCATCCCATTCGGGCGACCACTAATACGATGTATGACCTGGCTTCAAACACAAAAATGTATGCCACTAACTTTGCATTGCAAAAACTGGTATATGAGGGAAAAATAGATGTCAATGATTTGGTATCAAAATACATCCCCGGCTTTAAGGATATGCCTGGGGATAAAATAAAAGGCAAAGATAAACTCCGCATTATTGATATTCTTCATCACGTCGCGGGCTTTCCTGCCGACCCACAATATCCCAATAAAAACGTCGCCGGTAAATTATTCTCACAGAGTAAAAGCACTACTCTGGAGATGATTAAAAAGACACCGCTGGAATATCAACCTGGGTCGAAGCATATTTACAGCGACGTGGATTATATGATTCTTGGTTTTATCATTGAATCGATAACGGCAATGCCATTAGATCGCTACGTCGAAACCACCATTTATAAACCGCTCGGATTAAAACATACCGTCTTTAACCCGCTGATGAAAGGCTTCACGCCGCCGCAAATCGCCGCAACGGAACTACACGGCAATACGCGTGACGGCGTGATTCATTTCCCCAATATTCGCACCAATACACTATGGGGCCAGGTGCATGACGAAAAAGCCTGGTACTCAATGGGCGGCGTTTCAGGACACGCCGGACTGTTTTCTGACACCCATGATATGGCTGTGTTAATGCAAGTCATGCTCAATGGGGGCGGCTACGGTAACGTGAAGCTATTCGACGACAAAACGGTTGCGCAGTTTACTCGCCGCTCGCCAGAAGACGCTACCTTTGGTCTGGGGTGGCGCGTTAACGGCAACGCCTCAATGACCCCAACGTTCGGGGTATTAGCCAGTCCGCAAACGTATGGACATACCGGATGGACCGGCACGCTGACGTCTATCGATCCGGTTAATCATATGGCGATTGTGATTTTAGGTAACAGGCCGCACTCGCCGGTAGCAAATCCTAAAGTGAATCCGAATGTTTTTGTCAGTGGATTATTACCTGCGGCGACGTATGGCTGGATTGTTGACCAGATATATGGTTCCTTAAAATAAAAATTAAGAGCCTGTCCCACCAGGCGTTATTGACACAGCCAGTTTGGACACGGACAGCGCGCAAAAACCGGAGCGTACACGTAGTACGTGAGGTTTGACTCGCTACGCTCGCCCTTCGGGCCGCCGCAAGCGGCGTTCAAAACGCTAACGCGTTTTGGCGAGCACTGCCCAGGACCAAAATGGCAAGTAAAATAGCCCTAATGGGATAGGCTCTAAGAAGGGATTCTGATAGCGTCCCTTCCTTCAATTTACACTCTATTTTCAATACTAAGATTGGCCTCATCAGGCCTGTTAAACGTCGCCCCGACGGGAAAATGTTTATCGCAGGGCGTCCAGCCCTGCGAGCGTCAACATTTCTGCAAACGGAGTAAGGTTAGCCAATAAGTTTAAGATTTTTTATCACTCAATCATTTAACCGTTCCAGGCCTTAACCGGCCTACAAATACGCTTATTTAGCTAACCAGTCGAGTATCCCCTGCGCTGCATGTCGGCCTTCTGCCATCGCCGTCACCACCAGATCGGCGCCGCGCACCGCATCGCCGCCGGCGAAAATTTTCGGGTTGGACGTCTGGTAACGAAACTCGCTCTCGACGCTGGCGGCAATACGTCCCCAGTTATCCACCTTCACGCCATGCGATTCGAGCCACGACATACCATGCGGATGAAAACCAAACGCCATAATGACCGCATCCGCCGGCATCACGAACTCGCTGTCCGGTACAGGTACCGGGCGGCGTCGCCCCTGACCATCCGGTTCGCCAAGCCGCGTACGCAAAAAGCGAATACCGCTGGCGCGCCCGTGCGTATCCAGCACCAACTCAACCGGCTGAACGTTAAACTCAAAGTTCGCGCCCTCTTCCCGCGCGTTTTTCACCTCTTTTTTCGACCCCGGCATATTGGCCTCATCGCGGCGATAAGCGCAGGTGACGTTGGCAGCGCCATGACGCAGCGCCGTACGTACGCAGTCCATTGCGGTGTCACCGCCGCCCAGCACAACCACGTTAAGGCCCGCAGTATCAATAAACGGCTCGTCAGGCAACGCAGGAAGCCCCATCACCCGTTTGGTATTGGCGATGAGGAATGGCAACGCATCATATACCCCCGGCGCGTCTTCATTCGGTAAATCAGCCTTCATGGAACGATAGGTTCCTACCCCGACAAAGACGGCGTCATAACTCTCCAGCAGCGTCTCCAGAGAAATATCTTTCCCTACTTCGCAGTTAAGCTCGAAACGAATCCCCATCGCGCTGAAGATTTCCCGACGGCGCGCCAGCAGAGATTTATCCAGTTTGAAAGCCGGAATACCAAAGGTGAGCAAACCGCCGATTTCCGGATGGCGATCGTAGACGGTGGCGCTTACGCCATGGCGCACCAGCACGTCAGCGCAGGCAAGACCTGCCGGCCCCGCGCCGATAATCGCCACGCGCTTATCGCTCTTCTGTACGTCCGACAGGTCGGGACGCCAGCCTTTGCTCAGAGCGCGATCGGAGATATAGCGCTCAATGTTGCCGATGGTAACCGCGCCATACTCATCGCGGAGTGTACACGCGCCTTCGCATAGCCGATCCTGCGGACAGACGCGCCCGGTAATTTCCGGCAGGCAGTTGGTCTGGTGGGAAAGCTCTACCGCCGCATCAATATCGCCAGCTTTCACCAGTTCGATCCACTGGGGAATATGGTTATGCAGCGGACAGGTCCATTCGCAGATACTGTGTTCCCCGCATGTGAGGCAGCGGGCCGCTTCACGCTCCGCCTGCGCGGCGCGAAACGGCAGATAAATTTCCTCAAAGGTGGTTTTACGCGCTTCAATCGCCAGTTTATCCGGTTCGCCGCGCGGCGGCGTCGCCTGCATACGCTCGGCTTTGCTGCTTGCTGCCCCACTGTGTTGTGTATCCACGGTATGCCAGGGGCGAATCTCCTGCCGGGCGGTACGCAGCCGTCGCGTTTTAGCCAGACGGGTCAACGAGTCTTCGGTGACCAGTTGCAGCGCATCCGCCGGGCAATTTTCCACGCAGGCCGGACCCTGTTCACGTCCCTGACACAGATCGCATTTATGCGCGCTGGCTTTGAACTGGTTTGGCGCGACAGGCGTCAATACCATCTGCATGGTGCCGAATGGGCAGGCGACGACGCAGGATTTACAGCCGATGCACTTCTGCGCATTGACCTGCACGCTGTCGTTAATATGCGCGATCGCGCCGTTCGGACAGCTACGGGCGCAGGGCGCATCTTCGCAATGGTGACATGTGACCGCGCTGCGCTGGTGCTGATGTTTGATGACAGTAATTCGGGGCTGATAGCGCTGTGACGTCAGGACATGTCGCTCATCATTGTGAGCCATTACGCAGGCGACCTCGCAGGCATGGCAGCCCAGACACTGCTGGCTATTGGCCATAATAAAACGATTCATGGCATCCTTCTGTTTTGGTTGTAAAAACCTTATTCTTTATATGAGCATTGTTATTAACTGACGAAGGCGGGGTCGGCAATGTTCATCTGCCCAGGAAGCACAACTATCTGTCCAGAACCTGTGGCAGATCAATTTATTTCAAAGCAAATGCGATTGCGATTCAGCTAAATGCGGGGAGTGCCAGCGTGACGGTTAAACGCCCGGTCTCAGCCAGTCTGGCTAAGGCTTTTTTCTATATTGTGCTGTTGTCTATTCTGTCCACCGGCAGCGCATTACTGACGCTGACCAGCAGTTTACGGGATGCAGAAGCGATCAATATCGCCGGTTCGCTACGAATGCAGAGCTATCGGCTAGGTTACGATCTGCAAAGCCGTAGCCCGCAGATTAATGCGCATCGTCAACTTTTCCAGCACGCGCTCAACTCGCCGGTACTGCAAAATCTCAACGCCTGGTATGTGCCGCAGGCGGTGAAAACTCGCTACGCGCGCCTGCACGCCAACTGGCTGGAGATGAATAGCCGCCTACAGGACGGCGACATTGCCTGGTATCAGACCAATATCAACAATTATGTCGATCAAATTGATCTCTTCGTTCTGGCATTACAGCATTACGCCGAGCGTAAAGTCATGCTGGTCGTCGCCATATCGCTGGCGGGCGGTATCGGCATCTTTACGCTGGTCTTTTTTACCCTACGGCGTATTCGCCAGCAGGTCGTTCGCCCGCTGAATCAACTGGTCACCGCCAGTCAGCGTATTGAACATGGTCAGTTCGCCCCGCTGCCGCTGGATACCAGCTTACCCAATGAGCTGGGATTGTTGGCAAAAACGTTTAGTCAGATGTCGAGCGAGCTGCATAAACTTTACCGTTCGCTGGAAGCCTCGGTGGAAGAAAAAACGCACGATCTGCACGAAGCGCATCGCCGCCTGGAGGTGTTATACCAGTGCTCCCAGGCGCTGAATACCAGCCAAATCGATGTCCACTGTTTTCGCCATATTTTGCAAATTGTCCGTGAACATGACGCCGCCTGGTATCTGGAGTTAACCGTGGGCGATAACTGGCGGATTAGCGAAGGCATGCAAAGCCCCGACCTGCCGATGCAAATGCTGCCAGTGACGATGCAGGACACGGTCTATGGCGAACTCCACTGGCAAAGCCCCAACGTTAATGCCTCTACGCCGCTGCTGAACAGCGTCTCCACGATGCTGGGGCGTGGTTTGTACTTTAATCAGGCGCAAAAACACTTCCAGCAACTTTTGTTAATGGAAGAGCGCGCGACGATTGCCCGTGAGCTACACGATTCGCTGGCGCAGGTACTTTCTTATTTACGTATTCAGTTAACGCTTTTGAAGCGCGCTATTCCTGAGGATAACGCCGGCGCGCAAAGCATCATGGCGGATTTTTCCAGAGCGCTGAACGACGCCTACCGTCAGCTTCGCGAGCTACTCACCACGTTCCGTCTGACGTTACAGCAGGCCGATTTACCCTCCGCATTGCATGAGATGCTGGAAGATTTACAGAGTCAGACCCCGGCCAAACTCACGTTGGATTGCCGTTTACCCACGCTGGCGCTGGATGCGCAAATGCAGGTGCATTTGTTGCAAATTGTGCGCGAAGCGGTCCTGAACGCCATTAAACACGCCAACGCGAGCGAAATCGCCGTGAGCTGCGTCACCGCGCCTGACGGCGATCATACCGTTTATATTCGCGATAATGGCATTGGTATCGGCGAACCGCATGAGCCTGCCGGACACTATGGTCTGAATATAATGCGTGAGCGCGCGGAGCGCCTTGGCGGCACGCTGAATTTTTCGCAACCCTCCGGCGGCGGCACACTGGTCAGTATCAGTTTTCGCTCCTCCAACAAGGAAGAGAGTCAGTTAACGTAAAGAACGGCAAATCGCCGGAAGGCCAGATGTCAGGCTTTCCGGCGTTGGCACAAAAAGTATGCTGTAAAAGCGCATGATAATTTACATTATCTCCTTTATTTCTCCACGTTTGGCTCGTAGCTTGCCGCTACAGTGAAGCAGTTCAAATCTATAACGATATGTAGAAACACGAGGTTCCCCTTTAATGGCGAATTTTTTTATCGATCGCCCCATTTTTGCCTGGGTGCTGGCTATCCTGTTGTGTCTGACAGGGGCGTTAGCCATTTTTTCTTTACCTGTTGAACAATATCCCGATCTGGCGCCGCCCAACGTACGTATTACCGCGAATTATCCGGGAGCGTCGGCGCAAACGCTGGAAAATACCGTAACCCAGGTTATTGAGCAGAATATGACGGGCCTCGATAATCTGATGTACATGTCATCACAAAGCAGCGGAACCGGGCAGGCGACCATCACCCTGAGCTTTATTGCGGGAACCGATCCTGATGAGGCGGTTCAGCAGGTGCAAAACCAGTTACAGTCCGCGATGCGTAAACTGCCGCAGGCGGTACAGGATCAAGGCGTCACGGTACGCAAAACGGGCGATACCAATATTTTGACCATCGCTTTCGTCTCTACCGACGGTTCTATGGACAAGCAGGATATCGCCGACTACGTCGCCAGTAATATTCAGGACCCGCTCAGCCGCGTCAACGGCGTCGGCGATATTGACGCTTATGGTTCACAGTACTCTATGCGTATCTGGCTCGATCCTGCCAAATTGAATAGTTTTCAGATGACCACGAAAGACGTGACCGATGCAATTGAGTCGCAGAATGCGCAAATCGCCGTCGGGCAGCTTGGCGGTACGCCTTCGGTCGACAAACAGGCGCTGAACGCCACCATTAATGCGCAGTCACTGCTGCAAACGCCGCAACAATTTCGCGATATCACCCTGCGCGTTAATCAGGACGGTTCCGAGGTCAAACTGGGCGATGTCGCCACCGTGGAGCTGGGGGCGGAAAAGTATGACTACCTCAGCCGTTTTAACGGCAAGCCGGCTTCCGGTCTTGGCGTTAAGCTGGCTTCCGGCGCGAACGAAATGGCGACCGCGAAGCTGGTGCTGGATCGCCTCAACGAGCTGGCGCAGTACTTCCCTCAAGGGCTGGAATACAAGATCGCGTATGAAACCACCTCCTTTGTCAAAGCCTCGATTATCGATGTGGTCAAAACGTTGCTGGAGGCTATCGCGCTGGTTTTCCTGGTGATGTACCTGTTCCTGCAAAACTTTCGCGCCACGCTGATTCCGACGATCGCCGTGCCGGTAGTATTAATGGGCACCTTCTCCGTGCTTTACGCGTTTGGCTACAGTATTAACACATTAACCATGTTCGCGATGGTGCTGGCGATCGGGCTCCTGGTCGACGATGCCATCGTGGTGGTGGAAAACGTCGAACGTATCATGAGCGAAGAAGGGCTCACGCCGCGTGAAGCGACGCGCAAATCCATGGGACAAATCCAGGGGGCGCTGGTCGGTATCGCGATGGTGCTGTCTGCGGTATTCGTGCCGATGGCGTTCTTTGGCGGTACCACCGGGGCGATTTATCGTCAGTTTTCTATCACCATTGTCTCGGCAATGGTGCTGTCGGTGCTGGTCGCCATGATCCTGACACCGGCGCTGTGCGCAACGTTATTAAAACCGCTGCACAAAGGCGAACAGCACGGGCAACGCGGATTTTTCGGCTGGTTTAACCGTACCTTCAATCGTAATGCCGAACGTTATGAGAAAGGCGTAGCGAAAATTTTGCATCGCAGCCTGCGCTGGATTCTGATTTATGTTCTGTTGCTTGGCGGCATGGTGTTCCTGTTTTTGCGTCTCCCCACCTCCTTTCTACCGCAAGAAGATCGGGGCATGTTCACTACGTCTATCCAGCTACCGAGCGGTTCTACGCAACAACAGACCCTGAAAGTCGTTGAAAAGGTTGAAAACTATTACTTCACCCATGAGAAAGACAACATTATGTCGGTCTTCTCGACGGTAGGTTCCGGCCCTGGCGGGAATGGGCAAAACGTCGCGCGCATGTTTGTTCGCTTGAAAGACTGGGACGCGCGCGATCCCACCACCAGCTCCTCGTTCGCCATTATTGAGCGGGCGACAAAAGCGTTTAACCAGATTAAAGAAGCTCGCGTCTTCGCCAGCAGCCCGCCGGCAATTAGCGGTCTGGGCAGCTCCGCCGGTTTTGATATGGAATTACAGGATCACGCCGGAGCAGGCCATGACGCGCTGATGGCCGCACGAGATCAACTCATTGAGCTGGCCGGGAAAAACAGTTCCTTGACCCGCGTGCGCCACAACGGCCTGGACGACAGCCCGCAACTGCAAATTGATATTGACCAACGGAAAGCGCAGGCGCTGGGCGTATCGATTGACGATATCAACGACACCCTGCAAACAGCCTGGGGATCGAGCTACGTCAACGACTTTATGGACCGTGGTCGCGTGAAGAAGGTCTATGTTCAGGCCGCAGCGAAATATCGTATGTTGCCGGATGATATTAATCTTTGGTATGTCCGTAACAAAGATGGCGGCATGGTCCCCTTCTCCGCCTTCGCCACCTCGCGCTGGGAAACCGGCTCGCCGCGTCTGGAACGCTATAACGGCTATTCGGCGGTAGAAATTGTCGGAGAGGCCGCGCCGGGAGTCAGTACCGGGACGGCGATGGATGTCATGGAGTCGTTGGTGCATCAGCTACCGGGCGGTTTTGGCCTGGAATGGACAGCCATGTCTTACCAGGAACGGCTCTCCGGCGCGCAGGCGCCCGCGCTGTACGCTATTTCGCTATTAGTCGTCTTCCTGTGTCTGGCGGCATTGTATGAAAGCTGGTCGGTGCCCTTCTCGGTGATGCTGGTTGTGCCGCTCGGCGTCATTGGCGCGCTACTCGCTACCTGGATGCGCGGGCTGGAAAACGATGTTTACTTCCAGGTGGGGCTGTTGACCGTTATCGGCCTCTCGGCGAAAAACGCGATTCTGATTGTGGAATTCGCCAACGAAATGAATCAGAAGGGACACGCGCTGTTAGACGCCACGCTGTACGCCAGCCGCCAGCGCCTGCGACCGATACTGATGACTTCGCTGGCGTTTATCTTTGGCGTATTGCCGATGGCCACCAGCACCGGGGCAGGCTCGGGTAGCCAACATGCTGTCGGAACCGGCGTGATGGGGGGAATGATCTCAGCAACCATTCTGGCTATCTTCTTTGTACCCCTGTTTTTCGTGCTGATACGTCGCCGCTTCCCGCTGAAGCCGCGCCCGGAATAAGCTCCCGGCCAGCCTGATACGAGGTGTCGGGCACAAAAAAGGCGACTTTCGTTGAGTCGCCTTTTCTTATCCCCTATGGGAGCGCGGTGCCTTCCAGGCATTTATTTACGAAGCATGACTTCGATAAAATCTTTCCAGTTCCCCAGTTCACGTTCAATCATAATAGCCTCTCTTATTATTATGGGTATTCTACGAAGTTAGCGGTATAGAGAGAAGTTCATTTAACCGATTGTTGCGATATCCTCTGGTTACGCTGTCTATGATATTACTATGGCGCTGTAGCCGTAAATTTTATGTGACTTACTGCAATATTTAGCAACATTAATACCTTTTCTACTACTTTATCAAATCGGGTTAAAAAACAATCAATTGCATGTGCGCAAAATAGGATTTGTCCCGCGAATTATAAACAAGCCACATCTGGAACGTTTTGGAATCATTATTCACATTCACTCAACAATGTTATATTGATTGCCGATCAGCGCTGGATAAATAACCATTAACAGCCACACTTATTATCCCGCAGACGATACTATTGATTATTTATTCGAATTTCGCGTTAAAGGATTCAATATGATTACCCTCTATGGCATTAAGAATTGCGACACGATCAAAAAAGCGCGCCGTTGGCTGGAGGAGCATGGCATTGATTATCGTTTTCACGATTACCGTGTGGATGGCATAGACCTCCCTCTTCTTAATACCTTTATTGCCGAACTCGGCTGGCAGCCTTTACTGAATACGCGCGGCACAACATGGCGCAAACTGGATGAAGGCGACCGCAGCGGGATTACCGATGCCGACTCCGCCGCTGCTCTCATGGTTGAACAGCCGGCAATCATCAAACGCCCATTGCTCTGCGCGCCCGGGAAGCCTATGCTGCTTGGTTTCAGTGAATCCCGTTATCAGCAGTTTTTTGATGAGGTGTAGTCTATGTCGTGCCCGGTTATTGAGCTGACACAGCAACTTATTCGTCGCCCCTCCCTGAGTCCGGATGACGCAGGCTGTCAGGCATTAATGATTGAACGCCTGCGTAAAATCGGTTTTACCATTGAGCATATGGATTTTGGCGACACGCAAAATTTTTGGGCATGGCGTGGGCGTGGCGAAACGCTGGCGTTCGCCGGGCATACTGACGTCGTACCGGCTGGCGATGTCGATCGCTGGATCAATCCGCCGTTTGAGCCTACGATTCGCGACGGAATGTTGTTCGGTCGCGGCGCGGCGGATATGAAAGGTTCACTGGCGGCCATGGTGGTGGCTGCCGAACGTTTTGTTGCGCAGCATCCTCATCACCGGGGCCGTCTCGCATTTTTGATTACCTCTGATGAAGAAGCCAGCGCAAAAAATGGCACCGTAAAGGTGGTTGAAGCGCTGATGGCCCGTAACGAGCGGCTGGATTACTGTCTGGTCGGCGAACCTTCCAGTACTGAAATTGTGGGCGATGTCGTCAAAAACGGGCGTCGCGGTTCCCTCACCTGTAACCTCACTATTCATGGCGTTCAGGGGCACGTCGCCTATCCGCATCTGGCGGATAACCCTGTTCATCGCGCTGCGCCTTTTCTTAATGAACTGGTCGCTATCGAGTGGGATCGGGGCAATGACTTTTTCCCGGCCACCAGTATGCAGGTAGCCAATATCCAGGCAGGCACCGGCAGCAATAATGTCATTCCCGGCGAACTGTTCGTGCAGTTTAACTTCCGTTTCAGCACGGAACTGACCGATGAGATGATCAAAGAGCGGGTACATGCGCTGCTTGAGAAGCATCAGCTACGTTATACCGTAGACTGGTGGCTTTCCGGCCAGCCGTTCCTGACCGCACGCGGCAAGCTGGTGGACGCGGTGGTAAACGCCATTGAGCACTATAATGAAATTAAACCGCAATTACTGACGACGGGCGGTACGTCCGACGGACGTTTTATCGCCCGTATGGGAGCGCAGGTGGTAGAACTGGGGCCGGTGAACGCCACCATTCATAAAATTAATGAATGTGTGAATGCCGCCGATCTCCAGCTACTGGCCCGTATGTATCAACGCATTATGGAACAGCTCGTCGCCTGATGAGCGTTCCGGTAAGAGGAAATAAGCATGGACTGGCTGGCAAAATATTGGTGGATTCTGGTATTGGTGTTTCTGGTAGGCGTACTGCTGAATGTGATCAAAGATCTCAAACGCATCGACCATAAGAAATTCCTTGCCAATAAACCTGAGCTGCCCCCGCATCGCGATTTTAACGATAAGTGGGACGATGAAGACGACTGGCCGAAGAAAGATCAGCCGAAAAAGTAACCGGATATCATGCCGGACAGGTATCGCTATCCGGCATGGTCCCCACCGCCGGGCATTACGTCGCGTAAACGCTGCGTTCGTCCGGCATCCAACGCAATCAGCGCCTGCGCCGCCTGCGCACGCTGCAACGCCAGCAGAGCTTTACGGCCTGAAATGCGTAGCCGGGCGCACAGTTCGGCATCGCTGGCTTTTTCCTCCAGCCGCCCTCTCAGCGCCGGTAATGGCAATGCGCTGTATTGCAGTAAACGATGCAGGCAACCTAACGATGTCAGTAGCGGGCGGTGCGCGAACGCAAAACCGACCAGCTCACGCCAGTCTTCATCATTAAGCGCCTGTTCATCTAACGCCGCCAGCGGTATCGCCTCGCCGTTCCACTGCGTCAGGATATCCGCATCGCGGCGCAAACGTCGGTGTTCCTGCTGCGCCAGCCGTTTTCCCGCGTCGCTCAGCGGCAATAACGCCATCGCCGTATAGCAACCGCTGCTCGCCTCCCGATGGTTGCCCATCCGTACCAGCACAAAGCCGCAGCGCTGCCAGAAGCGCCACAACTCCGGCGTATAGCCAAAGCTGACGGAAAGATAATCACACTGCGCCGCCTGCTCGCACGCGCAGGCAATCAACTGCTGACCGATGCCTTCGCGCTGGCGGGCGGGGTGCACCGCGATACGGCTTACGCGACGCCCGACCAGCGTCGCGGCTAAAGGGTCGCTACCGTGCGCCGCCAGCGACTGCGCCACCAGATTTCCACGCGGCCGCCGGAAACCGCCCCATACAGCCTGACTGAGTTCTGCGGATAACCCGCCCTCTTCGACCAGCCAGAGGGCGCCCGCCACACGGTTATTCGCCGTAGCCTGCAAGAAATGCTGCCCTGGCGCATCCATCATTCGGCGCAGATCCAACGGCGAAGTACGATAGTGCGCCCCCGACAGTAACTGATACACAGCCCTCGGCAACACGGGCGTCTCCCTCCAGGTCTGCTGGTAAAACGCCGAGATTGCTATCGCGCCATGCGGCGCCTGCGCAAACGCTTCATCGTCGAATATCAGCGCCTCGCTGACGATATTTTCCAGCGGGCATTCTGGCGCCCAGCGGACAGGCTGACGAAGCGTGAAGCGGTGAAGCTGCGGAAAACGGGCGCAAAACTTAAGTAAAAAACCGCGTCCGGTGCCTTCGTAGCCCTGAACGGTGGTGGTGAGTAGTATGCGGGAAAAGCGCGAAACCAGTTGCAGCAGCAGCGGCGCGGGGATTGCCGCCGCCTCGTCAACCACCAGCCAGTCGGCTCTTGCCCCGCTCGCCAGCAACGCATCCGGCGCCATAAAGCAGAACCGCTCACCGGCAAACGCTGCCAGGATATCCGTTGCCGTTTTCGCCGGTGCGGTCACGATAGCCGTGCCCGCCATCCGGGAGATGAATTGCCCGGCCAGCGCCGATTTGCCGCGCCCACGGGGGGCAATCACCGTCGCCACGCCGGGCGGCATTTCACGTAAACGCGATAAGATAGCCGCCTGCTCCGGCTGCGGCTCGCCGGTGGCGGGTCGCCAGCGTTCACGGGAAGGATAAGATGGCCAGCAAAACGGCTGGCGCTGTCGCCACAGCAGCGTTTGCGGATCGCGGGAAAGAGTCCGTTTAAGATGCTGTGCAAACTGCGGTGTAGGGATAGGCTGCGCGCAGTCGCTCCAGCGCAGTGAATCGGTATCAGGCCTGCTTTCCCACGTCTCGTACGGCGGCATCAGCAGAAGCAGCCAGCTTCCGGCCTGCAAGGTCCCGCTCAGGGCGGCAAACGCTGCGGCGTCAAAGCCCTGCCAGGCATCAAATATCGCATGACGGAATTCACGGCCCAGCAGCGTTTGTAACGCCTGTGGCGTACAGCACGGCTGGGCGGGCGCGTCAGGCGCGACCCACAGCCAGTCACCGGGCAATGCAGCGCGTATCGCCTCGGCCCGCTCCCGGCACCACGCCGCATCGCCGCTGATGACCAGTAAACGGCGAATGCCTTCCTGTGTCATTTGCGACGTTAACGCCTGTAGCGCATCGATATCAGACATCCCTGCCCCGGTTTATCAAAAGTTTTTGCCAAACGTATTACATTGCGCCGGGTCACCGCTGTCAAAGCCACGCTTAAACCAGCTGTAGCGCTGTTCTGAGGTGCCGTGGGTAAAACTATCCGGCACGACGCGCCCCTGCCCCTGTTGCTGTAAGCGATCGTCGCCGATAGCCTGTGCGGCATTGAGCGCCTCTTCCAGATCGCCCGCCTCCAGTACGCCTTGCTGCTGCATACTGTGTCCCCACACGCCGGCAAAGCAATCCGCCTGTAGCTCCATGCGCACCGAAAGGCGATTCACCTCCGTTTGCGACGCGTTTTGCTGCAACTGGCGTACTTTCGGCTCAATACCTAACAGTTTTTGTACGTGGTGGCCGACTTCGTGGGCGATGACATAACCCTGGGCAAAATCACCGTCCGCGCCCAGCTTATTTTTCATATCATCGTAAAATGAGAGATCGATATAAACGGTGCCGTCCGCCGGGCAGTAAAACGGCCCCATCACGGACTGACCCGCACCACAGCCGGTGCGCGTCATACCACGGTACATCACCAGTTTTGGCTGCTGATAGCCGCGGCCCATTTTTTGAAAGAGTTGCCCCCAGGTATCTTCGGTCGTCGCCAGAATCACCGAGGTAAATTTTGCCGCTTCATCATCATTGGGGCTTATCGAACGCGTCGACTGCTGCTGCGAAACCGGCTGACCGGTCAACAGACCGGTTAAATCCACCCCATAGTACCCTGCGACCAACACCACCACCAACAGAATGATGCCGCCTTTTCCGCGCGGAAGACGAAAGCCTGGGCCACCCAGCGAGGGGCCGCCTGGCCGATTACGTCTGTCCTCTACATTGTTACTTTCACGACGCCCTTGCCAGCGCATAATCACCTCATTCTCTCTTTGTTATACAGATGATCGTAGGCGGTCAGGCGCAGGATTACCACAGGTAAACGCTATCAGAATGAGGAAAGGATGATACCGGAGAGCGGTTGCCCTCCGGTCAGAAGCGGAATTAATCTAATTTCACGCCCAGGCGATGCGCGACGGCTTCATAGGCTTCAATCAGACCGCCCAGACTCTGGCGGAAGCGGTCTTTGTCCATTTTGTCCAGCGTCTCTTTATCCCACAGGCGGCTGCCGTCCGGCGAAAACTCATCGCCCAGCACCACTTCGCCTTTATACAGGCCAAACTCCAGTTTGAAATCCACCAGGATAAGACCCGCGTCATCAAACAGTTTTTTCAGTACGTCGTTGGCTTTGTAGGTTAGCTCTTTCATACGCGCCAGATTTTCCTGACTTACCCAACCGAACGTTTCACAGTAGGAACTATTCACCATCGGGTCGTGCAGCGCGTCGTTTTTCAGGAACAGATCGAATATCGGCGGGTTAAGCTCCATGCCTTCTTCCACGCCCAGACGCTTGACCAGCGACCCAGCCGCACGGTTGCGCACCACACATTCAACCGGCACCATCTCCAGCTTCTTCACCAGACACTCGGTATCAGACAGCAAACGTTCCATCTGGGTCGGGATGCCCGCCTCGGCCAGTTTGGTCATAATGAAATGGTTGAATTTGTTATTTACCATGCCCTTGCGATCAAACTGTTCAATGCGCGCGCCATCCCCTGCTGACGTATCATTGCGGAATTCGAGCACCAACAGGTCCGGGTTTTCCGTGCTGTATACGGTTTTCGCTTTACCACGATACAACTCAGCTTGCTTTTGCATCTTTAACACTCCTGGGTGTGAATTAACGATAAGTATTCATTTCCTGCTACGCCTGCCGGAGACGCCGGCCTGTAATTGTGGTGCGAAATAGCGGTTAAATCGCGTTTTTGTACCGACGCACACGTTTGCGTATCTTATCAGAAAAAAGGGCCGGATTACTCCAGCCCTGTTAAATTACTTGTTGAACGCTGCCTGGAAGACGGCAACCAGCGCGTCGTTCTGGCTTTGCGTCAGAGTATGCCCCTTAGGATCGATAAACTGCAAGCTGCTGCGGTTATCTAAATCGCCGACCTGCAATTTATAGTCTCCGGATGCCAGTCCCGGGTCGCTAGCGCCCAGATCCCGCCAGTCGCTGTCAGACAACGGTTTGTACGTTACCGCCATGCTGCCCTGAGAACGAGTGCTGTCGGTGACTTTCATGCCCACTTTTTCCAGCGCGGCCGGGAGGCGTTGCCACACGAGGTTGAACGGACCGCGAACGACCAGCATAGGTAAACCGGTATCATCAGCGGCGCTCTGCACATCCATCGTTGCGGCGGAACGGTTCTGCGCGGCATTTGCCGCATCCGTAGCGGTCTTATCCAGACCGGCGGAAATGACGTTCATCATTTCCGTGCTATAGCGCTGCAGCGACGCCGCGTCAGCGACCGGCTTGCCAGCCTGTTCCAGATTAACCAGTTTTACCGTTACCGCCTGCTGATAGCCCTGCGGCTTCACCGAGATTTGATAACGTCCACGATACTGTTCGTCTTCATCCAGGCGGTTCCAGCTCACCCAATCGGTCGTCAGGGTCTGGCTGGCATCGTCACGTTTTTCAATCGGATAATTTTTCGCCTGAATCACGCTGACGACTTGCGGCCACAGCGTGCTGCTCCGGCCATTCTCCACCAATAGCGTAGCGGTATCGCCAGAGAACTGGGTACGCGCGCCGCTCACTAACGCTAACGGCTGCGCTGGCGGACGGATATCCAACGCCTTACCAACCGCGCCGCTCCCCTTCGTGACCGGAATAACGTAGTCGCCAGTCGTGATCGGCAGGATCATTCCTGCCGGGGCGTGAAGTTCAGCAAGCGGCGCGGCATCCAGATAAGATTCATCGCCGCTTACCTGGCGCTTGTAGCGCGAATCGGAACTACAGGCAGCGAGCAGCAAAACAAGCGAAACACCCGCAACCTTCGCCAGGCGCGACTTTTGTACTGAGTAAGCCATCAAATCTCCCTAAACTTTACAGCAGGCCAGCATGCTGAAGCGCTGCTTTGACGATGTCACGACCATGGTCCGTGATAGGCGTCATTGGCAGGCGCAGCGTGTCGGTCGCCACAAGACCCAATGCCTTACATGCCCATTTCACCGGGATAGGATTGGGTTCGACAAATAGTTTGTTGTGTAACGGCATCAGACGCTGGTTGATAGCACGCGCCTCGGCAAATTGCCCTTCCGCCGCCAGTTTGCACATGTCAGCCATCTCGCGCGCCGCTACGTTAGCCGTAACGGAAATCACGCCATGACCACCCAGTTGCATAAAGTCCAGCGCAGACGCGTCATCGCCGCTAAGCAGAATAAAATCGTCTGAAACCAGCTCTTTGATCTGGTGAACGCGGGTTAAGTTCCCTGTCGCCTCTTTGATAGCGATAATATTTTTTATTTCCGCCAGACGACCCACGGTTTCCGGCAACATGTCGCAACCGGTACGGGACGGCACATTATACAGAATTTGCGGCAAGTCAGTGTGTTCCGCGATGGCTTTGAAATGCTGGAACAAACCTTCCTGCGTGGGGCGATTGTAGTACGGCGTCACCGTCAGGCAGCCAACAACGCCGCTATCGTTAAAACGCTGCGTCAGGCTAATCGCTTCCGCGGTCGCGTTTGCGCCCGTGCCGGCGATAACCGGAATACGTCCGTCAGCCAGTTCCAGCGTCATCATCACGACATCGCCATGTTCATCATGGCTTAGCGTGGCAGACTCGCCGGTGGTGCCAACCGAAACAATCGCCGAGGTACCGTTGGCGACATGATAATCAATGAGTTTTTTCAGGCAAGACCTACTGACGTTACCTTTCTCATCCATCGGCGTAACAAGCGCGACAATACTTCCCGTGAACATGGGCCATCCTCTGTGCAAACAAGTCCCTCAATGGTACGTTTGGTATGGCAATAAAAGCAAGCGACCAAAGCCGTTCTGATTGTTGTACGCAGGTTTTTTTTATGGTTTCCTTAAGATTACCTCACCGCTCAAAGGAATAACTGGTTTGACACCGTCATCACAACACTATTTGGTTATCACTGCGCTGGGCGCCGACAGGCCCGGTATTGTGAATACCATTACTCGCCATGTCAGCAGTTGCGGCTGTAATATCGAAGACAGCCGACTGGCGATGCTGGGCGATGAATTCACGTTTATTATGCTGTTGTCCGGCACGTGGAACGCGATTACCTTGATTGAATCGACATTGCCGTTAAAAGGCGCGGAGCTGGATCTGCTGATTGTGATGAAACGGACGTCCGACCGCCCCCGCCCGGCAATGCCCGCGACGGTATGGGTTCAGGTTGAGGTCGCCGACTCCCCGCATTTAATTGAGCGATTCACCGCGCTGTTTAATAGTCATGAAATGAATATTGCGGAGCTGGTCTCCCGCACGCAGCCGGCTGAAGGTGATAAAGCCGCGCAATTATTTATTCAAATCACCGCACATAGCCCGGCGTCGCAAAATTCCGCAAATATTGAGCAAGCCTTTAAAGCACTATGTACAGAACTCAATGCGCAAGGCAGTATAAACGTCGTCAATTACTCACAACATGATGAACAGGATGGAGTTAAGTAATGAATCCACTGAAAGCCGGTGATATCGCACCGAAATTTAGCTTGCCGGATCAAGACGGGGAACAAGTAAATTTGACCGACTTCCAGGGACAGCGCGTTCTGGTTTATTTCTACCCAAAAGCCATGACACCCGGCTGTACCGTGCAGGCCTGCGGCTTACGCGATAACATGGACGAGCTCAAAAAAGCAGGCGTGGACGTGCTGGGCATCAGCACCGATAAACCTGAAAAACTCTCCCGTTTCGCTGAAAAAGAGCTGCTGAACTTTACCCTTTTATCCGATGAAAACCATCAGGTGTGTGAACAGTTCGGCGTCTGGGGCGAAAAGTCGTTTATGGGCAAAACGTATGACGGCATTCACCGCATCAGCTTTTTGATTGACGCTGATGGTAAGATTGAGCACGTCTTTAATGATTTTAAAACCAGTAATCACCATGATGTGGTGCTGAACTGGCTGAAAGAAAACGCGTAAAAGCCTCAGGCCGCGCTGATGTGCGGCCTGGAAAGGAATGCGCCGTCAGGCTTGCCGAGCCATACGCCCTTCTCCGGTAATCACCAAATCGGCATCTTTAACCACCTGCTCAAGCTGTAGCGTTTCCACGACAATCTCTACGTCGGCGCGTAATTCCGCATTGAGCAATCCTAAAAGCGCGCCGCCCATTTCGCCTGCCGCGCCCGCGCCGGGAGCATTAATCACCTCACGTCCCGTAGCCTGATAAATATGCCGGCCCCAGTTCTCCAGCGCCTCGTCCAGGATGTTCACCATTTCCGCTGTCGCCCCTTTTTGTGGGCCGAAAATGGCCGATGCGCCCTGGGAACCACACAGCGGATTGTTGACATCGCACGCCTTTTAGCTGATTGGCGGTAGCGGAATCAATTTCTACAATACAGTTTTCCTTCAGCAGCGAGAATTTTGTAGGTTCCGACAATAAAAATGCCGCAACACGGTGCGGCATTAAAAAAAGAGCGGCTTTCTAAGCGCTTGTCCCCCATCTGGCGTACGCAAAATGGCGGCAGGACACTATGATGTCGTTCACGCTTTCCGACTTTCGTACAGACCGCTCAGGATGAGGCATCCGTCACCTGACCATCCGGCCAGGCATGGACAACGGCTTTAATCAGCGTCGCCAATGGAATGGCGAAAAACACTCCCCAGAAACCCCACAGACCGCCGAAAATCACCACTGACAGAATAATCACCAGCGGATGCAAATTCACCGCTTCGGAGAAAAGTACCGGTACCAGCAGATTGCCATCCAACGCCTGAATAATCAGATAAACGGCAAAACAGCTCCAGAATTCCGTCCCCAGGCCAAACTGAAACAGCGCGACGCCCACCACCGGAATTGTCACCACAAAAGCGCCGATATAGGGGATCAGGACCGAAAAGCCCACCAGTACCGCCAGCAGTAGCGAATAGTTGAGGCCAAACAGCAAAAAGCCCAGCCAGGTCGCCACGCCCACCACCACCATCTCCAGCACTTTTCCGCGGATATAGTTGGTGATCTGCTGATTCATCTCATTCCACACCTGCCCCGCCAGCCCGCGATTACGCGGCAGCACGCGGCGCACGGCATTCAGCATCTGCTCTTTATCTTTTACCAGGAAAAAGACCATCAGCGGCACCAGCACCAGATATACCGCCAGCGTCAGTAGCCCGACTAACGAAGCCAACGAATACTTCACCACCGAATCGCCCATGTTAAGCATCCGGGTACGCATGTTTTCCGCCATCGCATCAATAATGCCCGCATCCATCAGCGCCGGATAGCGTCGCGGCAAGGTCGCGGCAAAATCGGACAGTTTATTCAGCATACCGGGCATATCACGAATCAGGTAAATACCCTGCTGCCAGGCAATCGGCATCACCACAAACGCCATTAATAACAGAATGCCGACAAAGAGGATAAGGACAATGGAGGCTGCCCAGCGCCGGGAACAGCCAATCGCCTGCAGGCGCGCCGTCGGCCACTCCAGCAGGTAGGCCAGTACGATAGCGACCAGCAGCGGCGCTAACAGGCCGCTAAAGAAAAAGAGGATGCTAAAACCAGCCACCAGAATGACCAGCAAGGCAATCGCCTCCGGGTCGCTGAAGCGACGGCGATACCATTGCATTAACATTTCGAGCATAAAACCCTTCCCAGAACTCAACTGCGGGATTGTGATGCCGAATTGTATCGAAATGTCACAAAAAAGACTTCGCTTTTTATCATTGATTCAGGAAACTAAAATAGTGAGTCTGTGCTCATCACAGTTACACTTATGAAGTGTCGGAGCGTGGAACGATATTTCACGACGTTGGTCAAAGGGCTATCTCAAAACAACAGGATAGAGGTTATGTTCAGGCAGTTGAAAAAAAACCTGGTGGCAACCCTCATTGCAGCATTGGCTCTCGGTCAGGTCGCGCCCGCATTTGCCGACCCTGCCGACACGCTGCCCGATATGGGAACCTCGGCAGGGAGCACGCTTTCTATCGGACAAGAGATGCAAATGGGCGACTTTTATGTGCGCCAGCTACGCGGCAGCGCGCCGTTAATCAACGATCCGCTGCTGGTGCAATACATTAACGCGCTGGGGATGCGTCTGGTCTCGCACGCCGACTCCGTCAAAACGCCCTTCCATTTTTTCTTGATCAATAATGACGAAATCAACGCGTTCGCGTTCTTTGGCGGCAATGTGGTGCTACACTCGGCGCTTTTTCGCTACGCGGATAACGAAAGCCAGCTAGCTTCAGTCATGGCGCATGAAATCTCCCACGTGACGCAGCGCCACCTGGCGCGCGCGATGGAAGATCAAAAGCGCAGCGCGCCGCTTACCTGGGTGGGCGCGTTGGGTTCCATTTTGCTGGCCATGGCCAGCCCACAGGCCGGTATGGCGGCACTAACCGGTACTCTGGCGGGAACGCGCCAGGGAATGATAAGTTTCACCCAGCAAAATGAGCAAGAAGCCGACCGTATTGGTATTCAGGTACTGCAACGCGCCGGATTTGACCCACAGGCGATGCCCTCTTTCCTCGAAAAACTGCTCGACCAGGCGCGTTACTCCACGCGTCCGCCTGAAATTTTGCTCACTCACCCCTTACCGGAAAGCCGCCTTGCGGATGCCCGCAACCGTGCCAACCAGATGCGCCCGGTCGTGGTGCAATCTTCCGCCGACTTTTATCTCGCCAAAGCGCGCGCCCTGGGAATGTACAATTCCGGACGTAACCAGCTCACCAGCGACCTGCTGGATCAGTGGTCTAAAGGCAACGTGCGTCAGCAACATGCGGCGCAATATGGCCGGGCGTTGCAGGCGATGGAAGCGAGCAAGTACGATGAAGCGCGCAAAACGTTGCAGCCGCTATTAAGCGCGGAGCCGAACAATGCCTGGTATCTTGACCTCGCCACCGATATTGACCTGGGGCAGAAAAGAGCCAACGACGCGATTAATCGCCTGAAAAATGCCCGCGATCTGCGCGTTAATCCTGTGCTGCAGTTAAACCTCGCCAATGCGTACCTCCAGGGAGGCCAGCCGAAAGCGGCGGAAACCATTCTGAATCGCTACACCTTTAGCCATAAAGATGACGGTAACGGCTGGGATCTGCTTGCTCAGGCCGAAGCCGCGCTGAACAACCACGATCAGGAGCTGGCGGCACGCGCTGAAAGTTATGCGCTGGCGGGACGACTGGATCAGGCAATTTCACTGCTCAGTAGCGCCAGCGCCCAGGCAAAACTGGGTAGCCAGCAACAGGCGCGTTACGATGCGCGTATCGACCAGTTGCGCCAGTTACAGGAACGCTTCAAGCCATACACGAAAATGTAATCGCCGTTTATTAGCCGGATGGCGTCACAAGGAGAACTCATGACCGACACGATTAAAATCTACCATAACCCGCGCTGCTCGAAGAGCCGCGACACGCTGAACCTGCTGAAATCTAACGGCGTGGAACCGGAAGTGGTGCTTTATCTGGATACGCCCGCCGACGCCGCCACCGTGCGGGAGCTGCTGCGTATGTTGGGCATGTCCAGCGCGCGCGAACTGATGCGCCAGAAAGAAGATCTCTATAAGACGCTTCACCTGGCGGATAGCCAGCTAAGTGAAGAGGCGTTAATCCAGGCGCTGGTTGAACACCCTAAACTGATGGAGCGTCCCATTGTGGTGGCAAATGGTCAGGCGCGCATTGGCCGACCGCCTGAGCAGGTGCTGGACATCCTCGGTTAACCGTTGAACGCCGCCGTCGCGGCGTATTACAGTTTCAGGATCTCTTTGACAAACGGGATCGTCAGTTTTCGCTGGGCAGTGATCGACGCATGATCGAGCTGATCCAGCGTCATAAACAGCGTGCGCATTTCGCGATCAAGACGTTTGAGTAAAAACCGCCCGACATCTTCCGGCAGTTCAAACCCCCGTAACCGGGCGCGCAACTGTAGCGCCTGAAGTTTGTCTTCATCGGAAAGAGGCTGGAGTTTATAGATTTGCCCCCAGTCCAGACGGGAAGCGAGATCGGGCAAGCCCAGATTTAACTGTCTTGGCGGACGATCGCCGGTGATCAATAACCGCGTCTTACCGGACTCCAGAATGCGGTTATAGAGATCAAAGATCGCCATCTCCCACAGTTCATCGCCAGCGACACACTCAATGTTATCAATACACACCAGCGAGAGGTGTTCCATACCGTCGAGCACTTCCGGCACGAACCAGGTACGTTTATCGAGCGGGACGTAGCCTACCGCATCTCCACGCTGCGACAGTTCAGCGCAGGCGGCGTGCAGTAAATGGCTGCGGCCCGCGCCTTCACGCGCCCAAAGGTAGATATATCCACTATGTTCCTGGCGCAACACGTTTTGTAACGCGGCCAGTAGAGAGGCGTTATCCCCCGGCCAGAAACTTGCGAAAGTTTCGTCGTCAGGAAGATAAAGTGGCAAAGAGAGCTGTGCCGGTGTGTTCAGAGATACCTCAACCCAGGATGACATAAAATCGCGCTGAGTTTACCACATAATTCCCTTGAGATAGAACCGGGCAGCATCGCTGCCCGGCAACCCGTTACGGATGCGGAGACTCCGCATCATTTGCCTCCAGTACCACTTCTTCCGGACGCAACAGGCTAATCAGTTTAAAAATCAGGCTCAGGCAAATCCCGACGATGGTCGCCAGCGCCATCCCTTTCAATTCTGCCGCGCCAATATGTACTTTCGCGCCGCTCACGCCGATGATCAAAATCACCGAGGTGAGGATCAGGTTTTGCGCTTTGTTGTAATCGACTTTTGATTCGATCAATACGCGAATCCCCGACGCGCCGATGACGCCGTACAACAGCAGCGAGACGCCGCCCATCACGGGTAACGGGATAATCTGAATCGCCGCCGCCAGTTTGCCGACGCAGGAAAGCAGAATGGCGAAAATCGCCGCGCCGCCGATAACCCAAGTACTGTAAACGCGGGTGATCGCCATGACGCCAATATTTTCCCCATAGGTGGTATTCGGCGTGGAGCCGAAGAAACCGGAGACGATCGTCGACAGTCCGTTAGCGAACATCGAGCGGTGCAAACCGGGATCGCGCACTAAATCTTTTTTGACGATATTCGCCGTCACCACCAGATGACCGACATGCTCGGCGATCACGACCAACGCCGCGGGCAGAATCGTCAGGATCGCGAACCATTCAAAACGCGGCGTATAGAAGGTCGGCAGCGCAAACCAGTGCGCCTGGGCAATCGGCGTGGTATCGACCACCCCCAACGCGAATGACAGCGCATAGCCCGCCAGCACGCCGATCAAAATCGGAATGATCGCCAGGAAACCGCGAAACAGTACAGAGCCGAACACCGTCACCGCCAGCGTGACCATGGAGATGATAATTGTTTTCGTGTCCGGCGACTGCCCTTGCGCAGGCAGCAATCCGGCCATCCCCGCCGCGACGCCAGCCAGCTCCAGACCGATGACGGCAACGATTGCGCCCATTGCCGCAGGCGGGAACATCACATCCAGCCAGCCGGTGCCCGCTTTTTTAACAATGAAAGAGACCAGACAGAACAGCACGCCGCACATAATAAAACCGCCCAGCGCTACTTCATAACCCAACGGCAACAGCAGTAGTACCGGGGAAATAAAGGCAAAGCTCGATCCGAGGTAGGCAGGAATTTTACCTTTGCAGATAAAGAGATACAGCAGCGTTCCGATACCGTTAAACAGCAGCACCGTCGCGGGGTTGATATGAAACAGAACTGGCACCAGCACGGTCGCGCCAAACATGGCGAAAAGGTGCTGTAAACTAAGCGGGATTGTCTGTAAAAGCGGCGGTCTTTCACTCACCCCGATAGCACGGCGCGTCATAGTGTTTTCCTCTAAGTGTGTTTGTTATGAGTTGTTTTATTCAAAAAAAAGCCGACTCTTAAAGTCGGCTTTTAATTATTTATTCACTTACTTGGTACCAAAAATCTTATCGCCGGCATCGCCAAGCCCCGGAATAATGTATCCGTGCTCGTTAAGCCCCTGATCGATAGAGGCGGTGTACAGTTCAACGTCCGGGTGCGCTTTTTCCAGCGCCGCAATGCCTTCCGGCGCGGCGACCAGCACCAGCACCTTAATGCTGCTACAGCCTGCTTTTTTCAGCAGGTCGATGGTCGCGATGACAGAACCGCCGGTCGCCAGCATCGGGTCGACGATCAGCGCCATGCGCTCATCAATGTTCGATACCAGTTTCTGGAAATAAGGTACTGGCTCAAGCGTCTCTTCGTTACGGTACATCCCGACTACGCTGATACGCGCGCTCGGTACATTTTCCAGAACGCCTTCCATCATGCCCAGACCCGCGCGCAGAATCGGCACAACGGTAATTTTTTTACCTTTGATCTGGTCGATTTCCACCGGGCCATTCCAGCCTTCGATGGTGACTTTTTCCGTTTCCAGGTCGGCTGTCGCTTCATACGTCAGCAGGCTGCCTACTTCTGAGGCGAGTTCACGAAAGCGTTTAGTGCTAATGTCGTTTTCACGCATCAGACCCAGCTTGTGTTTGACGAGTGGGTGTTTGACTTCCACGATCTTCATACTCTTCTCCTATCCTCAGATGAGTGGCAACCACAAAAAAATCGCCGGATTATACCGCTTTTCCTCTCTGGCGCAACACAATGTATGCTTGACCTGGATCAACTAAAAGCGCTGATAGCGGAAAAGTGAGTATAAATCACTCACGTTGAAACAGGCGATAAAGGCTGACAACCGTTTGAATCTTAGCAATTTTAAGGATGAATGGCCTGTCCTGATCGCCTGTCGTAAACCAAGTGCTGGATATCCTTTTCTTTTTTACCAACAGAGAAATTTTCAAGCAGCGACCGAAACCATGCCAAAAAAATCGTCCGGATATCCAGGGCGCAGACCACGCTCGCAAACGTTTGCTTTCCCTGTTAGAATTGCGCCGAATTTAACTTTTACCGCAAGAAAAAACGTGGGGAACCAGGCAGTGACCGATAAGACCTCTCTTAGCTATAAAGATGCCGGCGTCGATATTGATGCGGGTAACGCTCTGGTTGATCGAATCAAAGGCGTAGTGAAGAAAACTCGCCGCCCGGAGGTTATGGGCGGTCTGGGCGGTTTCGGTGCGCTGTGCGCGTTGCCGCAAAAATATCGTGAACCGGTACTGGTTTCCGGCACTGACGGCGTAGGCACCAAACTTCGCCTGGCGATGGACTTAAAGCGTCACGACGCTATCGGTATTGATCTGGTGGCAATGTGCGTAAACGATCTGGTCGTTCAGGGCGCGGAACCGCTGTTTTTCCTCGATTACTATGCCACGGGTAAACTGGATGTCGATACCGCCGCCAGCGTGATCAACGGTATTGCCGAAGGCTGCCTGCAATCCGGCTGCGCGCTGGTCGGCGGCGAGACGGCGGAAATGCCGGGCATGTATCACGGCGAAGATTACGATGTGGCGGGTTTCTGCGTCGGCGTAGTCGAAAAATCAGAAATCATCGACGGCTCCCGGGTTGCCGAAGGCGACGTGCTGATTGCGCTCGGCTCCAGCGGCCCGCACTCGAATGGATATTCGCTGGTGCGGAAAATTATTGACGTTAGCGGCTGCGACCCACAAACCACTCTGCTGGAAGGGAAGCCGCTGGCCGATCATCTGCTTGAACCGACCCGTATCTACGTAAAATCGGTTCTGGAACTGATTGAAAACGTCGATGTACACGCTATCGCCCACCTCACCGGCGGCGGCTTTTGGGAAAATATTCCGCGCGTTCTGCCGGAGAATACCCAGGCGGTAATTAATGAGTCGTCATGGCAGTGGCCCGCCATCTTTACCTGGCTGCAAACCGCCGGTAATGTCAGCCGACATGAAATGTACCGTACCTTTAACTGCGGCGTCGGCATGGTGATTGCGCTCTCCGCTCCGGAAGCGGACAAAGCGCTTGCTCTGCTAAACGAGAAAGGTGAAAACGCATGGAAAATCGGTATCATCAAAGCCTCTGATTCCGAACAGCGTGTGGTTATTGAATAATGAATATTGTGGTGCTGATTTCCGGCAATGGAAGCAATTTACAGGCGATTATCGATGCCTGCGAAGCGAAGAAAATTAAAGGCACCCTCAGGGCAGTATTCAGCAATAAGGCCGACGCGTTCGGCCTTGAACGCGCCAGAGAAGCCGGCATTCCGGCGCAAGCGCTGACTGCCGATCGGTTTGACAGCCGCGACGCCTTCGATCGCGAGTTGATTAGCAAGATAGACGCGTATGCGCCCGATGTGGTCGTGCTGGCCGGTTTTATGCGTATTCTGAGTCCGATGTTTGTCGCGCATTACTACGGGCGTCTGCTGAACATTCACCCTTCCCTGCTGCCAAAATATCCGGGGTTGCATACCCATCGCCAGGCGCTGGAAAACGGCGATGAGGAGCACGGTACCTCGGTGCATTTCGTGACAGACGAGCTCGACGGCGGCCCGGTCATTCTCCAGGCGAAGGTGCCGGTTTTTGCCGACGACAGCGAAGATGATATCACCGCACGCGTACAAACTCAGGAACATGCGATTTATCCGCTGGTGATTGGCTGGTTTGCGCAGGGACGTCTAAAGATGCGCGATAACGCCGCCTGGCTGGACGGGCGTCGTCTGCCGCCGCAAGGTTATGCGTCTGACGAATAATACGTCATCGGACAGGACTGTGTCTGCTTGCCGGATGGCGGCATAAATGCCTATCCGGCCTACTCTTTTCCCTTCCTTTATGCTATCAGTTTATTGTCATATTTTTCTGGCGCAGTTGGACATTAACGCGTAATGCTCGCCATAATCATCAGGCAGTGTCCCGTGAATAAAACGGAGTATAGGTAGTAATGGGTCAGGAAAAGCTATATATCGAGAAAGAACTAAGCTGGTTAGCATTTAACGAACGCGTGTTACAGGAAGCGGCGGACAAATCCAACCCGTTGATTGAGCGGATGCGGTTCCTGGGAATCTATTCTAATAACCTCGACGAGTTCTACAAAGTGCGTTTCGCTGAACTGAAACGACGCATTATTATCAGCGAAGAACAGGGTTCAAATTCTCATTCACGCCATTTGTTAGGCAAAATTCAGTCCCGCGTGTTGAAAGCAGACCAGGAGTTCGACGGCCTGTACAACGAATTACTGCTGGAAATGGCGCGTAATCAAATCTTTCTGATCAACGAGCGTCAGCTCTCGGTGAACCAACAAAGCTGGTTGCGCCACTATTTTAAGCACTATTTGCGCCAGCATATTACCCCGATTCTCATTAACCGGGAGACGGATCTTGTTCAGTTTTTAAAAGATGATTACACCTATCTGGCGGTGGAGATTATCCGTGGCGACACCATCAACTATGCGCTACTGGAGATACCGTCCGACAAAGTCCCACGCTTCGTTAATCTGCCGCCGGAAACACCGCGCAGACGCAAGCCGATGATCCTTCTGGATAATATTCTGCGCTACTGCCTGGATGACATTTTTAAAGGGTTCTTCGACTATGACGCGCTTAATGCCTATTCGATGAAAATGACCCGCGATGCCGAATATGACCTGGTGCATGAGATGGAATCCAGTCTGATGGAGCTGATGTCTTCCAGCCTGAAGCAGCGCCTGACCGCTGAACCTGTGCGCTTTGTCTATCAACGTGATATGCCCGCCGCGCTGGTCGACGTGCTGCGGGAAAAACTGACGATCTCCCGGTATGACTCAATCGTACCCGGCGGGCGCTACCACAATTTTAAAGACTTTATTAATTTTCCGAATGTCGGTAAAGCCAACCTGGTCAATAAACCGTTACCGCGGTTACGCCATCTTTGGTTTGATAAAGAGAAGTTTCGTAACGGTTTCGACGCGATTCGCGAACGTGATGTGCTGCTCTATTATCCGTACCATACCTTCGAGCATGTACTGGAACTGCTGCGTCAGGCGTCGTTTGACCCAAGCGTGCTGGCGATCAAAATCAATATTTATCGCGTAGCGAAAGACTCGCGCATTATTGACTCGATGATCCATGCCGCCCATAACGGCAAAAAAGTCACCGTGGTGGTGGAGTTGCAGGCGCGCTTCGATGAAGAGGCGAATATTCACTGGGCCAAGCGGTTAACCGAAGCGGGCGTCCATGTTATTTTCTCTGCGCCTGGGCTGAAAATTCACGCCAAACTCTTTCTCATCTCACGAAAAGAGGGCGATGACGTGGTGCGTTATGCGCATATCGGCACCGGTAACTTCAACGAAAAAACAGCGCGGCTGTATACCGATTATTCGCTGCTGACCGCCGATGCGCGCATTACCAATGAAGTTCGTCGGGTCTTTAATTTTATTGAAAACCCCTATCGCCCGGTCACTTTCGATTATTTGATGGTTTCTCCACAAAACTCACGGCGTCTGCTGTATGAGATGATCGATCGTGAAATCGCCAATGCCCAGCAAGGCTTACCGTCAGGGATTACCTTAAAGCTTAACAACCTGGTTGATAAAGGGCTGGTCGACAGGCTATACGCCGCGTCGGGTTCGGGCGTCCAGGTCAATCTGCTGGTGCGCGGTATGTGTTCTCTTATTCCGCAACTGGAAGGCATTAGCGATAATATTCGCGCGATTAGCATCGTGGATCGCTATCTGGAACACGATCGGGTTTATATTTTCGAAAACGGCGGTGATAAGCAAGTTTGGCTCTCTTCAGCTGACTGGATGACGCGTAATATTGACTACCGTATCGAAGTCGCTACGCCTATCCTCGACCCGCGGCTTAAACAACGCGTCCTGGATATCATTGACATTCTGTTTAGCGACACGGTAAAAGCGCGTTTTATCGATAAAGAACTCAGCAACCGCTACGTACTGCGCGGCAATCGCCGTAAAGTTCAGGCGCAGCTGGCAATTTATGACTACATCAAATCACTTGAGCAACCAGACTAACGCTATGCCAATTTACGATAAATCCCCTCGCCCGCAGGAGTTCGCTGCGGTCGATCTCGGCTCAAACAGCTTTCATATGGTCATTGCCCGCGTGGTTGACGGCGCAATGCAGATTATCGGGCGCTTAAAACAGCGCGTCCATCTGGCGGACGGGCTGGGCGCGGATAACAAACTCAGCGAAGAAGCCATGGAACGGGGGCTTAGCTGTCTGTCGCTGTTTGCTGAACGCTTACAAGGTTTCTCCCCTTCCAGCGTCTGTATCGTAGGCACCCATACGTTACGTCAGGCGCAAAATGCCGCTGATTTTCTCAAACGTGCGGAAAAGGTTATTCCCTACCCGATAGAGATTATTTCCGGTAACGAAGAAGCGCGCCTGATTTTTATGGGCGTAGAACATACGCAGCCGGAAAAAGGCCGCAAGCTGGTGATCGATATCGGCGGCGGGTCAACAGAGCTGGTCATTGGCGAAAACTTCGAACCCAGGCTGGTTGAAAGCCGTCGTATGGGCTGCGTGAGCTTCGCACAGCTCTACTTTCCCGGCGGCGTTATCAATACAGAAAACTTCCAGCGCGCCCGAATGGCGGCGGCGCAAAAACTGGAAACCTTAACCTGGCAGTATCGTATTCAGGGTTGGAACGTAGCGATGGGCGCTTCCGGTACGATTAAGGCCGCTCATGAAGTTCTCCTGGCGCTGGGTGAGAAAGATGGCTTCATTACGCCGGAGCGCCTCGATAAACTGAAGTCAGAAGTGTTGAAGCACCGCTCCTTTAATGCGCTCAGCCTGCCGGGTCTGTCTGAAGAACGAAAAGCGGTCTTTGTGCCGGGCCTGGCGATTCTGTGCGGCGTTTTTGATGCTCTGGCTATCCGCGAGCTTCGCCTTTCTGACGGCGCGTTGCGCGAAGGCGTGCTGTATGAAATGGAAGGCCGCTTCCGCCATCAGGATGTTCGCAGCCGTACCGCAAAAAGTCTGGCCAATCAATACAACATTGACAGAGAACAGGCCAGACGCGTGCTGGAAACCACCATGCAGATGTACGAGCAGTGGCAGGCCCAGCAGCCAAAACTGACGCATCCGCAGCTTGAAGCGTTGCTCCGTTGGGCGGCAATGCTGCATGAGGTTGGACTGAATATTAATCACAGCGGTTTACATCGCCATTCGGCTTATATTCTGCAACACAGCGATTTGCCCGGCTTTAATCAGGAGCAGCAAATGATGATGGCGACGCTGGTGCGTTATCATCGTAAAGCCATAAAACTGGATGATATGCCCCGCTTTACGCTGTTTAAGAAAAAACAGTATCTGCCGTTAATTCAGCTACTTCGGCTGGGCGTATTACTGAACAACCAGCGGCAGGCGACCACCACGCCACCGACGCTACGGCTAACGACCAATGACAGCCACTGGACGTTATGTTTTCCGCATGACTGGTTCAGCCAGAATGCGCTGGTACTGCTTGATCTGGAAAAAGAACAGCAGTACTGGGAAGCGGTAACTGGCTGGCGTCTCAATATTGAGGAAGAAAGCTCGCCGGAGATCGCCGCGTAAATTGTGGGTCAGACGCCGCGGCGTCTGCCTTTACTGAATCTCAGATAATAGCTGCGGCTCGCCAATTAAATATCCCTGAAGATAGTCGATCCCCAACGAGAGCACTGCGCTGCGTATTTCTTCGCTCTCGACATACTCCGCGACGACCTGCATATTTTTCATTCGCGCTAAATGACAAATAGAAGCCACAATCTGATAATCGAGACTGTTTGACACTATATTGCGAATAAAACTGCCGTCAATTTTAAGAATATCAGCGTTAACGTTTTTCAGCCGCGCATAGCTGGCGTAGCCAGTACCGAAATCATCAATCGCTATCTGACAGCCAAACTGCTGTAGCTGTCCCAGCGTCAATTGCGCCTGCTCAGCATTGGTGAGAGAGTTGCTTTCCGTTACCTCAAAAACCAGTTGCCAGGGTTCAACCTGATATTGTTTAAGCAACTGCTTAACTTCTGAAGGGAAACGGGCGCGACATACCGATGTTGGCGACAGATTAATGGCAAAACGATGCGCGGGCATATATTCCCGGCTGGCCGCCATAAACCGCAGCGTGTTTTCAATCACCCAAAGATCGATAGCGGAAGACAAACCAAACTCATGCGCCACGGGTAAAAAATTGTCCGGGTTGATAACATCGCCGTTGTCATCCCTGAGTCGCAGTAAAATTTCATGGTAAACGTCCCCACGAATACCGAAAATAGGCTGCGCCATCAGGAAAAAATGATCGTGCTCCAACGCCTGTTGCAGGCGATTCATCATCGCAATTCTGCCCTTCAAATCGCGCTGCAGGTGCATTGCGCCGCGCCGCTGTAAATCCTCCGGCGCGTTAGTCGTCAACGAAAGATCGGAACTGGTGCTTAATTCGCCCAACAGCAGATAAAGGTGGCTAACCGGAGAACGCACGCAGCAGTAACTCACGCCGACAGGCGGCTGTAGCGGCAGTCCATCCCAGATAAACCGAAACTGCTTAATATGTTTATCCAGCGCTTCAATACGCTGCTGATGCGCCTCTGTATTAAGACGCAGCACCAGGTCGTGCCCTGACATCTGGTAGACACACTCATTTGAGGCCAGCATCGGCGTAATCCAGTGAGAGAGCTTTTGCTTATACTGGATGCGTAGCATGACGCCATAATTTTTACCCAATAGCTCCAGACCCGGCACGTGTAAAAAACAGATCGTAGACCAGGGCGCATTTTTGAGCGCGCGGTTTAATGCACGTAAATTGGGAAGATGTACAACCGGGTCAAGATAGGCCAGCCGCCGTGCGCGACCACTCACTACGCGCTGACGCGTGGCCAGTACAGACATATAATTAACAATAAAAGAAAAAACCAGATAGCTCGAAGAGGTAATCGCTAATTGCGTATCATAACCTGAATACCAGGGCATATAACGCTGATAATAATGAATCGACGTAATTAGCACGACGGCCCAGATAATTGAAATAAACTTATAGCCATAGCGCATCGCGCCCCACAGCATGACCGGCAATAATAACGAAAGCGTATAGTTGGTACTAAATATTGAACTATTATCAGTCAATGGCATACACAGTATAAACATTAGTGTAGTCAATACGGCCAGCCAAATAACGATCTCTTTTTTAGTGGCCTTGCTATCAATCTGTAGCTTTAATTGCTGATAATAACCCCGCAGGTGCAGCGGATTGCGGAGAGTACGAATAATAAAATAGCACAATGGCACGCCGATAAGATTACCGACCAGTAACGCCTGGTAATTAATCAGCGTGTTGATATTAAAGGGCATTACCCCCATCAGGCTGGCTTTACTTTCGTACATGCCAACAAAAGCGGCAAACTGGTAGATGACCAGAAATAATGTTGCTGAACAAAATACCTGCCAGAACATTCGTTGAAACAACAGGTGGGCGTCGCCGTGGGAAACATTGTTTCGCCGGGGGGAAAAGACACGATAGCCGCCCCAGCTTAGCACGATAGTAATGATAAAGTGCATCGTCACAGAAAGGGTTTCATACAGCCCTGTCTGCGGGTATCTGCGCCAGAAGATAGCAAGCACAATGCCCGGCAGTGCTGCCCAGCCGAAAAAGAGCATCAGGCTAAGCATAAAAGCTAACGGCAGGTAAAAAAGAACCACATTTCCAGTGCTGGTATGCGCATAAGTATTTGCGCTACTTAAAACAGGTAGTAAAATCGAAGGAAGAATGAGCGGTAGTCCCCACCATTTATCTCTGATATTTATATAAATTTTATTTAGCTTCATAGATGCTCAGCAGAACCCCCCAATCCCAAAGGGGCGTTAACAGACAGGCATCCCACCTGACTTTAAATTGATGACGCGATATACATCACACGATAGTCATCGATTGTAATTATTAAACAAAAGTAACATTTGATTTAAGTCAATTATTACCTTTCTCCTGCAACCTTTATTCGCCTTTTTATTCTTTGTTATCATTAATTTATTATTAATGTAAATACTAAAATTATCTTCCATAACAATATAAAATAAATCAACTGACGCAATTTTACATTAAGAGGAATTGACCATCGGTTCGCAGTATGCCTTAATGTAGAGTGAACGCAGGCTTGTTACGTTCTTCGCCTTGATAATACTCTTGAAGAACCCAGCCTGATCCCGCCCATACCGCTGGGCCAACGTTAAGGAACCCTTTGTGAGTCAGGCCAACAGTATGCGAAAACGACATCGATTTAATACTCGCATGACCCGTATCGTACTGCTTATCAGTTTTCTCTTCTTCTTTGGACGTTTCGTCTACTCTTCTATCGGCGCCTGGCAGCACCATCAGGATAAAAAAGAAGCGCAACAGTCAACGCTTTCGGTCAACACGCCGGGACAGCGTTAACTAGCCGTTATCCGTTGAAATAGCGATACTATCGTCACAGGCTTGCGGTGTTATCCAGAACTCTGCTACCCCCTGCCCTGGCTTAGCATGAACCGATAAAAACAAAGCATCGTATTATCTAATGCTTTGTTTTTTAGTCTAAAAAAACAATCAACTACAAGAAACGATAGTTTACTTTTTTTAAGATTAGCCTTAAATACATTCCTTTTTGCGTTATTACCTAAACAAGGAATTGTGATGAATTTTAAAAAAAATGCTTTGCCTCTGGTTTTGTTTGCCTCTTTTTCTCTTGCCGGATGCCAGTCCAATGCGGATGACTACGCCGCAGATGTTTACCAAACCGGGCAGTTAAACGCGAAGCAAGAAACAAAGACCGTCAATATTATCTCTGTTTTGCCAGCGAAAGTTGCCGTAGATAATACCGCCAATAAAAAAACCGCTCAGACCTTCGGCGCAATTCTTGGGGCTGTAGCGGGCGGCGTTACTGGTCATAACGTGGGCTCAGGTAGCGGTTTGGGTACTACTGCCGGCGCGGTTGGCGGCGGAGCCGTTGGCGCAGCGGCGGGTTCATTGGTTAAAGATAAAACGTTAGTTGAAGGCGTATCTTTGACTTACAAAGAAGGAACGAAGGTTTATACCTCCACCCAAGTTGGAAAAACGTGCCAATTTACCACCGGTCTGGCTATGGTGATATCGACCAAAGATAACGAAACGCGAATTCAACCCAATACGAAATGTCCTGAGAAAAGCTAACTATCAGGAGATTTTATGAAGAAAGTTATTTTAGGCACTGTTTTATTCACCCTAAGCGGCTCGGTTTTATCTTCTTCTTTGCAGGAGCAGCTTGCGGCGGTAGCCCAGGCTGAACAGCAAGGAAAAAATGAAGAAAACAGACAACGTGATGCTCTGCAAACCAAACGAGATCAAGAGGCTCAACAGGAAAGACAAAGGCAAGCCAATGCGGCAGCGCTTGCTAAGCAGCGAGCAAAAGCGGCAGAAGCTGAACGGAAAGCACGGCAAGCAAAATTGGCAGCGGAAGCCGCGCAAGATAAAGCGCGCGATCAAAGCTACGAAGATGAGCTTCGTCGTTTAGAAATTCAGAAACAAAAACTGGCGCTGGCCAGGGAAGAGGCCCGGGTAAAAAGAGAAAATGAATTCATCGATCAAGAGCTGAAAAGTAAAGCTGCCCAGACAGATGTTATTCAATCTCATGCTGATGTAAACAGAAATCTATCTGAAGGCGGTCGCGATCTGCTGCAAAGTGAAGGTAAAGCCCGTGAGGAAAAGGCAAGCGGCTGGTTTAACTGATTTCGCTAATCATTTATGACCAGTAAAAAAACCTCTGCGTGAGCGGAGGTTTCTGTCTGGTCGCACAGTATTTTCGCTGTTCAGCGACGGGTCACCCTACATAAAAAAGCCCACGCAAAAAAAGAAGCTTTAGCGTTAACGCCAAAAGACAATCCCACTCAATGAGTTCAGGCCATGATCAGACGCTTAAAGAGCAACCGCGGGATATCCTGCCTGGGTGATAAGATCACATGCGCGGTTACTAAGATTCCCTCAACCGAATACAAAACCCGATAGCCTTCAGCGTGGTTAAACTCCCGGTAGCTGGCACAAGTTCAGGGCAAATCTGGCATCCCAGCGGGCACTGGCCTACGGTACTCTCAAACTGTGTAAGTATCTCTGCGATAGCCAGTCGTGGCTCAACCTCAACGCGCTTCAGGAACCCGCTATTGTGTTGATACAGTGCTTTACCATAAACGTATACTCAAAGGTTCCGCCCTATCCGCCAGTGTCAATGCGAAATCAGGAAGATAACCATCGTGGGAGGAGAATAAGATGACCAGTCCCATACGTCAGAATTTGTTTTGTAAAGAGCCCAGTTAGAACAAAGAGATTGGGTGTTGTATAATTTTTGGTCATGGTTAGAAGGGGTGAGTAAATGGACACTACTGAAACATTGAATGGTACGTACTTCTACGGCGGGTTATCCAACCTGACACCACAACAACTATGGTGGGCTATCACCATCGCCGTTGTGAGCGATCATCTGGGGATCTCAGCGGTTGATGCTGCACTGGTTATCTCAGGGCAACCAGTTCTACCTACGAGGGGTAAACCTCGTGGGACAACGCCAGGAACATCAATTGCTTCTAAGTACATCAGTAATTGGTTGAACTATAAACTGCCTCCTGGGATCAGATTACCAACGTTGACAGGCAAAACCATCAACTCATTACAGCTAAGCTCAACGAATAATTTAGGTCGTTTCGTTGGTCGTAATGTACCCTGGCTCGGTTGGGTTATGACATTCACTACGATTTATGATATCCAGCGTGATATTAAAGATACATTTAATTGTGTGGCGGTTCCTAAAGATCGCATTCAGTGGATGTACTTCTAATGAGAGATATTGAGAAAGAAATTATCGATTTTATCGATCAGGAATATAACACTAAAAAGTACTTTCTCTGTGGGCCAAAGCGAACCATCACGCTTGATACCAGTATTAGGGATGATCTTAAACTCGTTTTTGAAGATAGTGAAGAACTTCTACAAGAGTACTTCAAGCGTTGGAATGTAGATTCAGAAGGATTTGACATACTCAACTATCTGAATCCAGAGTACTTTGGAAATAAAGAGCCTGATCCGCGTAAGACACTAACAGTTGGTATGCTCGTTGAAAGTGCTAAAGCTGGACGTTGGTTATATAGTTAAAAAATAAAATTATTATATTTTAAATACCCATTATTTGGACATTTTTTATTATCATAACGGTAATATGATTAGGTGTATACCCAAAATAATTCGAGTTGCTTAAAGGCGGCAAGGGAGTGAGTCCCCAGGAGCATAGATAACTATGTGACTGGGGTGAACGAGCGTAGCCAACACATAAGCAACTTGAAGTATGAAGGGTATATATTTTCATGATTATTAGTAAGAGCCTATCCCATTAGGGCTATTTTACTTGCCATTTTGGTCCTGGCAGTGCTCAAAATCCTCACGTACTACGTGTACGCTCCGGTTTTAGCGCGCTGTCCGTGTCCAAACTGGCTGCGCCAATAACGCCTGGTGGGATAGGCTCTAGATACATAGAATGGCTTGCAGATGGAAACCTGCGATTGGCGAGTACGTGATTTAGGCGATCTGAATCGCCACGGATAACCTGGACAAGCTCAAGGCGTCGCGATCTGCTGCAAAGCGAAGGTAAAGCCCATCTGCGATAGCCGGACGTGGCTCAACCTCAACGCGCTTCAGGAACCCGCTATTGTGTCGATGCAGTGCTTTACCATAAATGTATACTCAAAGGTTACCTGCGGTTCCGCCCTATCCGCCATCGTCAATGCGAAATCAGGAAGATAACCATCGTGGGAGGAGAATAAGGTGACCAGTCCCATACGTCAGGATTTGTTTTGTAAAGAGCCCAGTAAGCTCTGAAACTTTTTAGGCGTAGTCGGCCTGGTGCCAGAAGCGAACATTGGCTGAATTGAAAGTAGCCATGATGTGTTTTCATTATGGCCTGTTACGTTAGAATAACCTCGTTGAAAACAATAGAGCTGGAGTAAAAATGTTTGCTGATTTTGGTATCGTGAATTTCTGGACGTATCTGCTTGGTGCGACACTGATAGTCCTTGCTCCTGGCCCTGAGACCATGTTCGTGATTAAAACAAGCATTACGAGCGGCATCAAACGAGGCTTTGCTGCCATATTTTCCATTCTCATGAGTGACGTACTTCTGGTTCTGCTGGCATGGTGTGGGCTGGCTGCGGTCATAAGCTCAACCCCAGCCTTGTTTAACGCCATCAAATACGCAGGTGCTGCCTATCTTTTCTATCTCGGTGTCCAGACGATACGCACTATCTTTAAGCCCGCTATCGAAACGAGTGAGGAAAAGAAATCTTCAGCTAATGCTAAGGGGATCATCGGGCGCGGAATGCTGGTTACTCTACTGAATCCAAAGACGCTACTGTTCTATATCTCTTTTTTCGCCCAGTTCATCAATGTTCAGGCTGAACACTCCTGGATGGCGTTTATCATTCTTGCTGCGGTAATGTTCGCGATTACTCTCGCTTATTTCGGTTTCCTCGTTTTCTGCGGCTCTTATCTGCTAAGCCGTCTGAAAGGCAACCGTAGATTATCAACCATTGGAAACACGCTGGTAGGTATGTTCTTCATTGGATTTGCAGCACGACTCGCAAGCGCCACTTCCTAACTGAACAACTAAACCGCCTCACGGCGGTTTTTTTACGTTCTTACGCTGGATGGGACGACCGCTCCTCGCTCACGGCGGACATTGTAGTCTGGCTTTCATGCATGCAATTCGAGGAAAACTATGAGTGAGCTGAGACAGCACAAAACGTTGCCGCATTCGCTCGAACTCCTGCTGCTTACTCCATCGCTCTCGTACTGTTTACTTTTCCGATGATTACGTCAAATTTGCCGTCAGGAGCTGTGCGCTACACAGAGAATTTATCTATGCATATAAATAAAAACCCTCTGCAAAAACAGAGGGTTAAATTCACTTTTACCTGTTCATGAAAACACAGAAAGGGTTATCGGATCATTCCCACTCAATGGTAGCCGGTGGTTTACCGCTGATGTCATACACCACACGGGAAATCCCGTTGACTTCATTGATAATGCGGTTGGAAACGCGACCGAGGAAATCGTACGGCAGGTGCGCCCAGTGCGCGGTCATAAAGTCGATGGTTTCGACGGCACGCAGGGAGACCACCCAATCGTACTTACGACCATCGCCCATGACGCCTACGGAACGGACCGGCAGGAAGACGGTGAACGCCTGGCTGACTTTGTCGTACAGATCCGCTTTGCGCAGCTCTTCAATGAAGATAGCGTCAGCACGGCGCAGCAGGTCACAGTACTCTTTCTTCACTTCGCCCAGTACGCGCACGCCGAGGCCCGGCCCCGGGAACGGGTGACGGTACAGCATGTCGTACGGCAGGCCCAGCTCCAGACCAATCTTACGCACTTCATCTTTGAACAGCTCTTTCAGCGGTTCAACCAGCCCCATCTTCATCTCTTTCGGCAGGCCGCCGACATTGTGGTGAGATTTGATGACGTGTGCTTTACCGGTTGCCGAAGCGGCAGATTCGATGACGTCAGGGTAGATGGTGCCCTGCGCCAGCCATTTCACGTCTTCCAGTTTGAGCGCTTCTTCGTCGAACACTTCTACAAAAACACGGCCAATGATCTTACGCTTGGCTTCCGGATCGTTCTCGCCAGCCAGCGCGGACAGGAAGCGCTCTTCCGCCGGTACGTGAACGATATTCAGACCAAAATGGTCGCCAAACATGTCCATCACCTGCTCGGCTTCGTTCAGGCGTAACAGGCCGTTATCGACGAAAACACAGGTCAGATTTTTACCGATCGCGCGGTGCAGCAACATCGCAGTTACGGAAGAATCCACGCCACCGGAGAGACCGAGGATTACTTTGTCGTCGCCCACCTGCTCGCGGATGCGCGCCACGGCATCGTCGATGATCTTCGCCGGCGTCCACAGGGCTTCACACTGGCAGATATCGCGTACAAAACGCTCCAGCATACGCATACCCTGGCGGGTATGGGTCACTTCCGGGTGGAACTGTACGCCGTAGAAGCGTTTTTCTTCGTTAGCCATGATGGCGAACGGGCAGCTTTCGGTGCTGGCGACGGTCACGAAGTCGGACGGAATCGCCGTCACTTTATCGCCGTGGCTCATCCACACGTCCAGCAGCGGTTTGCCGTCGGCGGTCAGTGAGTCTTCAATACCACGAACCAGCGCGCTGTCGGTCAGCACTTCGACCTGCGCGTAACCAAATTCACGCTCATTAGAACCTTCTACATGACCACCAAGCTGCATCGCCATGGTCTGCATCCCGTAGCAGACGCCAAATACCGGCACGCCTGCTTCAAAGACATACTGCGGCGCGCGCGGGCTGTTTTCTTCGGTGGTGCTTTCCGGGCCGCCGGAAAGAATAATGCCGCTTGGGTTGAAGTCACGAATTTGTGCTTCTGTCACATCCCACGCCCACAGTTCGCAGTAAACGCCCAGCTCACGCACGCGGCGCGCAACCAGTTGAGTGTACTGGGAACCGAAGTCCAGAATGAGGATGCGATGCTTATGAATGTTTTCCGTCATTGACGCTTATTCCGAGGCAAGTGAAACAGATTAAATAAATCGCCCGACACGAAGGTCGGGCGAAGAAAATCAGGAGCCCAGACGGTAGTTCGGGGACTCTTTGGTGATGGTCACGTCGTGAACGTGGCTTTCCTGGATACCCGCACCGCTGATACGCACAAACTCCGCTTTAGTACGCAGTTCGTCGATGGTAGCACAACCGGTCAGCCCCATACAGGAACGAAGGCCGCCCATCTGCTGGTGAATGATCTCTTTCAGGCGACCTTTATAGGCTACGCGGCCTTCGATACCTTCCGGCACCAGTTTGTCGGCAGCGTTATCGCTCTGGAAGTAACGATCAGAAGAGCCTTTGGACATCGCGCCCAGCGAGCCCATGCCGCGGTATGATTTGTAAGAACGGCCCTGGTAGAGTTCGATTTCGCCCGGAGACTCTTCCGTACCGGCCAGCATAGAGCCCACCATCACGGCGCTCGCGCCTGCGGCGATGGCTTTGGCGATGTCGCCGGAGAAACGGATACCGCCGTCAGCGATAACCGGAATCCCGGTGCCTTCCAGCGCTTCCACCGCGTCGGAAACAGCGGTGATCTGTGGTACGCCCACACCAGTCACGATACGAGTCGTACAGATAGAGCCAGGGCCAATACCGACTTTCACCGCGCTGCAACCGGCTTCCGCCAGCGCGCGAGCACCTGCGCCCGTCGCAACGTTGCCGCCGATGATTTGCAGGTCAGGATATTTAGCGCGGGTTTCACGGATACGTTGCAACACGCCTTCAGAGTGACCGTGAGAAGAGTCGATCAGCAGAACGTCAACGCCTGCCGCCACCAGCGCGTCAACGCGCTCTTCGTTGCCCGCGCCTGCGCCGACCGCCGCGCCGACACGTAAACGGCCCTGCTCATCTTTACAGGAGTTTGGTTTACGTTCCGCTTTCTGGAAATCTTTTACGGTAATCATGCCAAGCAGATGGAAGTTATTATCAACCACCAGCGCTTTTTCTACGCGTTTTTCGTGCATTTTTGCCAGTACAACTTCACGGGCTTCGCCTTCACGAACGGTCACCAGACGCTCTTTCGGCGTCATGTAAACGCTCACCGGCTGGCTCAGGTCAGTCACAAAACGCACATCACGACCGGTGATGATACCCACCAGTTCATTATCTTCAGTCACCACCGGATAGCCCGCAAAACCGTTACGCTCGGTCAGGGCTTTCACTTCATGCAACGTGGTGGTTGGCAGGACGGTCTGGGGGTCGGTCACTACGCCGGACTCGTGTTTCTTCACGCGGCGAACTTCTTCCGCCTGGCGCTCAATAGACATGTTTTTGTGGATAAAACCAATGCCGCCTTCCTGGGCCAGGGCAATTGCCAGGCGCGCTTCCGTCACGGTGTCCATCGCCGCAGAAAGCATAGGAATATTCAGACGAATGGTTTTCGTCAACTGCGTGCTAAGGTCGGCAGTATTCGGCAGAACGGTGGAGTGAGCGGGAACAAGGAGGACGTCGTCAAACGTCAGGGCTTCTTTAGCGATACGTAGCATGGGCAATATCTCACCTGGGAGGTTAATAAATATTGCCGCGGCATTATACAGAACGTAATCGGTTGCATCTACATTTTTTTGCAAATAGTGCTTGCGATCCCCTGTGAGCAGGTTACTATCGATTGAATAACCTGCTGATTTAGAATTTGATCCCGCTCACATGTTATCCTCTCAAACTTCCTCAATTTTTACCGTAAGCCGCCTTAACCAGACGGTTCGTCTGCTGTTAGAACAGGAGATGGGGCAGGTATGGATCAGCGGCGAGATTTCTAATTTCACGCAGCCTGCGTCGGGCCACTGGTACTTTACGCTCAAAGACGATACCGCTCAGGTGCGCTGTGCGATGTTCCGTAACAGCAACCGCCGGGTGACGTTCCGTCCGCAGCACGGGCAGCAGGTGCTGGTACGCGCCAATATTACGCTGTACGAGCCGCGCGGCGATTATCAAATCATCGCCGAAAGTATGCAGCCGGCTGGCGAAGGCTTGTTGCAGCAGAAATATGAGCAGCTAAAAGCCAAACTGCAGGCCGAAGGCTTGTTCGATCAGCAGCATAAACAGCCGTTGCCCTCCCCGGCCCACTGCGTTGGGGTGATCACCTCGAAAACCGGTGCGGCGCTGCACGATATTCTCCATGTGCTAAAGCGTCGTGACCCATCCCTGCCCGTAATTATCTACCCGACTGCGGTCCAGGGCGACGATGCGCCAGGACAGATCGTTCGCGCCATTGAGCTGGCGAACACGCGCGGCGAGTGTGATGTACTGATCGTCGGACGCGGCGGCGGTTCGCTGGAAGATTTGTGGAGTTTTAACGACGAACGCGTGGCGCGGGCTATTTTTGCCAGCCGCATTCCGGTGGTCAGCGCCGTCGGTCACGAAACGGACGTCACGATAGCTGATTTTGTCGCCGACCTGCGCGCGCCGACGCCATCAGCAGCGGCAGAAATTGTCAGCCGCAATCAGCAGGAGTTGTTGCGTCAGATCCAGTCCGCCCAACAGCGTCTGGAGATGGCGATGGACTACTATATCGCCAACCGTACTCGTCGCTTTACCCAGCTTCATCACCGTTTGCAACAGCAACATCCGCAGCTGCGTCTGGCCCGTCAGCAGGCCGTGCTGGAACGGCTGCGTCAGCGGATGAATTTCGCCCTTGAGAATAAGATTAAGCAGGCCAATCAGCGCCAACAGCACGTAAGTCAACGCCTGAGCCAGCAAAACCCGCAGCCGCGCATTCCGCTCCAGTAAGAGCGGTTGATGGGCCAACCCTGGGCAGTTTTTATCGTTCGCCTTGGGTATTTGCTGTACAGCGAATCCAGCGCCGCAACGGAAGGATAATAACCCGCAGCACAATTGTTCGGGTTATTTTTCCCACTATTCGGCCCGTAAAACCCGGCCCAGACTTCATTATCCTCCGTAAACAGAGAGATATTCGTCGTACTGCTCAGTTCGTTGTAAAGCAACGGGCGTTGATATACCGCACCGTCCGCCGCCGTTAACGACGGCAGCATATGCCCCCACATATGGGCGACGTCAACGTCCGGGCTGGTGACAACGGTAATAATGGTGTCGATACTGGCGCTCACGGTGGCGTTTTCATAAAGCGTCGCAATCAGGGCCGTCAGGGTACCGTTGGTGTCCGGGCGGGTGACATTGATAATGCGGGTGCCGTCAGTGCCAACCTGCATCCCCATTTTGGTGGAGGACCAGGCCAGAGATTCGCCGTCGATCACTACAGGCGTTACCAGTTGTTCTGGATCGTCGCCTTCCCTGGAGCTATGTTTCTCGCCCTGGCGGGTATAACCGTCGCCGCGAGTGAGCACAAACGGCGCTTCCGGGATCGGGTTACCGCTGGCATCCTTCACCGTCACCTTGAGCCGCATCGTATCGCCCTTTTTCACTTTAACCGCGTGGACGCCGCTGCCGTCATACCATTGCGACGCGTCTACCGGCTCAATGGTGATAGCGGCTGCCACCGGGTTATCGCTGGCAAGACAACTGGAATAAATCGAGACATTGCCGTTCGCAAATTCACTGCCACTAAACAGCGAGATCAGTTTCCATGTGCTGGCGCTCTGGAAGGTGGACGACCAGTAGTTAAGCAATGTCGGCCACCCCTGGGTGCTTTTCATCGCGCCGCCGCTGTTGGCGCTGTACAACGCCTCAAGCTGGTCGATGCGCGGTAGGCGACTCGCCGCACAACCGCCCGCGTCCGGGTTGCCTGCCGCGTCAGGGTGCAGAACGCGCGCCCAGGTTTCGTTGGCTTCATCCTGGGTACGCACCGGCGTAACTTCATCCGCCAGCTTCGGTCGCTCAAAGGTCAGATCGCCGACGGTGATGGTGTCGGCCATATGGCCCCACATTTTGGCCGCTGGCGTATCCGGGCTGGTGGCGACGGTAAACTTCACACTGCGAGAAACTGGCGTATTGATGTATGAATCGGCAGGCACGATGCTTAACGGCGTCAGCAGCCCCACCCCCTTGTTTTGGGTGAGAATAATGGTCGCATCGCCGTTGGCGTCGGTGATCCCGTGATAAACCTGCCCGGCAACGTAGCCGACTCCGTCAAACTGCATCTCGCCGTTGCTGGTATCGGTAAAGCCGGTCGTCAGCCCGTCGCGCCGCCTGCCGTTCGCCATGGTGACGGTGAAGTCGGTGTAGGCGATCGTCATGTCGTTGAGAGCGTTGCGTGAATGAACGTTCAGCTTAATCTGTTCACCCACTTTGGCGTCGGCGTTTTTGATCACCGGGTCGTCATTGAAGTAAACGTCCAGCACCGCCACCATTTCATTGGCCGAGCAGGTCAGATAGTTAGGCTGATTGGTAAATTTGCCGCTATTACCGTTTTCCAGGTTGACATGCACCGTTCCCGACTCGTCATTATCCGCCGCAATAAAGAAGTCACTGGTCGGCCAGCCGTGCTCACTTTCCATCTTGCCGCTGGCATTCTCACTGTACAGATGTTCAAGCGATGATTGATCTGGCACCTGGCCAGTGCCGCACTGCGCGGTGGCCTTATCGACTGAATTAAACGTCGCCCATTCTTCATTATTTTCACTGAACTGACCGTCTTTATGACTGGCCTCAACCGCCAGCTGCGGGCGCTTATACAGGTTGCCTGCATCCACCACGCCCTGCATATGGCCCCACATGCTGGCGCCGTCCACGTCCGGGCTAGTGATCACGGTGAAAATCACGCTAAAGGGCAGCTCAACGTTGCCACCTTCATCATCCGGCATTACGATGCGGATTGGCGTTTCTACGCCCATGCCGCTGTCATGTTTTAACGTCAGGTGTGCCTGACCGTTGGCGTCGGTCACACCGGTATAGTGCTCCGGCGACGAGGCGCGCATATCTTCGGAATTGATGGTAACCCGTTGGTTATCCCACGCGTCCTGATGCTCTCCTTTGCGGTTTTTCGCTGGGTCAATAAACAGCTCCATATAGCGATAAGGCAGCGGCTTTTGCGTGTCCCGATCTACAACGGTCATCACTAAATCAATCGATTCCCCCACTTGTGCTTTATAAGGCCCTTGCGGGGAGAGGGTAATCTGCGGGTGTGCCGCAGGCTGGGCCTTATCCACACAACTGACCAGCAGCGTGTCGCTGTTGGCGGCCCTGATGACCGACGCGCTGTTCATATGCACGGCAGCGTGGTAATTGCTCATCTGATCTTTGGTTGACGACCAGTATTCTGCATCGCCCGACACCGGCCAGCCGGTCCAGGTTTCCAGCGTGCTGTGCTCATGTCTCAGCTGCACCAACTGTTCGGCATCCGGCAGAATGTCGCAATGGTTATCAGCGCCGCTCCAGGTAAACAGCGCCCAGGTTTCGTTGGTATCCACAACGGTGCTATTTCCGCTGGTTTCCGCCGCCAGTTTTGGCCGGTTGAAGGTGTAGGTCGTACCGTTCAGCGTCGCCGTGGCGCTCTCGATCATATGACCATACATGTTGGCCTTATCACTGTCAGGGCTGGTTATGGTAGTGAAAATGACGTCGACATTGTCGGTCAGCGTGGGATAGCCAGCCGAAGAGACGATAAGTCGCGTTTTTACCCCTGGACCGTTCTCTTGCGTCACCACCACCGTGGCGTTACCCTGCCCGTCCGTAACACCATGATATTCCGCTTGCGTGGTCGTCAACTCAGTATCGCCAACATGCACCGGGTTAGCGTTGTTGACCTCACCCTGGCGGTTTTTTGCATCCTCACGGCGGATCACGAAAGCGGTATTCGGCTCCACGTCGCCATTACAGGCTTTGGTGGAGATGGTAAGGGTAATGCTCTCCCCAGCTTTGACTTTCGAGGCTTCAAAATTAGCGTCAAAATGATCGCCGCTCGCGGAAACGGGATCGCTCACCGCCGGTTTGATATTCAGCGTCACTTTTGGGCTAAGCAGCGGAATGATCGCATTATTCGGCACGCCAGTGCTGGTGTAGAGCCACAGCGCGGGAACCGTTGTTTCATCTTCTACCTGCGCCCAGGCAACCAGTTGCCGCCCGGCGAGGTTTTGAGCGCAAAAGGTCTGGTTGAGAATCGGCTGCGGCGAGAGCGGTGTGTCGGGCGTGGCGGCATCGGCCCACACCAGGCTCATTACCGGCGGCTGCTGATTTTCCCAGGCAATGGTGGGCGGCTCGCTAAAGAGATCGCCTTCCGTATCAGTGGAATTGACTGCACGCATCGAGGTTGGGGTGGCATCAGCGCTAAAATCGCGCGGCATGGCGGTGAACGCAATATCGTAGGTTTGGGTTGGGTCAAGCAACACACTTCCCTGATAAACGGGAATAACCGCGCCGTCAGCGCGGGGCACAGTGCCATTAACCTCGCCGGTAGCCGAATGTAGCTGTTGCCAGGTCCCCCCTTTCAACAGCGCCTGCGCAGGCGCGATCGAGGCCGTAAACATGACCAGTAACGTCACCAGGAAAGATAAAACTTTATTCACTTGTCGATTCTCTTCCATGAGCGATAACCACCCGTTTTAATGCTCTATCCGTTATTCAACCCACTTTGCTTAGCGTGCGGCTAAGCAAAGTGCGCGGAAAATACCACTCCCCGCAGGGAGTGGTATGTTGAGGACAACTTATTTGCGTCTGTAGTCGATGGACAAACTAAAGCCCTGGACGCCGTCGCTACCCACGGTAACGCCGCCGTCTGCTCCCTCGAACGCTGTTTTCGCATCGGCGTTGGTGAGTGGGATGACAAGGTCTTTATCGTTCCAGCTTTCGTTAACGATACCACCGGTGCCAGTGCCTGCAATTTTACTGGTGCCGACGAATTTCCAGCGGTAGTCATACTGGTCGGTAACGTTTTCACCGGCATCATAGGTGCCGTTGCCGTTCTTATCGCTCCACAGTAATACCTGATAGGTGGTATTCGTTTTGAGTGTCGTCCCTGTATTCTTCAACAGGTTGGTATTCGAATCTTTCTCATGAATAACCACATGGACGTTTTCATCCACCACCGGACCTTCCGGAATTTCGTCATCATCCGAACCACCGCCCGCATTGGTCGACAGGTCTTTCAACAACAGTTCGGTTGCCACGGCAGGGTCACCAGTGGTGGTGGTTGGCGTGATTTTGATACCGATATAACGATCCGCATCAGCGGCCTGGATTTCATAACTGTCACCAGTACCAAGATCTTTGGGGTCGCTGCCATTCTGGTCACTAAAGCTCACCCATTGCACGGTGGCTTTAGTTGCCGTGTTGTCGGTGTCCAGGTCACCTTCCGTATCGCCAATCGCCCAGTTCACCGTGACCTTATCGCCAACGTGAAACTGCTTATCGCCTTCGGTCGTAATGGTCCTTGAGCCGCGATCGATAGTTACCGTCACGTGATCTTTGTCGGTATCCGCAGTTTTATCCGCCGCACGGGTAATCCACGGCACCGAACCCTGAATGGTGCCCGTTGTGTCACTGACAATCTGCCACTGGCCCGATTTCAGATTACCGTTTGCAGCCACCGCGGGTGCGGCACAATATCCGGCAACGACTAACGCTAAAGCGACCTTCGTCAGCCGCCGTTTTACTGTCATTTGCATTAAGACACTCCTTTTCTTCAAAATTCAGCGGCTGGCTGGTCAGCCATAACGCTGACGCTATTTCTGGCTATACGTAACGCGTATACCGTAACCCTGAACGCCATCTTCCTCATTGGCGGTAAATCTCTGCGCCGCCTCTTTATTGGTCGCTGGCAGGACAAGATCTTCATTCATGGTGTTGGCCAGCGCGCCGGTATGTCCGTTTGTACTTTGCCCGGTAAACTCCCACTGATAGTCGTACAGCGCCATCTCTTCTTCCGTGAGCTGCTCGGACATCTGAAAAACATTGTCTTTATTCTTGTCGCGCCACAGCAGGAAACGGTAGGTATTATTGACTGTAGGGTGCTTATCTTCTTTGCCGATAAGGTTGACAGGGTTGGCGGCTTTGACCTGATAAATCAGCGCATTCAGCGCGCTCAGGTCGTCGCCGATAAAAGTGACATCAACGTAGTTACTGTCGCCATAGGCGTCTGCTTTCGCCTTCCAGCGGAAAGTGCCCGGCAGGGTGCTGGAAAGCGTCACCGTCCCCGCCTCTTTGTCACGGCTGGCAATAAACACGCAGGGGGTTTCCGTGGTGCAGGACGTCTGGGCCAGGGTGACTTTTTTATCATTACTGTCGTACAACTCTGGCGTCATGGCATCGTCCACCAGTTCGTTACCATTGCGATCCGTGGAGTCGCCAAAGGAATCGGTGATCAGGAGATCCATCACTACGCCGTCTTCGCCATCGGCCAGCGCGCTGGCTTCATGGCTGTGATCGCTGCGATCGGTATCGGCAATGTTGTCGACGATCAGTTCAATTTTGCGATCCTGCTGGACGGTGATTTCAACCACGCCGGAGTTCTGCTTATTGCCCTTTTCGTCTTCCAGCGTCATGCGTACTTTCCAGGTGTTCAGGGCGGTGCGCTGCTCTTCGGTATCGGCATTAACCCAGGCAGGAAGCACCAGATTCCAGCTGTTATTGTTGCCTTCGGTTAACGCATCCGCTTTTACCACTGGCATCACCAGCGTACGGGCGGCGTTGTTTTTCGCCTGCCAGGAAGCAGAAATAATTTTGTAATGATGGTTAATCAGCGCGTTGACCGTCCACTTACATTTCTCCAGCCCCACCGCGGCCTCAGGCGTATCTTCAATCACACATTCAGGGTGTTCGTTGGTGGCGTCAGCCTTCAGCCACAACGTGACGTCCAGCGGATCTTTCTCGCGATATTCAAGAACGATGAAATTGTTACGATCGACAAAATCGGTACGACTACCCATTAAGGAGTGCTGAATTTTGACGTTTTCCGGATCGAGTTGCGCCGCCAGTGGCGTGCCTATCTGGTAGTTCACGGTCGCGTTAACGCTAAAATCGTTACTATCGCCAGTACCAGCTTTGTAATCCGTACCAACCGTGACCAGCGGTACCGGCGTATACTCCAGCCCCAAAGTGACGGCATGAGGATCTTTTTGCAGATTATCGGTGCCAAACAGCGCCACTTCATCGCCGTAGTACTGTTCGTAAACTAATTTAGCGCCAAGCTGCGGATAAAAGGGCAGCCAGCTTTCCATGCGGATATCCCATCCGCGCGCGGGCCGTTCTTCATAAAAGTCGAAATCTTTGGAATCCTTCCAGTCAGAAAGAGGATGGTAATAGTTGCCGGAGAATTTCAGGTAATCCGTCCAGGCTTCGGTTCCCAGACCTAATCGACGGTGACCGCGCGTAAAATCGTAGTCATAGAATGCGTTGCCGCCAAGCAGCCAGTTGCCGACATTCTGGCGCACGCCAAGCCCAACGTTACCAATGGTGCGGTCTTCCTTACGCTGAGCCGAAATCTGGCTAAAGAAAAGCGTGCTCTGGTTGTCATACCAGGGAATAAAATAATCCAGCGAACTGCCGTCCAGATCGCCGCCTTCGCCAATAGATAAACTGGTGCGAACTTTACCATAAGGCGAAAGCATACCTTCGAGATAGGATTGCGCAGAAGACGTGACTTGCCCTTGAATATAACCGCGCGCCTGGGATTCCAGCGCTTCCGGGGTGAGGTTATCAAAGCCCTGGGTGGCGGAATTAATAAAGTAGTCTGCGCCCTGTTCTTTAAAGGTCTTTCCTTTATTTTCCTGTTCTTCTTTTTTCGCGGATTCGCTGGCTAAATCAGGCAGGGAGGAGTGGCTTTCATCATTTGCAGATACAGAGTTATCTGCGCCGGAAGCCGCAACTGATACTCCAGACACTAATAGCAAAACCAGAATGCGAATCCTTCGCACCATATGATATCCCTGTCGTTAAATAAACACGCCGCTATGAAACAATATTATATGGATGATTCACATGGAATCATAACTAACAAGGCTAAATATATTCCTAAAAAGAAAAGTTTAATATGAAACAGAGTTATATTATTGATATAATAAATAAAAAGAAGGCTGTTATTTATTTCTAATATTAATTTTCTGGAATAATATTCACTGTAAATAGTTGAATAAATAAAAATAATAAAATAGCCGCGGGCAGGATACTATGCTGATATTACAGGAATATCGAATAACTCTTTTGCCCTTAGCCGGATAAGACGTCGGTGCCTCTGCTCTGCGGCGCAACGTCGACAGCGGTTTTACTGATCGGAAATGACGAAATTAACCCGTTTTTTTGAAATTAAACCATGACCATTCTGGCAAAAATAGTCCACTGCGCCGCAGGCTTTCAAAACCTGTAACGGCTGGTGGCAGTCAGGACAAATTGCCTGTAACGAGAAATCTTTAGCGCATGTCTTGCAATGCGCTGTATCGCCATTGCGCTCCAGCGCGTGATGGCAAACGGGGCAGGTTATTTCCATAACATTCTCCTCAGGCGCGTGACTCACTTTTACTTGAAAGGCCTGATAGCGTTGCGCTTGTCAGGCCTGGAATATTACTGAAAAAGCACTACTTGCTTTTCTTGATATGTTTCATTAGACGCTTACGTTTGCGCATTTGCGTTGGCGTCAGTGTGTTACGCTTGTTCGCATACGGGTTCTCCCCTTCTTTAAACTGAATGCGAATCGGCGTACCCATCACTTCCAACGACTTGCGGAAGTAGTTCATCAGATAGCGCTTATAGGAGTCTGGCAAATCTTTTACCTGGTTGCCGTGAATGACCACAATCGGCGGGTTATAGCCGCCAGCGTGGGCATATTTTAGTTTCACACGGCGACCGCGCACCAGCGGCGGCTGATGATCTTCAACCGCCATCGTCATGATACGGGTCAGCATCGCAGTACTCACCCGGCGAGTGGAACTGTCGTAAGCCTCGCGTACGGACTCAAACAGGTTACCGACGCCGCTGCCGTGCAGTGCAGAGATAAAATGAACGCGGGCAAAATCAATAAAGCCCAGACGGAAATCCAGCGTCTCTTTCACCTGCTCTTTGACTTCCTGGCTCAGGCCATCCCATTTGTTGACTACGATAACGAGTGAGCGCCCACTATTGAGGATAAAGCCCAGCAGAGACAAATCCTGGTCAGAGATCCCCTCGCGCGCATCGATAACCAACAGTACGACGTTAGCGTCTTCAATCGCCTGCAACGTTTTAATCACCGAGAACTTTTCTACCGCATCGGTGATTTTTCCGCGCTTACGCACCCCCGCCGTGTCAATCAGCACATATTCCCGCTCGTCGCGTTCCATCGGGATATAAATGCTGTCGCGAGTGGTGCCCGGCATGTCGTATACCACCACGCGCTCTTCGCCGAGAATACGGTTAGTGAGTGTGGACTTACCTACGTTCGGGCGACCGACAATCGCCAGCTTTATCGGCAGGCTTTGCGGGTCAAAATCATCTTCCGGCGCTTCTTCGCCATTTTGTTCCGCCTCGAATTGCGCCCAGTATTCCGCGTCTTCATCCACCTCTTCCTGCGGCGCGACATCATCCATCCACGGCAGAAGCACATGTTCCAGCAGGCTCAATACGCCGCGACCATGTGAGGCGGCGATAGGGTAAATTTCGCCTAATCCCAGCGAGTAAAAATCGACAACCGCCTGATCGGGATCGAGACCATCCGTTTTATTCGCCACCAGGAAGGTCGGTTTTTCACGGGAACGCAGATGTTTGGCAATCGCTTCATCGGCTGGCATCAGTCCAGCGCGCGCATCTACCATGAATAACACCACATCCGCTTCTTCAATCGCCAGCAGCGACTGTTCCGCCATCCGCGTTTCGACGCCGTCTTCGGTGCCGTCAATACCGCCGGTGTCGATACAGATAAACTCGCGGCCTTCAACTTCCGCACGACCGTACTTACGGTCACGAGTCAGACCCGGGAAATCCGCAACCAGCGCATCTCGGGTGCGGGTCAGACGGTTAAATAGCGTGGATTTTCCGACGTTAGGGCGCCCGACAAGCGCGACCACAGGTACCATGTTTAAAGCCTCATTAAAAAAATCATCAGACAACGCGCGCATTTTGCGCCATTGTTAAAAACAGGAAAACGGCCCCTACACCAGGAGCCGTTTTTTAAAACGCACAACCGTGACGATTAACGCGTAATCGCGTAGACCGTACCGTCTTTGGCCTGGATGAGCAGTTTACCATCCGCCACCATCGGTTCGGTCAGAAAACCGGAACTGTCTACTTTTTGTTGGGCCACAAAACGCCCGTCATCAACATTAATCCAGTGCAGATAACCTTCGCTATCGCCGACGACTAAATCACCATTATACAGCACCGGGGAGGTCAGCAAACGGTGCAGCAGATCGCTTTGCGTCCACAGCGTTACGCCGCCGTCAGTGGTCAGCGCCAGCACGCGATCGTTCTGATCGACCAGGTAGATACGGTCGCCGTCGACGATAAAGTCATTGACCGAACCCAACTCGCGTTTCCACATAATCTGACCACTGCGCAGATCCAGCGCCGTTAAGTTACCATTATACGCCAACGCGTAAACGACGCCGTTTACCACAACCGGCGTGGTATCGACGTCGCTCAGACGGTCAATTTCCGTTGGGCCAGTGGCCTGGGAGATACGCTGTTGCCAAATCATCTGGCCTTGTTGCATCAACACGGCGCTGACGCGACCATTGTCACCACCAACGATAGCCGCGCCGAACGCGGTTGCCGGCGCAGATTCGCCGCGCAGCGACAGCGAAGGCATATCCAGGTTCACCGTCCATTTAATGGCGCCATCCGCCTGATTTAGCGCCTGCAACTGACCGTTGCTGGTATGGATAAGGACGATTCCATCACTGACAACCGGACGAGACAACGCTTCGCCTGCGACCTTCGTCTGCCATGCTGTGGTGCCGTCGCTGGTATTCAGCGCATAAACCTCGGCCTTTTCACTGCCGATATAGACGTGACCGCCCGCGACCGTGACGCCGCCGGACAACAGCGCGGACGAACGAGAGAACCAGCCGTCTTTCTCGCCCAGATTCACAGACCAGATCTCTTTGCCATCATCCGCATTGAGCGCTTTTACCACGCCCGCGCGATCGGCTGCATAGACCACGTTATCTACCATTACCGGATGAAGGTTAGAATAAAAGTCGCCAATTCCGTTACCGACAGAGGTGCTCCAGACAGTGGTCGGAGTAAACTGGTTTTCAACTTGCGGTAATGGAGACATCTTGACGACATCTTCTTCGCCACTAAACAGTGAACAGCCGCTGAGCAGGGTAACGGAAAGCAACCCTGGCAGAAGTAATTTACGCAATTGCATCGGGTCCCTCTCAGATGGACAAATTATTGATTTTCATCTGCATCATTTCGCTCAACGCCGGAGAAGCATCGCTATTGACGCCCGCTTCCCATGCGCTGCGCGCGCCTTTTTTATCACCCTTACTCAGCAACGCTTCGCCGCGCAAATCAGCGACAATTGCCGTCCATCCTTCGCCTTTAACGGCATCCAGAGTTTTCAGCGCGGCGTCAGCTTGCTTAAGCTGCAACTGAACGCGAGCGAGACGCAGATTAATCACCGCTTTGAGATTTTCATCGCTGGTGGCCGCCAACCCCTGCTGCAACTGGGCTTCGGCTTTTTTAAGTTCATTCTTATCCACAAACTGCTGCGCCAGTTCCATAGACGCCAGCGCACCATAGGTATTTTTATTCTCAGCCGCGAATTTTTCAGCGGCGGGAATGCTATCCGGCTTATCGGCGCTTACCGTCGTCACCGCATTTTGATACGCCAGAGAAGCAGCACGCGCGGACTCCGTCTGATGGCTGCTCCAGTAACGCCAGCCAACCAGCGCGCCAACCCCTAAAATCACTCCGACAGCCAGCGCTTTGCCGTTTTCGGCAAAGAAGCGTTTAATCGCATCCACCTGGTCGTGTTCGTTCTCGTAAATTTCCACGCTGTCCTTCTCCTTAGCCCAATAAAGTGCGCAAATGCGCGGCGACGCTGTCCTGCGCCACTGCCGTTTGCTCACCGGAGCGCAAATCCTTCACTACAACAGTCCCATCGGCGACTTCAGATTCGCCAAGAACCAGTGCAATACGGGCACCCCACTTATCGGCGCGGGCAAACTGTTTCTTAAAGTTGCCGCCGCCGTGGTTTGTCATTAGCTTCACGCCTGGCATTTCATCGCGCAGCCGCTCCGCCAGCGTCATTGCCGCAGACTGCGTTTGTGCGCCGGCAGCCACCAGGTATATATCGACAACAGGAGAGGCAATAAATTCCGGATTAACTGCCTGAACTAACAAAACAAGTCGTTCCAGGCCCATCGCAAAGCCCACTGCCGGGGTAGCGCGACCGCCCAGTTGTTCCACCAGACCGTCATAACGACCACCCGCACAGACGGTGCCTTGTGACCCCAGACTGTTTGTTACCCATTCAAATACGGTGCGGTTGTAGTAATCAAGACCGCGTACCAGACGCTGGTTGACGGTGTAGGCAATCCCCGCCGCGTCCAGCAATTTACACAGGCCGGCAAAGTGCTCGCGTGAATTGTCATCGAGATAGTCGCCGAGAGCGGGCGCGTCGTTGAGCAGCGCCTGTACGTCCGGATTTTTGGAATCCAGCACGCGCAGCGGATTGGTATACATGCGGCGTTTGCAGTCTTCGTCCAGCGTCTCTTGATGCTGTTCGAGGAATGCGACCAGCGCATCGCGATAGTTCGCACGCGCCTCTAACGAACCAATAGAGTTCAGCTCCAGGCTAACGTGTTCAGCGATGCCCAGCGCGCGCCACCAGCGTGCGGTCAGCATAATCAGCTCCGCGTCAATATCCGGGCCTTGTAAGCCGAAGACTTCGGCGCCTAGCTGATGGAACTGACGGTAGCGGCCTTTTTGCGGACGCTCATGACGGAACATCGGGCCGATATACCACAAACGCTGTTCCTGATTGTACAGGAGACCATGTTCGATGCCGGCGCGTACACAGCCCGCCGTACCTTCAGGGCGCAATGTCAGGCTATCGCCGTTGCGATCCTCAAAGGTGTACATCTCTTTTTCAACCACGTCAGTAACTTCACCGATCGCGCGTTTGAATAACGGGGTCTGCTCTACAATCGGCAAGCGGATTTCACTGTAACCGTAGCTGCCGAGCACGTTTTTGAGTGTGCCTTCAATGCGCTGCCAGATGGCGGTTTCGCCAGGCAGATAATCGTTCATGCCGCGAATGGCTTGAATGTTTTTTGCCACGTTTATTCTCTTTCTGAATATAAAAATGAACCCTCAGCGCTTCCCCGAACGAACCGGGAGCCATGCGGGTTCAATCATACACGGGAAGCGCGCCGCTTCCCATCACGTTCTTATTTTTCAACCTGCAGCACGTCAATCCGACGCGCTTCGTCAAGTTGACTTGCTTTCGCGCGAATACGGGATTCAAGCTGCGCGATCATATCGTCGTTGTCGAGTCTGTCCTTACGCACGCCGTCTTCATACAGGCCGCTTTTCTTATTGCCGCCCGTCACGCCCAGCGTCGATACCAGCGCTTCGCCAGGCCCGTTCACTACGCAACCGATGATCGAGACGTCCATCGGGGTGATGATATCTTCCAGACGCTGCTCCAGCGCGTTCACCGTGCCAATAACGTCGAACTCCTGGCGAGAACAGGTCGGGCAGGCGATGAAATTGATGCCGCGCGCGCGAATGCGCAGCGACTTGAGGATATCGAAACCGACTTTGATCTCTTCCACCGGGTCGGCCGCCAACGATACACGCAGCGTGTCGCCGATGCCTTCCGATAACAGCAGACCTAAACCGATCGCCGACTTGACCGCCCCGCTACGCGCGCCGCCCGCTTCGGTGATCCCCAGATGCAGCGGCTGATCGATCTGTTTAGCCAATAAACGATAAGACTCAACGGCAAGGAATACATCGGACGCTTTTACGCTCACTTTGAACTGATCAAAGTTGAGACGATCGAGATGATCGACATGGCGCATGGCTGATTCCAGCAGCGCCTGCGGCGTCGGCTCACCGTATTTTTCCTGCAGATCTTTTTCCAGCGATCCGGCATTTACGCCGATACGAATAGGGATGTTTTTGTCGCGCGCGCAGTCCACCACCATACGAATGCGTTCTTCGTTACCGATATTGCCGGGGTTGATACGCAAGCAGTCAACGCCGTATTCCGCCACCTTCAGCGCAATGCGGTAGTCGAAGTGAATATCGGCAACCAGCGGGACACTAACCTGCTGTTTGATGAGCTTGAACGCTTCGGCGGCGTCCATTGTCGGTACAGAAACACGAACAATGTCTGCGCCAACGCGCTCCAGCGCTTTGATCTGATTAACCGTCGCTTCCACGTCAGTGGTACGCGTGTTAGTCATCGACTGGACGGCGATGGGGGCGCCATCGCCAATTGGCACATTCCCAACGTAAATACGTGTCGATTTTCTACGTTGAATCGGAGCCTGGTTATGCATGAAAAATCTCCCGCGTTACCCGTCTGTTACTGCGCCGGTGTTGGTTCGGCATTAAGGGTCAGACGCGCAACCTGATTAGTTCTGATAAAGCGGCTCAGATCGACAGGTTTTCCTTGATACTGGATCTGCACCGCGGCCGGCGCGCCAATTTTAAGTTTATAAGGCGCCTGACCGGTTAGGTTTAAATTGCCATCTTTACGCTGCATACCGCTAAACAGCTTCTTACCCGTGGCGTCAGTGACTTCGAGCCAACAGTCAGCGGTAAAATTCATCACCAGCGCATTCGGATCGGCAGCAGGCGCCGCTACGCCAGCCTGACTGGTCGGCAGCGCGGACGGCGTTTCCGTTGCCGCTGGCGCGGCAGATGTCGCAGCCGTATCGACATTCGCCTGCGAAGGCGCGACTACCGTATTTTGCGTCGCCGCCGCCGTTGGCGCTGGCGTTTGCGTCGCCGTCGTCGAATCAACCGGCGCCGCAGGAGCCGTTTGCGCTGGCGTCGTATCCTGGCTTGTCGCGTCACGGGTGTCCAGCGGTACGCTTTGGCCGCTGTCTTTATCTGCGTTCAGTTCAGCCGTGCTTTGATCGGCCATTGTCGTGATCTCTTCCTGCTGCGCCTTATGGTTCTGCCACCACCAGGCGCCGGTCAGCCCTACGACCACAAACAGTACCAGCCAGGTAAAAGACATTAACCAGCCGTCGCGTTTTTTACGACGCTTTCCTAATGAGAAACTCTGCATCGGAGCAACTTTGGCGGCGCGCAGCGGGGCCTGCTTTTCCAGCCCCGGCAACAGTTCCTCTTCTGGAACATGCACCAGACGCGCATATGAACGGATATATCCACGCAGGAAGGTTGAAGCAAGATCGGACGGCGCCTTATCTTCTTCAATATCGCGTACCGTAGAAACCTTCAGGCAAAGTCGCTCAGCGACAGCCTGCTGGCTGAGTCCGAGTTGTTCACGGGCATTGCGCAGACGAACGCCGGTGGTTTGTGCTTCATTTTGGTCGTGCGTGGCTTCAGTATTCATTCGCTACAGCTACAGGTACGTGTAAATTAGGATTCAGGCGCCGACGAGCCGTAATGCCCGCCCACACCGCGAAACATCAGGTTAGTTAACCTTAGTCAGACAGTATAAGCCTGTCAGGCCGCAGATGACAAAACCGCTAAGACACAAGGCTAAACTCTTGTTGCACCATTACATACTGCCTTAAAGTCGACAAAAACGCACCGTTATTATTGACCAGACAAGTACAACGCCAGACATTATTCAACTGACATTGCGCCACGATATAATGAATGCACCGTGGCGCAACTGCTATCAAATAGCCTTGATGTCAATCACCTCTCCCTGCATACGCTTACGCAGGGTACGTTTAGTACGGTCAATCACATCGCCTGCCAACTGTCCGCACGCCGCATCAATGTCATCGCCACGCGTCTTGCGTACGATGGTCGTGAAACCATAACTCATCAAAACTTTAGAAAAGCGATCGATACGGCTGTTAGAGCTGCGGCCATACGGCGCGCCAGGGAACGGGTTCCACGGAATAAGATTAATCTTACAAGGCGTCTCTTTTAGTAGCTCAGCCAGTTGATGCGCGTGTTCAGTGCCGTCGTTGACGTGGTCAAGCATCACGTATTCAATCGTCACACGCCCCTGATTGGCGTTGGATTTCTCCAGATAGCGGCGAACCGCGCCCAGGAACGTTTCGATATTGTATTTTTTGTTGATCGGGACGATTTCGTCGCGAATAGTGTCATTCGGCGCATGTAAGGAGATAGCCAGCGCAACGTCTATCATATCGCCCAGTTTATCCAGTGCAGGCACCACGCCGGACGTTGAGAGCGTGACACGACGTTTGGACAGGCCGAAACCAAAGTCATCGAGCATAATTTCCATCGCCGGTACGACATTGGTCAGGTTAAGCAATGGCTCGCCCATCCCCATCATGACCACGTTAGTGATCGGACGCTGGCCGGTGACTTTGGCCGCGCCGACGATTTTCGCCGCCCGCCAGACCTGACCGATAATTTCCGATACGCGCAGGTTGCGGTTAAAGCCCTGCTGCGCAGTTGAACAAAATTTGCACTCCAGCGCGCACCCTACCTGTGAAGAGACACACAGCGTAGCGCGGTCGTCCTCCGGAATGTAGACCGTTTCAACGCGCTGATCGCCGACAGCAATCGCCCACTTAATGGTGCCATCTGAGGAACGCTGCTCTTCAACGACCTCCGGCGCGCGGATTTCCGCGACCTCTTTTAATTTGCCGCGCAACACTTTGTTGATGTCGGTCATCTCATCAAAATTATCGCAGCAATAGTGATACATCCATTTCATCACCTGATCGGCGCGGAAAGGCTTTTCACCTAAGTTTTTAAAAAACTCGCGCATCTGCTGACGGTTGAGATCCAGCAGGTTGATTTTCGTTTCGTTGTTAAGAACTACCGGGGTACTGCTTTCAGGTGTGACAATTTGTTCAGACATATGCTATTCCGGCCTCGTTATTACACGTTATGGCCCCTGGAGGGTTGAAAAAAGAAACGCCCCGGTAAGCTACTGCTCATCCGGGGGCGCTGCATTGTACAAATTCTGGCGTAAGGATGCCACGTCTGCACGCGGCATTAGCGAAAATAATATTTGAACCGATAATTTATCGCCAACGCATTTACAGCGTGAAAGACGAAGGAGATTAACGGGTGCGCGGGCACACTTCGCCTTCACCGAAGAAAAAGGCGATTTCGCGCTGCGCGGATTCCAGCGAATCCGAACCGTGGGTGCCGTTTTCAGTTAAGCTATCAGCGTAGTCGGCGCGCAGCGTACCCGCCAACGCGTTCGCCGGATTGGTGGCGCCAAGCAGATCGCGGTGACGCTGTACCGCATTTTCACTTTCCAGCACGGATACCACGATAGGGCCAGAGGTCATGAACTCCACCAGACCGTCAAAGAACGGCTTGCCGTCGTGCTCAGCATAGAAGCCGCGCGCCTGCTCAACGGTCAGGTGCAGCATTTTAGTGCCAACAATTTTGAACCCTGCAGCTTCAAAGCGCGCAAAGATGCTGCCAATAACGTTTTTTGCCACCGCGTTGGGTTTAATGATGGAAAAAGTCCGTTCAATAGCCATGTTTACCTCTGAAATATGTTCTGTTGTTATGTCAGGCGCGGATTATAAAGAGCATCCCATCAATTGCCTATGGATGCAGGTAACATTTTTTTAAAATAAAATGAGCATTAGCAACAAAAGTTAAAGGCGCACAGCAAACTCAGGGGACTGACACAGCACGCAGTGCGTGTGTTCAGGCGTGAGAGCATGGAAAGTACGTTTGCAGCTTTCGCAGGTGAGCGTATACGCCGCACTATGCCGCGTTGAGGCGGGTTCCACGTCAAACCGCAGCCGCAGCGCCTGATGCGGACATACCGCCGCACAGCCGCCGCATCCCGTACAACGCGCCGCCGCTATCGTCAGGGTATTGTCGTCAAACTGGATAACGTTTTCCGGGCAGCTTCGCCAGCAGGCGCCGCACATCCTGCACTCTTGCGGACTGATTTCGGGTACGCATTCGCTGAACGCGGAAAACGCCTGTCTGAGACGCCGTTTCCCCGGCTCGACGGCGCCCGGGGTAATGGCGTCGCGCGGAACATGAAACAGAGTGCGCCGCGAGGCGTTAATCTCCGCGCCGACAACGTGTTTGAAAGACCAGCCCGGCTCGCCGTAGCGGCGCAGCGCTAAATTTAGCCCCGCCAGCGCCATCAGCCACTGCGCCGATCGCTCCACCGCAATATCAATAAAGCGAATACCGTACTGGCTATGCCAGAGAAGCAGTTCATCGACCGTTGGCGCCTGTAGCGAAAACGGCCCCACCAACGTATCCCCCTGCACAAAGCGTTTAACCGGTTTGATACCGGTAATGGCGTCAACAGGACAGACAAACAGACAGTCGCCACAGGCTATGCAGCGCGTCGTATCTATGCTGACCTGCCCCTGCGCCAGCGAAAACGCCTGCGCCGGACAAACATCGGCGCAAGCGCGGCAGGAAGAAAAACGAAAGCGACGACGGACGCAGGCCTGCGTCACGTCTACCGCCGGATCGATCGTCAGGTTAACCATCATCCAATACTAAAGAAGACGTAGCGCAGCATAATCTCGCCGAGAAGCAGCAATACGCTGCCCGCCACCAGAGTTCCTCTGGCGTTTCGCAGACCGCCTGCGGCAAAGCAGAGCATTCCCGCCGCTGAGACACACCAGCCGAGAAGATAGATGTCGCGCAACTGCGCCAGCGCCTGTAGCGGATGATGCGGGAAAGTGACGACCGTCGTATCTACCACATTAATATCCGCCAGCCATAGCGGCTGCATGATCAGGCGAATCAGCACCATCAGTGCGACCACCACCACAGCGCAGCGCATTGCGGCGCCAGCGTTGCGCAGATAAGCCAGCGCAATGACTACCGAGCCGATAATGCCTGACGTGCCAAAGAACAGCGCCAGCGTGTTACTATGCTGCCAGGTCGCCACCGAGGCATGGATATAAACCTGCGCCATGCAGAATACATCCACCAGCCCGAACGCTGCCGCCAGCGCCAGCAGCGGCTGCCAGCCTGGCTTTCGGAAAAATAGCAGCACAACCCCCAGTCCCAGCGCCGCCAGATAAAGGCTGGCAAAGACGATTTCGCGACTCAGCCACGAACTGGCGACATGACGTAACGCATTTAGCGCATTCAGCGGATAGCCCATGTGCAGCGCTGAAGCAAGCAGCCCTACGCAGGCCAGTACAAACGCCCCCGCCATCGCGGGAAGCGCGCCGCGTGCAGGCACGCGTCCCTCTACGGCGTACTGGCGGCCCAACGCCAGCCACACTGTCACGCCCACGGACCCTTGCAAACAGAGCGTAAAAATCAGCAGCGGTAACTCATGCATGGCGTTTACCCTCTTTTTCTGCGCCCTGATGCGCTTTGACAACCAGATTAGGTTTGGTTATGGATGAATCTGGCAGCCCGTTAACGTCGCATACGCTACCGTACTTCGCGCGCAGTTCATCAATCGGGCCAAACTTGATGGCCTCCAGCGGACAGGTCGCAACACAGACGGGCGGTTCACCTTTCGCCAGTAAATCAACGCACATGTCGCACTTGGACATTTGGCCGGTCTGCTCGTTAAGCTGCGGCGCGCCGTAAGGGCAGGACCAGGCGCAATAGCCACAGCCGACGCATTTGTCGGTATCAACGCGCACGATGCCGTCGCCCGGGCGTTTATGCATAGCGGTAGTCGGGCAATTTTTGGTGCAGACAGGGTCCGCACAGTGGTTGCAGGAAATGGAAAGCGTATAAGCAAATACGTTATTGCTGACCCCGCCCTGCCCGGTCGGGATGAAACTTCCGCCCTTGACTTCATAGACGCGGCGGAAACGACGGCCTACTTCCAGATTGTTTTTGTCTTTGCAGGCCACCTGGCAGGCTTTACAACCGGAGCAGCGTGAGGAGTCGATGAAAAACCCCAGTTGTTTATCGCTCACCGGCGGGTAATGTGTAAACTGACTCATGCTTTAGCCACCTCCACCAGCATGGTTTGATGTGAATTTCCCTTCGCCAGCGCGGTAATACGGGCCGAGCTGAGGACGTTCGCACAGCCGCCTTTATCAATACCGTTCTCATCCGGCTGCCACCAGGCGCCGGCCTGCATCGCGACAACACCAGGAATAATGCGCGGCGTCACTTCCGCCGGGATTTCGCAAATCCCACGTGAGTTATGAATGCGCACCATGTCGCCATGCGTAATGCCGCGCTTTTGCGCATCCTGCGGGTTGATCCACAATGTCTGATGCTGCACTTCAATCAGCCACGGATTAGCGTATTGCGTTGAGTTGGCGCGGTTTTTTCCTTTCCACGTAATTAACTGGAGCGGAAAATCTTTCGCCAGCGCATCCTCCGGGCCTTCATGCGCGGGAACGTAGTGCGACAACGCCGGGATTTCCGGATGCTGCATGTCGTACAGGCGCTTCGAGAAGATCTCTATTTTCCCTGACGGCGTCGGGAACGGATGATTGTCCGGATCGCGAATATTGTCTTCAAAGGCGATAAATGGCGCGCTTTTGAACAGATGCTGACGGGTCTTTTGCAGCGTGGCAAAATCCGGCAGATTTTCGTCCGGCATCGCCAGGCGCGTCTGTTCCCAGATGTGTTCAATCCACGCTTTCTCATCGCGCCCCTGGCTAAATTCGTTCTCAATGCCTAATTTCGCCGCCACCTCACGTAGCCAGTCGTAGTCGGAGCGCCGCTCAAATTCAGGCTCGATCAGTTTTTCAGAGAGCATCAGGTAGCTTGCCGTGCCCCAGGTTTCACCGATGTTCCAGCGTTCCATGAAACTGGTTTCCGGCAGCAGTAGATCAGCGTATTTCGCGCTCGGCGTCATAAACAGATCGCTGGCGACAATAAACTGGATCTTTGATTCATCCTCCAGTACGCGTACCGCCTGGTGCAGATCGGGGTTCTGATTCGCCAGATAGTTCCCGGCCAGCGAGAACAGAATACGGATGTTACTGTCCAGCTTATCGGCATCTTTCAGCCCCATATCCGGCGTCACTTTGCTGGCGTCGTCTGCGGCCTGCACCCAGTTCATCACCGAAATTTTGGCTTTTACCGGGTTATCCGGCATCTCCGGACCCGCGGCGAATTTACGGTTAGCGCAGCCGCCGTAACCCGCAGCCCAACCGCCTTTGATGCCGACATTACCGGTAATGGTCGCCAGTAGGGTCGAGCCGCGCGCGGTGCGCTCGCCGCAGTTGTGGCGCTGTGGCCCCCACCCCTGAATCAGCGCGGCGGGTTTGGTATTCGCGTAATCACGCGCTAACTGGCGAATGGTTTGCGCCGGCACATGGGTGATCTTTTCCGCCCACTCGGGGGACTTAACGACACCGTCTTTGGCGCCGGTCAGATACGCCACCAGCGATTCGTTAGCCGGTACGCCTTCCGGCATTGAGTCTTCGTCAAAACCGATAGCGTAGCGCGCAATAAATGCGCGATCGTGCAGATTCTCGCTGATGATGACGTACATCATCGCGTCCATCAGCGCATTGTCGGTGGTGGGCAGTAGCGGGATCCACTGATCCGCCAGCGACGAAACGGTGTCGGAATAGCGCGGATCGACCACGATAAACCGCGTACCGTTCTGCTTCATCTTCTGCAAGAAATAGTTGGTATGACCAAAAATGGTCTCCGTCGGGTTATGGCCCCACAGAATCACCAGCTTGGTCTCCAGAAGCGTATCCAGCGAACTGCCGCTAGCGGCAGTGCCGTAAGTATAAGGCGTCGCGGCCGCCGTGTTGCCCATACTCACAGAATGGTAGCTTTCGAGATAGCCGCCGGTCAGATTCAGCAGGCGACGCGCCATTTTATCGCCGGAAAAGGTGCCGCCGGAAACGGCGGTGCCAACATGAACATAGCGCGAAGCCGGGCCATATTTTTCAGTAATCGATTTTAAATTATCGGCGATTAAGGTTGTCGCTTCATCCCAGGAAATTCGCTCGAACTTTCCTTCACCGCGTTTTCCTACGCGCTTCATGGGATATTTAAGTCTGTCAGGATGATAAACAAATTTACGGTATGCGCGTCCACGAACACAGGCACGCATCACCGGCATTTGCGCATCCAGCGCATTATCCGGTCGCGTTGAAATTCGCGTCACGATACCGTCACTAACATGCGCCCGAATATCGCATTTGCCCCCGCAGTCAAAAGTGCTGCATGTCTGAACGACTTTTTCCGCAGGCCGGTTTTCAGTTGCCGTCACAGCGCGTACCTGAGCGGTAGCTGGCGAGGAGACAAACGGTAACGCAATAAGCGCGGAGCTGGCCTGGATAAAATGGCGGCGGGAAATAGTGGACTGTTCGCCATTTCCCTGGCTTTTTATATTTTTCATGATCCGACTCGTCAAATAAAAACCCATTCTCACGTTTTTAAGTGTTAGATCTCTTGATATTTATCAAGCTCCCTCATTAAGGGTAATTCCGGAAAAATTAATAATTCTCATTAACTTTAAATTAAATGAAATTCATAATTTATTCTGAAGAGTTGTTAACGTATTAATTCAAAATTAACCGCTGCAACCTGACCGGACTCATCCATTACGACAAGTTGATAACGTCCAGCGATATTGAGTAATAAAGAAAGGCGATTATTTTCGCCATTAACAGGTTCGCCATTTAAAAACCACCAGCGACGCCCTTTACCGCCGGTAGTCGAGACGGGCAGCGTGACGTTTTCCTGGCCTGGCAATTGCCTGATCACCGCGCCATCCCTCACTCCTGACAGCATTAACGGCGCGGCATCACTGCCCTGTAGCGGCGGACAGTAAGCGGACGCCGCGGGCAAGCGGGCGCTACGTCTTTCCGCAGGCGGCAGCCACGGCTCCAGCGGCCGCGGCCAGACGATAAACGTATGCGCACGCGCCTGCGGACAGTCGGCAGCGACACGCCGCCCCGTATCATCCAGCCAGACCGGGAAACGAATACCGTTGATGTCTTCCTGCTCAGGTAACAGCAGCGTGGGCGGCTGGCTGTCATCGAGCAGCCATGTCGCCAGCCGGCGGCGACAGTTGCTGTCTCCGGCAGGCAGAGTCTGTCCGCCCGGCCAGCAAATGACGCCGCGGCTTACCGTCTGCGGACGCGGATCTTCCGGCAGGCGTCCCGTATGCGCCAGTAACAGATTATTGACCTGGTTAAGCAATGGCACCGCGCTGGCAAAACCAAATTGCCCCACCACAGGCGTGCCGTCGGGTCTGCCTGTCCAGATGCCGATGATATAGCGCGCGTTAACGCCAATAGCCCACGCATCGCGATAGCCGTAGCTGGTGCCGGTTTTCCACGCCAACGGCACAATGCGCGGCAGCGCATTATCCGGTAAGGGTTGCGCTTCATCCGCCATAATTCGTCGAATGATCCACGCCGCTCCCGGCGACATTAATGGTCTTTCCGACAGCGGATCGTCCGGCTGTAACCGTAGTTTCGCCGCTTTCCCATGACGAGCGAACGCGCTGTATGCCGCCGCCATCTCGTCAAGCCGCGCGCCCGCGCCGCCCAGAATCAGCGAAAGATTGGGCGCCGCGCCAGCAGGCAAATATAGCGGCAAGCCGACGTTACGCAGTTTTGCCGCAAATCGTTTCGGCCCATAGGCTTCAAGCACCTGAACGGCAGGCAGATTCAGCGAGCGTACCAGCGCGTCGCTCATGCTGACCGGGCCGTGAAATCCGCTGTCGAAGTTTCCCGGGCGGTAATCTCCGGTGCGGCGCGGAACGTCCTGTAATAATGATGCGGGATGGATCAAGCCGTCATCCAGCGCCAGACCGTACACAAAGGGTTTGAGTACCGATCCCGGCGATCGGATCGCCGTTACCATGTCGACATGACCAAAACGGCTGTCGTCATTAAGGTCTACCGATCCTACCCAGCCGCGCACGCTCATATCGGTATGATCGACGACGATCATCGCCAACGAACTGCGTGCAGGCAGCCGCCCTTTCCATGCCCGCGCCAGATCTTCCAGTTGCCGCTGCAACCCGGCGTCCAGCGTGGTCACAATTTTGTCGTTCTGGCTTTTACTCAACATCATTCGGGCAAAAAGCGGCGCCAGTTGCGGCATTTGACGCGGCGCCAGCCAGACCGGCTCTTCACGCGACTCGCGTACCGTTTCGGCAGGCCAGACGCCCTGCGCCGCCATCCGATCCAGCACTTTATTTCGTGCCGCTTCAGCTCTCGCTGGCCAGCGGTCGGGACGTAACCGGCTCGGCGCCTGCGGCAATACGGCCAGCAGCGCCGCGTCAGCGTAGCTCAGGCGCGCGGGTGGCTTGCCGAAGTAGGCCCAGCTTGCAGCGCCAATACCCTGTAACGTGCCGCCGAACGGCGCGCGGTTCAGGTACAGCGTCAGGATATCGCGCTTGGACAAATGCCATTCAAGCTGGAGGGCGCGCCAAAGCTGGCGGATTTTACCGCCGAACGTGCGCGAATGCGGGTCCAGCAGTCTCGCCACCTGCATAGTCAGCGTACTGCCGCCGGAAATAACGCGCCCGGCGGTAAGATCCTGCCATGCCGCGCGCGCGACGGAGAAAGGGTTAACGCCAGGGTGCTGCCAGAACCAGCGATCTTCGTAATTGATTAGGGCCTCCAGGTAACGGGGAGAGACCTCTTCAATCGTCACCGGATAACGCCAGATCCCCCCGGCGTCGGCAAAGCGCCACAGCGGCGTACCGTCATGGGCTACCACGACCCGCGCAGGATGGACCTCATTGAGCGGCAGCGGCCAGAGTTTATCCGCCGCCCATAACGCCAGGAAAATAAAAAGCGGCGCGCCCGCCAGCCACAGCCAGCGGCCACGTTTACCACGCCAACCGTTCATTTAAGGCGTCACAATCAGCAGCCCCTCGCTCGCGCCGGTTGCCCGCCACTGAGGCACGTACATCGATTCCACCTGCGGTTGCGCAAGCTGGTACGTCCCCGGCGTTACCGCGCGCGCCAGGTAGACCAGCGTCACGGGCTGGCCCTCATTGACGACGACGGCAGCCACAAACCGATCGTCGCGGAATTCCATATGCTGAATATCCGCCTGCTGCATCTGATTAAGCAGATTTTGCACTTCGCTACCGCTCTCCGGCAGGCTGGCACTGCTGTCAGCCAGATTCTGGTTTTCCAGCTCCAGTCCGGCCGGGAGCAGGTCCACCACCAGCGCATCCGGCACATTGCGATCGGCCACTACCGTTAACCAGACCAGCACCAGTTCGCCGCTACGCAACGAGGACAGCGATTTGCGCTGACCATCGGTTCCCAGTATTTGTCGTTCAATCTGCAAAACGTTGCTGGCAGGCTCAGGCGCAGATGAGGGATAGCCGCTGCTATCCAGACGCAGCCATAGCGGCTGGCTACCGGTGTTCGTCACCTCAAGGGCGGCCAACTGGTCAGCATCCAGATTACGGGTCAGCGCCTTGTCGCCCGACAGCGGCTGCGCCTCTAACGAGGTCTGCGCCTGCCAGGCGCCCGCGCTGGCCTGTCGCGAATGCGCGGCGAGGAACAAGGCATTGTTCTCCTGGGTAGAGAGCCAGCGCTGACCGAAGGCCTGCTCAGAAAGCGAGCTTAATAGCGCGTTTTGCGCGTCCGGTCTGAGGTTGTTCTCTTCCAGTAACGACAACATCAGAGCGTTATCGCGCAGAGAACTGCCGTAATCCGCTATCCATTGCCGTTCGTCCTGACGCGGCGTATTCAGAGCCAGCGTAATGGCCTCTTCGCCGCGTCTGGCATCACCCATCGTGTTTAACGCGATGCCCAATTGCATCAGCGGCAGTCCTGAAGCCGCCTGACTACGGCGCTCCCAGATTTCGCGCAGCGCGCCGAGCGGCGCTTTCTGCTGACGCGCCAGTACCAGCGCGGCGTAAGCCTGAGCGGCAAAAGTACTGGCCTGGGTATTATCGCTATAACGAATCAGCATCGTGCCGGGATCCTGCAGATAGCGCAGCAGTCGCTCATTGCCCCGGTTAATGGCCTCCGGCGGGACGCTATATCCCTGCTCGCCCGCGCGAATGAGGAAATCCATCGCGTAGGCCGTTAGCCAGGGCTCTTCCGCCCCATTTTCATCCCATAGCGCAAAACCGCCGTTATCACGCTGCATCTGTAGTATGCGGGAGATGCCGATATCCACCGCGGCGCGCCGTTTTTCATCGCTATCGCCGGTAATACCGAGCGACTGCAATTGAGCGGCATTGGTATACAGCGCCGGGAATAACCCGCTGGCGGTTTGTTCCAGGCACCCGTACGGATACGCTTTCAGCTCGCGAATGTAGCGCGCCAGATTGAGCGGCGGTTTTCCGCTTAACAGCAGTTGTCCCTGTAACGTGGCTGGCGAGACATTGGCCAGATGCTGCTCTGGTATATGCCAGCTCTCTCCCGGCGCCAGCGCAATGCCGCTATTTTCCGTGTAGGCAGGCCAGGCCGGACGCACGCCGATTTGCCACTGTTTATGCTGCGCGCCGAGGGTTTCTCCCGGCAGATTCAGACCGCTAATGGTCGCCTGGATTTCGCCTTCGCCAAAACCTTCCAGCGCGCGTACCGGAACGAATAAGGTGGTGCGCACGCCCGGCGCCAGGTTAACCGGTTGCGGCTGCTGGCTAAGCAGTTCCAGTAGCCCACTGGCGGCGAGAGAAATATTCAGCGTCTGCGGACGGTCGGTCAGATTGGTGACGTCCAGCACCAGTCGCGACACATCCCCTCCCGCCAGAAAACGCGGCATATTCAGCTCGGCAATCACTGGCGCGGCGACAACGACTTTGCTTTCGCCGCGGCCAAAATCGTCCGCTGTCCATGCCTGCGCCATAACCCGCAGTTCGCCGTTAAAGTCGCCAATCGGCAGCGTTACGACCCCTTCGCCCTGCTCATTGAGCGTGATCGGCTGCGCCTGCTGCGCGATGATATTGACATGGTTTACCGGCGGTTTTCCGCCGCGCTTAAGGGCGTCGCCATCGCCGCCAAAACGCAACGCCGCCAGCCGCCCCTGCCCTTCAATGACCTGGCCGTAAATATCATAAATATCTGCGCCATAACGTTTTTGACCGAAGAACGCCTGCCACGGGTCCGGCGTCGCATAATCGGTAATATTCAATACGCCGCTATCGACTGCGGAGACCAGCACGTTGATCTGTTTTGGCATTTCGCCGTGTTTAACGCTGGCTTTCACCCTGACGGTGAGCGGCTGATTTGGGCGCATTTTGGCCGGGCTTTCGAGCGCCAGATCGAGGCGGCGGTTTTCATCCCCCAGCGGTAGGTGTAGTAACCCCACGGCGCGTTTTGGCGTGGCGGAACGAGATTTATCGCCGGGACGCACCACCAGCGTACTGAGATAGAGATCGTGGCGATTCCAGGTTTTATCCACCGGAATCGTGAGATCCAACCCTTGTGCCGGCACATCGATCGCCTGCCACCACAGCGGACCATCGCTGGACTCCACCATCGCATAACCTTTACCGGCGACCGGCGCGGCGATATGCAATTTCATGGTGTCGCCTGGACGATAATTCGCTTTATCCAGTTTGAGGGTGACGCGATCCGGACGCGCCGCGCCGCTACCGTCGCTGTTATCCTGCCAGCTATAGCCGGCCCAGAAACGAACGCTGCTGACCGTCTCATTCGGCGCTTTGACCTCCAGACGGTACGCGCCCCATTCCACCGGGAAGCTGACTTTTCCGGTTTCATCCGCGTTAAGATCCAGCGTCTGCTCGCCCTCCACCAGATCTTTTTGATCAAACTGCGACTGCCAGCCTTCGCTTTCCGACCAGTTCCAGTAATAGTCGCGACGCTCGCGGATGAGCCGCACCTGTAAACCAGACACCGCTTTTTTCTCGCCCTGCGCGTTGGCGTAAACAATATCGAATGCGGCGTTGCTGTCTTCGTCGACAATCGGTTGATTAACGGTGGTATCCGTACGGTAGTCGTATACCGCTTTGGCGGCGAACTGTGGACGAATTCCCGGTAACGTATCGGCAGGCCAAATCGCCTGCTCTACGCGACGAGTGACCGGACGACCGCCAGACTCCAGCAGGCTGGCCTGTAGAATTACCTGCAGCGGCGAATGCGCTTCTTGCCACTGGCTGGCAGCACTCACTTCACCACGTCCGCCTTTATCCAACGTCAGTTGAACTTCGTCCAGGCTGCGCGAAAGATTCTCTTCAGCAATATTGCCGAACTGGAAGCCAGGCAAGGCCGCGACAGCGTCGCGCAGCGGACGCAGGAAAAGTTGCCCTTGCAGGGTATTGCCGTTAGCAGGCGCGCCATACAAGTAATAGCCGACAACGGAGAATTTCACCTCATCCGCAGGCGCCAGCGGTGTTTTTTGCGCCGTCAGGTTGAGCGCCATCCGCTCCGGCATAAAGTCTTCCACATGGAAATCCCAACTCCGCAGCAAATTATCGCCGGTGTTGGCGCGGACATGCCACAAGCCGGTCGGCGCGTTGATATCCAGCGGATAATTCAAACGGTATAGCCCGTTTTCCGGCTGGCTGACGACGGTACGCATCACCTGTCCGTCTGGTTTTACCACTTCCAGCTTAACGGGTTGATCGGGCAGCGTTTTACCGTCGCTATCGCGCAGTAATCCGTTGAGGATAACCGTTTCGCCCGGTCGGTAGAGATCGCGCGGGCCGAACATAAAGAACTGCTTGCTGTAGCCGGGCGCGCCAGCGACATTAAATTCCGACAGATCCAGAGCCGGAAGCGTGAGATCGAGCAGCGTGGTCTGCCCCTCTTTACGCGCCAGTAAGAGCGCCGCCGCTTTATCAGCCTCCAGTTGCACATGTCCCTGCGCATCGCTCGCCGCCTGCGCCAGCGTCTGACCTTTATCATTCAGAAGAACGATCTCAATTCCCGACTGCGCCGCGCCGTTTTCCAGGCTTTGCGTAAAGATATCCAGCCGATTATGGTAACGGTGCGCGGACACGCCGATATCGCTAAGGGTAAACAACGTGGCGGCATTACTATAGTTGTAGTGTCCAGCCTGATTCATTACCGCCACATATACGCCCGCCTGTTGTAGCGGCTTAATGTCGCTTAATGGCAGCAGCAGTTTCTCACGCGTATTGCGCGCCGGATTAAGATCAAAACGACCGGTATAAACCAGATCCGCCATTTTCAGCAGATTGTCGGACCCCCAGTTAGAGAGAGAACTACGGTACTCCCACTGGCTGACAAATGACGCCAGCGATCCGGGCTTAACGCGGAAAAAGTTCACATCAACGTGGTTGACATTAAGCGCCATGACCGGCAGTCCTTCCGCCATTTTTCCCGGCAACAGCGATCCCCGACTGGCAAAGCCGACGCTTGGCTGGACATCACGCGTGGTAATCGTTTTTTCATAAGGCTTGCCGAAGGTGGCGTTATTCAGCGCTTTAACGGCGGGATCAACCGTGACCACCAGCACGCGCTCAGGTTCCAGATGACGTAACCTTAGCTCTTTTAAATTTGGCGCCAGCTCCCATGCGCCGTCAACGCTGCCGCTTTTCTTATCAACCACGTGAACCACACGGGAGAAATCCTGTTCAGGATCTAAAGGAATTGAAAACGTCAGCACCAGCGTCGCCGCGCCGTCAAGCTGCGCTTCGGAGGCGTCTAATAGCGTGAGCGCTTTGCCCTGGCTTTGCTGCGCCAGCTTTTGTAGCTGTGCCGGGTCTTGCGCGGGCGAAGGCTGCGCTACGGCTGGCGCTTCGCTTTTAGTCGTCGGGGCGGTTTTATCGTTGTTATCGCATCCCGCCAGCGCCAGCATGATCATGCAGGCCACCACGCGTAAAAGTTTCATCTTTCATCCCTGGCCTTAACGGCCTGTCAGCAACGGTTGATGAGATATTATGCGCGAGAAATTTTATTGTGTAAGTCCGTATTACTGTGATGATGCGAAAATTTTACGCAGAAATGTGGTTTCGCCAGCCAAAACAGCCTCTTCTACTTGTCCCTTTTCGGGAAACGTCCGACAATTTGTCCATAATCAGGTAACAATGGAGATGCCCATGACCACCGCCTTTTTTGTCGCCGCCGACTGGCTTGCCGAACATATTGATGATCCGGAAATACAGATTCTTGACGCCCGTATGGCGCCGCCAGGACAGGAACATCGTGATATGGCGGGCGAATATCGCGCCGGACATATTCCCGGCGCGCTGTTTTTTGATATTGAAGCGCTTTCCGATCGCGCATCGCCGCTGCCGCATATGATGCCGCGCCCGGAAGCGTTTGCGGTGGCCATGCGTGAACTGGGTGTTCGCCAGGATAAACACCTGGTCATATACGATGAAGGCAATCTGTTCTCCGCTCCGCGGGCATGGTGGATGCTGCGCACGTTCGGTGCCGAGAAAGTGTCCATTCTGGCGGGCGGACTGGCGGGCTGGCAGCGCGACGAATGGCTATTGCGCGAAGGCGAGGAAGCGCATGAAGGAGGCGAGTTTGAGGCGAAATTCGCGCCGCAAGCCGTGGTGCGTCTCACCGACGTATTGCTGGCAAGCCATGAAAAAACCGCACAAATCGTTGACGCGCGTCCGGCGGCGCGTTTTAACGCTCAGGCTGATGAACCGCGTCCGGGGCTGAGGCGCGGACACATTCCTGGCGCGCTAAACGTCCCGTGGACGGAACTGGTGTATGAGGGCGAATTAAAGACCACTGACGAACTGAATGAGGTTTTTTTCAGCCACGGCGTGAGTTTCGACAGACCGATTATCGCCAGTTGCGGTTCCGGCGTGACGGCCGCGGTCGTGGTGCTGGCGCTCGCCACGCTGGATGTGCCTGACGTCACGCTTTACGACGGCGCGTGGAGCGAATGGGGCGCGCGTACCGATTTACCGGTTGAACCCGCTTAATATCTGCCATGCCGGATGGCGCTCACGCTTATCCGGCCTACCGTTCAGGCTGATGTAAAACGATCTACAGACATTGTTTTTATTCAGCTCTTTTCCGCTGTCCTGCAAACGGGCATTATTTTCTCTTAATAAAATCCTATTTTTTATCGGTAAATACTTTACGTCGGGTATAAGGAGTATCATCACCGCTGTTTTGGTTTTTACCAGGAAATAACTCCTGTAAATATAATTTTTAAGGATGGAAAATGGATATTTCACTCGCTAATTTAATTGAGTTGGTTAAAAAGGTTAACCGCAATAAGGTGCCTAATCCTATGCCTGCTGAGGAAATAAGTCGTCTGCGAGTGCGTAAGTATCGCGATCCGCAAAATACGGAAACCACTGAGTTACCTGAAAGCCTGAAGGCGCTACTGGCCTACGACCGCGATCTACTTAGCAATTATAATATGCCTGTGATTGAAACATTACAAAGATCTATTGATAAAGAGGGAGTAATACATTCTTACTCTCCTGATGAAGAGGCGTATTACGGCGTTGGCATGGATGGCTCAGGTATTGATATTGAAGATCTGATGCCTGTCTGGAGTAACGATCCCCGTCTTCCGGCATTAATTCGTATCGATCATGTCGGCGATCAGGCCATTTTTATCTATATCACAGAACGGGATGCCAACGGCGAATACCCTATTGCCCGCATGGAACGTAATGAATTCTGGCTGGCGGAGTCTTCCCTGGTGGAATATCTCTATAATATTATTTCGGGCGCTAAAGACATTGGCTTTACCGAAGAGGATTTACATCTTCCGCAATGGCAGGCACAGCAAAAAATGAATGAAAAACGCGATGCCGCTTTACTTGACCTGGAGAATTATCATGAGGAGCTTTGGGCAAAACTGGACGCGCTCGGCGATTAATCGACATGATGCCGGATGGCGCTCACGCTTATCCGGCCTACCGTTCAGGCTGATGTAAAACGAATCTACATAAATTCGGTTTAAGCAGGCCACAAAAAAACCGCTCAATTGAGCGGTTTTTTTGTGCTGGTCCGGTTCGCGGCCTTCCCAGCAGGCTTTGTTGCCATAGCAACGCAGGCACACCGTAGGGGATTAATACTCCCTTTTAAGGGAGCAAATGTCAATATGATTTATCGGGAAACTATTCAACATTTGAGGTATTATCTTTCCCGGCCCTTTCCGCCGTCTCGCAAACGGGCGCTGGCTTCAGGAGAGGATAACCCATGGCCGTAAGCGCAGGCACACCGTAGTGCCTGCTATCACGGCATTATCGCCAGCGGTGCTGCCGTGATGCGGTCTTCGCAAGGACCGCAACATGAAGGTACGATGCTTTTGTGTCGTGCTTCTTGTTTCTGGCACGTTGTGTCTTCACACAGACAGAAGCTACTCAGGTAATTCTGTTCCCGTAACGCTCAACGTCCAGAGCAGGTAAGCCAGGAGGCCGCCCTGTTGGGCGGCTTTCTTTTCTTCAGATGATGCGATTCTGTTTAAAATCGCGCAGGAACCCGCCCCAGCGGCGCTCGTAGAACGGCGCGATATGCTCGGTGATAAAGTGGCTGATACCCTGCTCGCCCTTTCTCACCTGACAAATATCGATCGGTTCGTCACCCGGTAACGTGTCGGTCGCCACATTGCCCGCTGCGTGAATGATCTCTTCAATATCGCCGTCAGCCTCAATGCCAATCAGCAGATTGGGTTGGGCGTCCGCATGTTCTTTAATCGCGCAGAGAAACGCGCGTTTCACCGGTTTGATGGTTTTAAACAGCGTAGTGAGGGAATCAATCATCTGCGACGGCGGCTCGGCCACTTCGGATAAAATAAGCGACTCGCCGCCTTCCAGCACTTCCTGCGTACTTAATGGACTGCCTTCCTCAGCGAGAAGCAGGCTGATTTCACGCGGCATAAACTCTTTGCCGGTCGGCAATTTAGCGTTGAGGAATAGCGTTTCGCCAAGCGTCATTTCAAACAGCGTGCGCGCCGGCATCACCACAAACGCCTGTTCGTCTTCCACGGCCTGCTGCAGCGCCTCCAGAGAAGTAAAGAAGGGAATGACGGTCGTGCCGTCTTCTTTTTCCCAGTGCTGCAAATCCAGAGCGCTGTCTTCCACAATCGCCTCGCCTTCGGCAGCGCTGCCCGGCACCCAGACGGTGGACTCCAGTAAGGTACGGAAAAATGCCGGACGATGCGCGGGCTCAGTCGCCGCTTTCTCCAGCAAGATTTCTAATTCATTTTTAGTTTCGGACATAGGAATCACAAATTATGTATATGGGTTGTAGGCCTGATAAGACGCACGGCGTCGCCATCAGGCAAAATGCCGGGTGGCGCTTCGCTTACCCGGCCTACAAAAACACCGTTCAGGCGGTCAGCAAATTCGCGATGGTGCGCACACCCAGACCGGTTGCCCCGGCAGCCCACTGCTCAACCGGCGCTTTGCGATAAGTGGCGGAACAGTCAATGTGCAGCCAGCCTTCGCGGTAATTTTCAACAAAGTGCGACAGAAAACCCGCGGCAGTGCTTGCCCCGGCGGGATACGCCGCGCTGCCGGTGTTGTTCAGTTCCGCAAAGTTAGACGGCAGCTGGTTACGGTGGAACTCCGCCAGCGGCAGACGCCAGAACGGTTCATTCTCTTGCGCCGCGCTGGTCAGCAAGCGCCCCGCCAGCGTATCGTCAAAACTGAATAGCGCATGGTAGTCGTTACCCAGCGCCGTTTTCGCCGCGCCGGTTAACGTCGCCATATCAATGATTAGCTGTGGGTGTTGCGCGCTGGCGTCAATCAGACCATCTGCCAGCACCAGTCGCCCTTCCGCATCGGTATTCATGACTTCGACATTCTTACCATTACGGTAGCGAATAATATCGCCCAGTTTAAACGCATTGCCGCTGATCAGATTATCGGCGCAGCACAGGAACAGTTTTACGCGTTTATTCAACCCACGGGTAATGGCGAACGCCAGCGCGCCCGTTACTGTCGCCGCGCCGCCCATATCGGATTTCATTGAGTCCATAAAAGCGCTTTGTTTGATACTGTAGCCGCCGGAGTCAAAGGTGATACCTTTACCGACCAGGCAGGCATAAACCGGCGCATCTTTGTCTCCCGTCGGGTTGTAATCCAGCGCCAGCAGCACCGGCGGACGCTCAGAACCACGGCCTACGGTATGCAACCCCATATAGTTCTGCTCGCGCAGATCTTCGCCTTTGGTGATACGATAAGTGACGCTATCGCACGCGACGCTGCACAGCAGATCCACTGCGCGCTGCGCCAGTTGCTCCGGCCCAAGCTCTTCCGCCGGAGCATTAATGGTGTCGCGCACCCAGTCAATAATGGTCAGGCGGTTATCCAGTTCCTGACGTTGGGCATCGTCTAAATCCGGCCACATTACGGTACGGACGCCTTTTGGTCCTTTGTAACCCGCCCAGAATGCCCAACAACGCTCGATATCCCATCCTTCGCCTGTCAGCGCGACCTGTTTTATTCCCAGGCCGTCGATTTTACGCGCCGCACGCTGGATCAACCCCAGATCGTCTTTACCGTTAAGATGCAAGGTAATACCGTCGTTATTAATACTGTAAGTGGCTTTATCGCCCCAGCGCGCATCGGCAGGCTGCGTGGAAAGCGTAATTTTCATGGCTTCTGTCATTGTTATTTTCCTTATTAGCAAACGGGCCGCCGTAGGGCAGCCCGTTATTTGACTTACTCTGCTTCATCCAACCAGACTAGCAGAATCGCCTCCAGAATTTTTTCATTGGATGCGTTAGGGTCGTCGTCAAAATCGTCCAGTTCGCAGATCCACTGATGCAGATCGGTGAAACGAACGGTTTTAGGATCGACATCAGGATATGCGTCGTATAACGCTTCGCCGATCTCGCGGCTATCGGTCCACTTGAGTCCCATACTACCCTCTGTTAATGCTCACGCGCATGGTTGATTGTGTAACGTGGAATTTCGATAACCAGATCGTCGTCGGTAACGCGGGCCTGGCAGCTCAGTCGACTTTCCGGCTCCAGCCCCCACGCTTTATCCAGCATATCGTCTTCTTCTTCCGAACTTTCCGGCAAGGAGTCGAAGCCTTCACGTACAATACAGTGACAGGTGGTGCAGGCGCACGATTTCTCACAGGCGTGTTCAATCTCGATGCCGTTACGCAGCGCAACGTCAAGAATGGTTTCACCGGTCTCAGCTTCCAGAACTGCGCCATCCGGACAAAGATCCTGATGAGGCAGAATAACAATCTTCGGCATGTTAAACCTCGTCTACGGAATGGCCTTTCAACGCGCGACGAACCGACTGGTCCATGCGGCGAGCGGCAAATTCCTGGGTTTGTTTATCTACGTTTTTAATGGCTTGTTCTATGGCGTCAACATCATCGCCTTGTGCGACCGCGCTTAAATGTGCGGCGGCATCATCAATGCATTGACGTTCTGCGGCGCTTAACAGCGCGGCGTCGGCAGTTAGCGCGCCGGTCAAACTTTCCAGCACGCGCGCGGCTTCGACTTTTTGCTCCGCCAGCATACGCGCTTTCACGTCCTGCTCGGCAAAACTCATGGAATCCTTGATCATCGAGGCGATTTCACCATCGGTCAGGCCATAGGAAGGTTTGACCTGAATGGAGGCCTCGACGCCGGTGGATTTTTCCATTGCGGTGACGCTCAACAGGCCATCGGCGTCTACCTGGAAGGTCACGCGAATATGCGCCCCGCCCGCCGGCAGCGGCGGAATCCCGCGCAGCGCAAAGCGCGCCAGCGAGCGGCAGTCCTGCACCAGTTCGCGTTCGCCCTGCATCACATGGATAGACATCGCGGTCTGACCGTCTTTGAAGGTGGTGAAATCCTGCGCGCGCGCCACCGGGATAGTGGTGTTGCGCGGAATGACTTTTTCCACCAGGCCGCCCATCGTCTCCAGCCCAAGAGAGAGTGGAATCACGTCCAGCAGCAGCATTTCGCTGTCCGGCTTGTTGCCGACCAGAATATCGGCCTGAATCGCTGCGCCGATAGCGACCACTTTATCCGGGTCGATAGCGGTTAACGGCGTGCGGCCAAAAAATTCGCCCACCCGCTCACGCACCAGCGGTACACGGGTCGAACCGCCGACCATGACCACTTCCAGAACGTCCTGGGGATCAACGCCGGCATCTTTCAATGCGCGACGGCAGGCCAATAGCGTGCGCTTAACCAGCGCGGAAATGAGATCGTTAAAGGTTTCACGGGTGATTTCACCCTGCCAGCCCGCAACATTAACACGAACGGTATCGGCATCGCTTAAGGCGATTTTCGCGGTAATCGCGGCATCCAGCAATTCGCGCTGAACGCGATTGTCGCTACGATCGGCAATTCCCGCCTGCTCACGAATATAGTCCGCCAGCAGATGGTCAAAGTCGTCGCCGCCGAGCGCAGAATCACCGCCCGTCGCCAGCACTTCAAACACCCCGCGGCTCAGGCGTAAAATAGAGATATCGAAGGTACCGCCGCCGAGATCGTAAACAGCAATAACGCCTTCTTTGCCTGAGTCCAGACCGTAGGCAATCGCCGCCGCCGTCGGTTCGTTGAGCAGGCGCAGTACATGCAGGCCTGCCAGCCGCGCGGCGTCTTTCGTCCCCTGACGTTGGGCATCATCGAAATAGGCGGGAACGGTAATCACCACGCCATCCAGCTCGCCGGAGAGCGATTCGCTAGCCCGCGCGGCCAGCGCTTTGAGAATATCAGCCGATACGCGTACCGGATTGAGCAATCCAGCCGCCGTGTCAATCATCGGCAGCCCATTAACGCTTGCCTTAAACCGGTAAGGCAGATGCGGATAGCGCGCCTGGATATCCGCCAGCGAGCGTCCCATCATGCGTTTCACAGAGCTGATAGTGTTGGCCGTATCCTGCGCGGCATTGTCGCGCGCAGCGTAACCGACCGTATGGCCCTGCTGCTGATAGTGAACCACTGAAGGCAACAGGTGGCGCCCTTCGTGGTCAGGCAGAGTTTCCGCCTGGCCGCTGCGAACCGTCGCAACCAGAGAGTTGGTAGTGCCTAAGTCGATGCCCGCCGCCAGACGACGCTGATGCGGCGCGGCGCTCAGACCAGGCTCACTAATTTGTAATAAGGCCATGTTAGATTCCAGTTAAAAATCGAGCAGCTTTTCTTCGAGTTGTTCTGCGCTGCTTCGCAGTTTATCGAGAAACCGCAGTTTGCGCACCGTATCCGCCGCCGCGTCCCACGCGGCGTTGTCCAACTGTTCCACCATTTGCTGAAGACGAGCATCAAACATCTTTTGTACGCGTTTGATGAAGCTTTCCAGCCGCACGTCGTCTTTTGATTGCTCGATATCGTCCAGCTCTTCGCGAAGCGTGAGTTGTTCCATCAGAAACGCGGTGTCGCGTACCGTATGCTGCTCACTGGCCAGATCGAACCCGTGTAAGGAAAGCAGATACTCCGCGCGCGTCAAAGGATGACGCAGCGTTTGCCAGGCCTGGTTGATCGTGGCGGATTGCTGGACGGCGGCAAGCTGCTGCGCCTGAGTGCCGTTGGCAAATTTGTCAGGGTGATACTGGCGTTGCAGATCCTGAAAACGAAGGCTCAGCGCCTGGGTGTCAATCTGATAACGGGCTGGTAAGCCAAAGAGGGTGAAGTAATCCATAACATTCTCAGGGATAGCCTGTCAGAACAAACCCCACACGCAGGCGACCACGGTGGGGTTATACCTTCTTACTTCGCGCCGCAGATGCGTTGTCTGCGCGGGTTCCCCCAGTCACTTACTTAAATAAGCGCCTGGGGATTCACTCGCTTGCCGCTTTTCTGCAGCACGAATGCTCGGTATAACAGCGGAACACGGTTACACGTGGAAGCTTTCGCCGCAACCACACTCATCTTTCACATTCGGGTTGGAGAATTTAAACCCTTCGTTCAGACCTTCTTTTACGAAGTCCAGCTGTGTACCGTCCAGAAATTGCAGGCTCTTGCCGTCAACCACTACCTTAACGCCTTTGTCTTCAAACACGGTGTCTTCCGCCGTTGGCTCGTCAACAAATTCCAGTACATAAGCCATACCTGAGCAGCCGGAGGTTCTCACGCCCAGACGCAGACCAAACCCTTTACCACGGTTGGCCAGGAAGGTATTAACTCGCGCTGCTGCACTGTCGCTAAGTGTAATCGACATAACAAAACCTCAATGTTAACGTTCTATTTTATTTCGCTTCGCGTTTGCTTTTGTAATCCGCAATAGCGGCTTTAATCGCGTCTTCCGCCAGAATAGAGCAGTGAATTTTCACCGGCGGCAGCTCCAGTTCGTCTGCAATGTCGGTGTTTTTAATCGCCTGCGCTTCGTCCAGGGATTTCCCTTTCACCCACTCCGTTACCAGAGAACTGGAGGCGATAGCGGAACCGCAGCCGTAAGTCTTGAAGCGCGCGTCTTCAATGATACCTTCATCGTTAACTTTAATCTGCAACTTCATGACGTCGCCGCAAGCCGGAGCGCCAACCATGCCGCTTCCCACGTTATCGTCGTTGTTGTCAAACGACCCTACGTTACGCGGGTTCTCATAGTGATCGATTACTTTTTCGCTGTAAGCCATTATAAATTCTCCTGATTCCGATACCGATTAATGATGTGCCCATTCGATGCTGTTCAGATCCACACCCTGCTTGTACATTTCCCACAGTGGAGAAAGGTCACGCAGACGGCCAATGGATTTACGAACCAGATCAATGGTGTAGTCGATCTCTTCTTCAGTGGTAAAACGACCTAAAGAGAAACGGATAGAGCTATGCGCCAGCTCGTCATTCATGCCCAACGCGCGCAGCACGTAGGACGGTTCCAGACTGGCGGAGGTACAGGCGGAACCGGAAGAAACCGCCAGGTCTTTCAGCGCCATAATCAGCGACTCGCCTTCAACGTAGTTAAAGCTCACGTTGAGAATGTTTGGCGCGCCCTGCTCAAGGTCGCCGTTCAGGTAAACTTCTTCAATATCTTTGATGCCGTTCCATAGACGGTTACGCAGACCGCGCAGACGGGCCATTTCGGTCTCCATCTCTTCTTTCGCGATACGGTAAGCTTCGCCCATGCCGACGATCTGGTGGACAGGCAGAGTACCAGAGCGCATACCGCGCTCGTGCCCGCCGCCATGCATCTGCGCTTCAATGCGAATACGCGGCTTACGACGCACATACAGCGCGCCAATGCCTTTCGGACCATAAATTTTATGACCAGAGAAGGACATCAGATCCACTTTCAGTTGGCTCAGGTCGATAGGCAGTTTGCCCACGCTCTGGGTGGCGTCAACGTGGTAGATGATACCGCGCGCGCGGCACATTTCGCCGATGGTCGCGATATCCTGCACCACGCCGATTTCGTTGTTCACGTGCATGATGGAAACCAGAATGGTGTCGTCACGCATCGCTGCTTCGAGCTCGTTGAGATCGATGATGCCGTTGCGCTGGGGCGCAAGGTAGGTCACTTCAAACCCTTCGCGCTCAAGCTGACGGCAGGTGTCCAGCACCGCTTTGTGCTCGGTCTTGCTGGTGATGATGTGCTTGCCTTTTTTCTGATAAAAGTTGGCAGCGCCTTTGATCGCCAGGTTATCAGACTCCGTCGCCCCTGAGGTAAAGACGATTTCACGCGGGTCGGCACCGACCAGCTCAGCAATCTGGTTGCGGGCGATATCGACGGCTTCTTCAGCCTGCCAGCCGAAACGGTGTGAACGAGACGCCGGGTTCCCAAAGGTTCCGTCCAGGGTCAGAAACTGCATCATTTTCTCGGCAACACGCGGGTCCACCGGCGTGGTTGCGGAGTAGTCGAGATAAATCGGTAATTTCATTGCTCTTAAACTCCGTACATCACTCAATGCAAGGAATCAGGCAACCGGCTGGATGTACGACCGTGTTGACGGGACGTCCGCGTCCCGGCCTGATTCTGAATTCTTTTTTACGCTTCATCCTTCAGACGACCGCGGCATTCACCGCATGAGGCCGCCAGAAGAGATGGCGTAATATTTTAATTAAGCGCGTAATTTAACGTCGATAGCGTCCTGCGCACGACCACTGGCGCGCGGCGCGTCATGCGTGTGCTGGCGACCAGACACATCCAGAACTTCCTGGTTATTCACCAGCTCGCCTAAGGTAATATTGTTGAGAAAACCGGTCAGGCGATCGCTTAAATCACGCCACAGCGCATGGGTCAGGCATTTATCGCCGCCCTGGCAGCCGCCTTTGCCCTGGCAACGGGTCGCGTCAACGGATTCATCAACCGCGCTGATCACTTCGCCGACCGCGATACTGCCAGCATCTTTACCCAGCAGATAACCGCCGCCCGGCCCGCGTACGCTGGAAACCAGACCGTTTTTACGTAAACGGGAAAATAGCTGTTCCAGATAAGAAAGGGAAATCCCCTGACGTTCAGAAATATCAGCCAACGGTACCGGGCCCGCTTCGGAGTTGAGCGCAACGTCTAACATTGCGGTCACGGCATAACGCCCTTTAGATGTCAGTCTCATGTCTTACTTAACCTCAAACTCGCCCCTGCCCGGGGTTTTTTATTGTAAAATGGGGGTATTGCATAGCAGGGACAAGTCTGACATTCCCGAGTAATTTGGTCAACTATTTACTTGAGTAAATTAGTCAGGTATTTAGCGTTCCGTGCGGTATTGACGCGGTTACTTGCCTTTATTCTGCTGCTCAATAGACGCCAGAATCCCACGCAGAATATTCAACTCCTGGCTTTCCGGGCGGGCGCGGGTAAACAGACGGCGCAATTTATTCATCACCTGCCCCGGATGGTTTTCGCGAATAAAGCCAGTGGAGAGCAACGTCTGCTCCAGATGGCCGTAGAAACGTTCAAGATCGTCCACCAGCGGATACGGCGTCTCTTCATGATCTGCCGCGTCGCCGTTTTCCTGCGTTGCCAGCCAGGCCATACGGACTTCATACGCGATGACCTGTACCGCCATCGCCAGATTCAACGAGCTATACTCCGGGTTAGCGGCAATCGCGACGTGATAATGGCATTTTTGCAATTCATCGTTAGTCAGCCCGACACGCTCACGACCAAAAACCAGCGCAACCGGCGTATTTGCCGCTTCCGCCACGCTTTTTAAGCCGCACTCGCGCGGATCAAGCATCGGCCACGGCAGAGTGCGGGAGCGGGCGCTGGTGCCGACCACCAGGCTACAGCCAGCCAACGCTTCATCCAGCGTATCGACGATCTGCGCATTACCGATCACATCGCTGGCGCCTGCCGCCAGGGCGATGGCCTGGGAGTCCGGTTTCACCAACGGGTTTACCAGCCACAGGTTGGTTAAGCCCATGGTTTTCATAGCGCGAGCCACAGAGCCCATATTGCCGGTGTGGGAGGTTTCCACCAGCACAATTCGAATGTTTTGCAGCATTGTCTTTCTTCAGCTAAAGATTATTCTGACATCTTACCATAAAACCAAGACAGATTCCGATCTCGCTGCTATACTCTGCGCCGTTTTCCCGTTCTTTAACATCCAGTGAGAGAGACCGATGCATCCGATGCTGACCATCGCCGTGCGCGCAGCGCGCAAGGCGGGTAATGTAATTGCCAAAAACTATGAAACTCCGGACGCTGTAGAAGCGAGCCAAAAAGGCAGTAACGATTTTGTGACCAATGTAGATAAGGCCGCTGAAGCGGTAATTATCGACACCATTCGCAAATCTTACCCGCAACACACTATTATCACCGAAGAAAGCGGTGAGCACGTTGGCACAGATCAGGATGTTCAATGGGTTATCGATCCGCTGGATGGCACCACCAACTTCATCAAACGTCTGCCACACTTCTCTGTTTCCATTGCTGTACGCATTAAAGGCCGTACTGAAGTGGCTGTCGTTTACGATCCGATGCGTAACGAACTGTTCACCGCCACCCGCGGTCAGGGTGCGCAGCTGAACGGCTACCGTCTGCGCGGCAGTACCGCGCGCGATCTGGACGGCACTATCCTCGCTACCGGCTTCCCGTTCAAAGCCAAACAATACGCGACCACCTACATTAATATTATCGGCAAGCTGTTCACCGAATGCGCCGATTTCCGCCGCACCGGTTCCGCCGCGCTGGATCTGGCCTATGTGGCTGCAGGTCGTGTCGATGGTTTCTTTGAAATTGGCCTTCGTCCGTGGGATTTCGCCGCGGGCGAACTGCTGGTTCGTGAAGCGGGCGGTATCGTCAGCGATTTCACCGGCGGCCATAACTACATGATGACCGGTAATATCGTGGCGGGGAATCCGCGCGTCGTTAAAGCCATGCTGGCGAATATGCGCGACGAACTGAGCGATGCGCTGAAGCGCTAAGTCTCTTCGGCGGATGGGGCCACTCATCCGCCGTGCCTTTTCAGGCGTTTTTCCTAAACACAACCTGATTGCTTTACTTGCCTGCATGTTTTTGTACGATCGCTCCCTGCTCCGCTATTGGCATAAAGCGGCAAGGAAGCGAACATGACCCTTCAACATACCCGACGCATCGTCAAATCCCTTTTTATTCTGTTTATCATTGTGGTCTGTATTTACCTGCTACCCCGCGTAGCGATCAATGCCTTTTATTACCCGGACAATAAAGTCTATGGGCCAACCCCTGCCGAAGCTGAATCCATTACCTTTACCGCCAAAGATGGTACGCATCTGCACGGCTGGTTTATTCCTTCTGCTTTCGGCAGGCCGGAAAACGCCGTCGCGACGGTGATTCATGTCCATGGCAACGCCGGAAATATGTCGGCGCACTGGCCGTTAGTCAGTTGGCTGCCAGAACGCAACGTAAACCTGTTTATGTTTGATTACCGTGGTTTTGGCGAATCGGAGGGCACCCCATCACAAGAGGGGCTACTGGACGATACGAAAAGCGCGATAGATTATGTGCGGCATCGCGACGACATTAACCCCGAGCGCCTGGTACTGCTGGGGCAGAGCCTGGGCGGCAATAATGTACTGGCCGCCGTAGGACACTGCGCAGGCTGCGCTAATATGCGCTACGCCGACCAGGCGGGCATACGTGCGATTATCCTCGACTCAACGTTTTTATCCTATTCCTCCATCGCCAACCAGATGATCCCGGGCAGCGGCTATTTGCTTGATGACCGCTATAGCGCGGATCGTAATATCGCCAGCGTCAGCCCCATTCCGGTATTGATTCTTCATGGCACGGCAGACCATGTTATTCCCTGGCAGGACAGTGAGAAATTGTATGCCCTCGCCCGGGAGCCCAAACAAAAAATCTTCATTCCTGACGGCGATCACATTGATGCTTTTTCCGGACGTTATGCAAACCTTTACCGTGATGCAATGATTAAATTTATTCAGACCGCGCTATCCGCTAAATAGCGCGACGCTGTATATATGCATATTTTATGATTAAGAATATATTTATTATACCGATAGTAAAAACCATTTTTTCCCGTTAGCGAAGGCGGTGGATTAGCGCTAGCGTAACAGTAATATTCAACTGATTTTTATAACAATTTATTTTCATTTGTTTTTCCTGAATATTACTGTGGAGTATGTGATGGCTATCAAAATTACGCCTGACGAGTTTAGTCTGCTTATCCAGCGATTAAACAAAAAATGGCGCGTGTTTGCCCCGTCCGCAGAGTTTCGCGGCGGACGTTTTTCCGACACTGACAACATTATTTATCAACGGATTAGCGGCTGGCGCGATCTCATCTGGCACGAGAAATCGCACATGTCGCCGAATACCATTATTGCCCCTATCACCGAAACGCTCTTTTATTTCGATAAAGACACCATTCAAATTGCCGAGACAGACACTTCCCCGATAATCATCTTTGCCCGCGCCTGCGACATTAACGCCATGTCGCGGCTGGATTATATGTATTTATCAAATGGGAATAATTCCGATTACAGTTATCAACTGCTACGGGAGCATATTCGTTTCGTCCTTATTGAGTGTGAAGAAAGCTTCGAAAATTGTTTCTGCGTCTCAATGGGTACCAATAAAACTGACTGTTATAGCGCCGCCATGCGTTTTAGCGATGAGGGCGCGCTTGTCAGCATCCGCGATCCCTTTATCGAGGCGGCGATACAAGGGCTGGGGCAGGAGGCTGACTATACCCCCTCTTTCGTCAGCGAAAACCGGGAAACCGTCGTCACGCCGGACAGCGTTTGCCACGATCCGCAAAAAATTCGCGACATTCTCACCCGCCATCCGCTATGGGACGCCTACGACAGCCGCTGCATCAGTTGTGGCCGCTGCACTACCGGGTGCCCAACCTGTACCTGCTATAGCGTCTTTGACGTCGCCTATGATGAAAATCAGCAGCGCGGCGAACGCCGCCGCCAGTGGGCAAGCTGCATGGTGCCGGGCTTTAGCGACATGGCCGGCGGTCATGGTTTTCGCGAAAAACCCGGCGAGCGTCTGCGCTACCGCGCCCTGCATAAGGTCAATGACTACAAAGCGCGCAACGGCATTGAACATATGTGCGTCGGCTGCGGCCGCTGCGACGATCGCTGCCCGCAATACATCAAATTTTCTTTGATTATCAACAAAATGACTGCTGCCGTTCGGCAGGCGCTGGCAGAGGAGGCATAACGCATGTCACATTGTTCCTGTCATGATAAACCGCAGCACAGTTTGCTGCCTGCGGCGTACCGCATCCTCAGTATTACTCGCCACACGCCGCTGGAGTGGAATTTCCGCGTGGCCGTCGATTTTCCCGCGCACTGGGGGCAATTTGTTGAGGTGTCGCTGCCGCGCGTCGGCGAAGCGCCCATCTCCGTTTCCGACTACGGCGACGGCTGGATAGATCTGCTGATTCGTAATGTCGGAAAAGTGACCAGCGCCCTCTTTACGCTGAAAGAAGGCGACAACGTGTGGCTACGCGGCTGCTATGGCAATGGCTATCCGGTCGATACGCTGCGCCATAAACCCTTACTGGTTGTCGCAGGCGGCACGGGCGTCGCGCCGGTGAAAGGCTTAATGCGCTATTTCGTTGAGAATCCCCAGGAAATTGGTCAGCTGGATATGATTCTCGGCTATAAAAATCGCGATTGCGTGCTGTACAAAGAAGAAATGGCGACGTGGCACGGCAAACATAATCTGGTGCTCACGCTGGATGAAGGCGAGGCTGATGACCGTTACCAGATTGGTCGGGTGACCGATCGGCTTGCCGACATGACGCTTAGCGATATCGACACCATGCAGGCCATCGTCGTTGGGCCGCCAATAATGATTACCTTTACCGTAAAAATGCTGCTGCAAAAAGGGCTCAAGCCGGAGCAAATCTGGGTGGACTACGAACGCCGGATGGCCTGCTCCGTCGGGAAGTGCGGCCACTGCCGTATGGGCGAAGTGTATGTCTGCACCGACGGCCCGATATTTAACTACGCCGTCGCGCAACGTTTTGCCGATTAAGGAGAACATCATGAGCATTGATATTGATATCATTAAAGCCCGTGCGAAAAACGAATATCGCCTGTCAAAAGTGCGCGGCGAAGCCATGATCAGCGTCCGCATTCCCGGCGGTATTTTGCCCGCGCATTTGCTGACGGTGGCGCGTGACATCGCCGAAACCTGGGGCAACGGACAAATTCACCTCACTACCCGCCAGAAGCTGGCGATGCCGGGTATCCGTTACGAAGATATCGACAACGTGAACGCCGCGCTGGAACCGTTTCTTCGCGAGATTGAAATAGAACTGTGCGACGTCCAGGTTGAGGATACCAAAGCGGGCTATCTCGCTATTGGCGGGCGAAATATTGTCGCCTGTCAGGGGAACCGCATTTGCCAGAAAGCCAACACTGACACGACCGGTCTGTCCCGTCGTCTTGAAAAACTGGTCTATCCCAGCCCTTATCATCTCAAAACGGTCATCGTTGGCTGCCCGAATGATTGCGCGAAGGCGTCAATGGCCGATCTGGGAATTATTGGCGTGGCGAAAATGCGCTTCACTGCCGATCGCTGTATCGGTTGCGGCGCCTGCGTGAAGGCCTGTAGTCACCACGCGGTAGGCTGCCTGGCGCTGAAGAACGGCAAAGCGGTCAAAGAAGAGTCCGCCTGTATCGGCTGCGGCGAGTGCGTGCTGGCCTGCCCGACGCTGGCCTGGCAACGTAAGCCGGATCAGCTCTGGCAAGTCCGTCTGGGCGGACGCACCAGTAAAAAGACGCCGCGCGTCGGCAAGCTCTTCCTCAACTGGGTGACTGAAGATGTGATAAAGCAGGTGATCGTTAACCTGTATGAATTTGAAAAAGAGATGCTCGGCGGAAAACCGATCTATCTACATATGGGCCATCTGATCGACAAAGGCGGCTACCTGCGTTTTAAAGAACGGGTACTGCGCGGCGTTCAGCTCAATCCGGAAGCGATGGTCGCCGAACGCATTTACTGGGCCGAAGACGAATCCGTCGCGCGGATGCATCTCAAACCCGCCGGGCACTAATCAACCACGCCATGGCCGCAGCCCGCCCACAGGCTGCGGCACGCTAAACCACATGACCAGCGCCGCGACAAGCAGTATGACCCCTCCGGCCAGCGCCAGCGTTGACCAGCCTACCTGCCGCCATAACGCCGGCGCTTTGTTTCCACTGAGTTTCACCGCCAGAGCACGAAAAGTGTGTACCAGCAGCGCCAGCGAGGTAATCGTTAGCGAGGTTCCCGCCGCCATCGCCAGTACCGACGCCATTCCCCAGCTAAAAACGCCAATCACTTTACTGAATAACAGCACCATTATCGCGCCGGAACAGGGCCGCATCCCCATAGACAGTACGATCATGAGTCGCGCGCGCCAGTCATCGCCGCTATGCAATTGTTCCTGCGTCGGTAGATGCTGATGTCCGCAGCCGCATTTTTCATGGTGAACATGGCGCGGCGTAAAAGCGATAAAGACAGGTTTACGTAGCAGCGCGCGTAACCTTTTTATGGCCCGCCAGCACAGCAAGATGCCCAGCCCGCCAACTAACGCATAGCTCCCCTTTTCCAGCCAGAAGCCGCTCAGATGGAGCTGCCTGGCCGGAAGTTGCAATACGGTCAGCACGCCCACCACCAACCCGATAGCCACAAGCCCCTGCAATAACGCGGCGGCGAGGGTTAACACGATACTCGATTTCAGCTTCGAAGGATGCGTCGCCAGCCATGTCGCGATCACCACTTTACCGTGTCCCGGCCCCAGCGCATGAAGCACGCCATACATAAAACTCAGCAGAAGCAACGATCCGCCCGCCCGCTCAGGATGCGTCGCCACCGCGTTAAGCAGCGCGCTCAACTGCTGATTTACGTCCCGCTGCCAAAGAGCGCTTTTCAACATCACCTGCGGCCAGGCCTGCCATATCCACAGACCGCCAACCAGCATCAGCAGCAGGAATAACGCCAATGGCCACAGCGAGAGCCAGCGCCGCCCCGGAGCGCGTTGAGAAAAAATTACTGACATTGCAAGGTCACCGTTTGGGCAAACTGTTTACCTAAATCCATATCCTCCGGCGGCGCGTCCTCTTTATCCAGCGACTGGGCGAAACGTAGTGTCTCTTCGCCGGGCGCAGGAGTATAAACCTGAATCTGACACTTTTCGCGCAGCGGTTCCGGCATCGTGATATCGCTGTCCTGGTCATAATGCATATCAACATAATAAGAGGGATCAAACGTTGAAAAGGTATAAGTCTGACCGCTTAACGGCTGCGGTTCAGCCAGCGGCAGCGTAAAGGTCAATACCGCCTGATGCGCGTCACGCGTCATACCGTATTCTGTCGGCCTGTTTTTAAACTTCACTTTCGCGCCATTGCGCCACACTTCTGTAAAGTAGTGCTGCCCAAGTACGTTAGCCATCACTTCCGCCGCCAACTTTTTCCATATTTCTGACCCCGGCGCCGCGTTTCCGGCGTCATACAGCAGATCTGCGGACGTCAGCGCGTCCATTGTCCAGCGCATTTTTAACGCCACAAATTGCTCATTTTCACTGACCACCTGCGTTTGCAGACGGATGAAGCTGTGCGGATGCGCCGCCGCCACGAAAGATAAAACGGCGAGAAATAGTGTTAAGGCGCTGCGTTTCACTGACTTCATCTGTTCCTCGCGATAAAAATTCTGTGACGCTCCTCAGCATTCCAGGCCTAAAAGCACGCTTATCACGTTTTTCACACGCAAACTTTAGCTATCCTTACCAGACAAACTAACGGGAGACCTGACAGATGATGCCGACAATTGCCCCACCATCTGTACTTTCCGCTCCCCAGCGCCGCTGTCAGGTATTGCTGACGCTTTTCCAGCCGGAGCCAATTGCCACGGTGGAAATCTTCAGCGCGCTTAATGGCGTTGATGATGATACTGCCCGTGAGGATATCACTGAGACAAGCCTGGAGATCCAGCGCTATCATCGCCTTGCCATCACAACATGCCAGAACGGTTGCTATCGGATCGAAGGTACAGCACTCGATCAGCGCCTTTGCCTTTTACACTGGCTCAGGCGCGGCCTGCGTTTATGCCCGACCTTCGTCACGCAACAGTTTACCCCGGCCTTAAAAAACGCGCTAAAGCAGCGCGGTATCGCGCGTCCGCTGTATGACGATATTAATCTGCACGCGCTCATCAATCTGTGCGCCCGCCGGTTGCAAAAACCATTTGAACATCGCGACGTGCAGTTCCTGCGTCTCTTTTTACAGTATTGTCTGCTACAACACCATGCCGGCATCACCCCGGAATTCAACCCTGTGCAGCAGATTTGGGCGCAGTCGTGCGCGGAATATCCACTCGCCCAGGAAATTGGTCGTCACTGGCAGCGCCACGTGATGCAGGCCGCACCGCTCAATGAAGCGCTGTTTATGGCGTTACTGTTTTCAATGATTCGCCTCCCCGACCCGATTCGCGACACGCATCAACGGGCGCAGCAACTGCGGCTGGAGGTGGCGCGGCTGGTGCTGCGCTTTCGAGAAAAAGGGAACGTACGCTTCAGCGACGAACAAGGGCTTAACGATCAGTTGTATGTCCATCTCGCCCAGGCGCTGAACCGAAGTTTATTCACGATTGGCATCGATAATACGCTTCCGGAAGAGTTCAACCGTCTTTATCCGCGTCTGGTTCGCACCACACGTGAGGCGCTCGCCGGGTTTGAAGCCGAATATGGTATCCACTTTTCCGAGGAAGAGACGGGGCTGGTGGCAGTGATTTTCGGCGCCTGGCTAATGCAGGATAACGATTTGCATGAAAGACAGATCGTATTGTTAGCGGATAAAAATGATGCGCTGGAGACGCATATTGAGCAGCAACTGCGTGAACTGACCCTGTTGCCGCTGAATATCAGACGGGTATCGCTCCAGGCGTTTCAAAAAGAGGGATGCCCGCGCGGCGTAGCGCTGATTGTTACCCCTTACGCCACGCCGCTACCGCTCTTCTCACCGCCATTAATTCATGCGGATCGCACCCTCACAGCGCACCAACAGCAGCAGATCCGCAAGATCCTGGAATCATGACGCGGCAACCACTTTGGGCCGAAGGAAGATAGCGGGCAATGCCACCAGCGCCATAATCCAGAACACGCCGCCGCCCAGATGTTGATACAGAAAACCGGCAAATACCGTCATAATCGCGATACTGCCGCCCATCGCCACAGCGGAATAGACGGCCTGCAAACGAATCACCTCGCTTCCCTGACGCGCAGCGATATAGCGCATGGCGGCCAGATGGCAAACGGTAAACGTGCCACAGTGCAGGATTTGTATCACAATCAGCCACGGCAGCGCCGTACTCCAGCCCATCAGTCCCCAGCGTACCACGCCGCACACAGCAGAAAGCAACAGCAAGTCGCGGGCGCTAAACCGGCGGAATAGCTTTTTACTCAGGGCAAAAATGATCACTTCCGCCACCACGCCCAACGACCATAAATAGCCGACCGCCGATGCTGAATAGCCAGCCCCCTGCCAGTAGATGGCGCTAAAACCGTAGTAGGCGGCGTGCGCCCCTTGCAGCAAGCAGACGCAGGCGAGAAAACGCCAACTTTGTGCCACCAGCGTACGCCAGGCGGGCCAGCCTGCGCTCTCCTGCTGACGGCTTTCCCCTTGCGGCGGCACGCTGGGACGTAACAACATACCCAGCAACATTGAGGCGACGCCGAGCGTCAATAGCGCCAGAATCGCCTGGTAATCGTATAAACTCACCAGCTTACCGGTCAGCGCCGACCCTATCACGAAGGCGATGGACCCCCATAGCCGCACCCGACCATAGTCCAGGGTAATTTGCTTTTGCCAGGTATTGGCCAGCGCATCGGTCAGCGGCACCAGTGGTGAAAAGAAGAGGTTAAACCCAACCATCACCACCATTAGCCACGCGACATGCGTTCCTGCCCAAAATGCCAGCGCAAATACCAGCGTCAGCAATGCCAGTACGCGCAGCGCGGAGATCAACCGCGAAGGATCGCTTACGCGAGGCGCAATGAGCAGACTGCCGAGAAAACGCGCGACCAGACCCACGCCCAGCAGAAGACCGATGGTTTCCGGCGTTAGCCCAAGACCTTTGAGCCAGACGCTCCAGAAGGGCAGAAAAATACCGTAACTAAAGAAGTAGGTGAAATAACTGAGCGCCAGCCAGCGCGTGGAATGCAATGCCATGATTCCCTCCCGTTTGGAGGCGATAGTCTGGCGGTAAACGGTTGCGCTGGCAAGGGTAACATAAGATTAACAAGCGGAGGGAGAAGTTCAAACGGCAACGCCGCCGGATAATGGCTTTCGGCGACGTCACGTTATGGCGCATAAGTAATGCCCGACAGACGCAGCGCCATCGGGCCATTTACACAACACAAACGCTTACGCGTAAACCGGGAAACGTGCGCAGATATCCAGCACTTTCGCTTTCACGCGTTCAATGGTGGCTTCATCATTGATGTTGTCCAGCACGTCACACATCCAGCCAGCCAGCTCTTTCACTTCCGCTTCTTTGAAGCCGCGACGAGTGACCGCCGGAGAACCGATACGGATACCGGAAGTCACGAACGGGCTCTTAGGATCGTTCGGCACGCTGTTTTTGTTCACGGTGATGTTAGCACGGCCCAGCGCGGCGTCAGCTTCTTTACCGGTCAGGTTTTTATCCACCAGGTCCAGCAGGAACAGGTGGTTCTCAGTGCCGCCAGACACCACTTTGTAGCCGCGGTTCAGGAACACTTCTACCATCGCTTTGGCGTTTTTCGCCACCTGCTGCTGGTAAACTTTGAACTCCGGCTCCATCGCTTCTTTCAGTGCTACCGCTTTACCCGCGATCACGTGCATCAGCGGGCCGCCCTGCGCGCTTGGGAAGACGGCGGAGTTCAGTTTTTTGTACAGCTCTTCGTCGCCGCCTTTCGCCAGGATCAGGCCGCCGCGCGGACCCGCCAGGGTTTTGTGGGTGGTGGTGGTGACAACGTGAGCGTGCGGAACCGGGTTCGGGTAAACGCCTGCGGCAATCAGGCCCGCTACGTGCGCCATGTCGACAAACAGGTATGCGCCGATGCTGTCAGCGATTTCACGCATTTTTGCCCAGTCAACCACGCCGGAGTAGGCAGAGAAGCCACCGATAATCATCTTCGGCTTGTGCTCTTTGGCCAGCTTCGCCATCTCGTCATAGTCAATTTTACCGGACTCATCGATACCGTAAGGTACGATGTTGTACAGTTTACCGGAGAAGTTAACCGGGGAGCCGTGAGTCAGGTGGCCGCCCTGCGCCAGGTTCATACCCAGAACGGTGTCGCCCGGCTGCAGCAGCGCGGTGTAAACAGCGAAGTTAGCCTGAGAACCGGAGTGCGGCTGCACGTTAGCGTAGTCGGCGCCGAACAATTCTTTCGCGCGGTCGATAGCCAGTTGCTCAACGACATCAACGTATTCGCAACCGCCGTAGTAGCGCTTGCCCGGATATCCTTCAGCGTATTTGTTGGTCAGCTGAGACCCCTGCGCCTGCATCACGCGCGGGCTGGTGTAGTTTTCGGAGGCGATCAGTTCGATGTGCTCTTCCTGACGTACTTTTTCCTGCTCCATAGCCTGCCACAATTCGGCATCATAATCGGCAATGTTCATTTCACGCTTTAACATCCGCATCTCCTGACTCAGCTAACAATAAAATTTGTGCCTGAAAAGGCAGTCCGTGGGACTTCGGCCAACAGTATAACCGAATCATTCTTCGATAACAGGTCTTGACAAAGGTTTTTACGCAAACGATTACCTGTGCGTCAGATAAGGGTTTCCTGAACGAGAGCCTGACGAATTTCAACGGATTTCTTTTCAGCTTTGTGATGCAGATTTTTCACGTTGTTACCTCCATAACGTAAAGCAGAGAAGATCCATTTACAATGCAAGGGTATTTTTATAAGATGCATTTGATATACATCATTAGATTTTCACATAAAGGAAGCACGTATGCTTGACGCACAAACCATCGCTACAGTAAAGGCCACCATTCCCCTGCTGGTTGAAACAGGACCGAAACTGACCGCCCACTTCTACGACCGTATGTTTACGCATAATCCGGAGCTCAAAGAAATCTTCAATATGAGCAACCAGCGTAACGGCGATCAGCGCGAAGCCCTGTTTAATGCTATCGCGGCCTACGCCAGCAATATCGAAAATTTACCGGCGTTGCTGCCGGCGGTAGAAAAAATCGCGCAGAAGCACACCAGCTTCCAGATTAAGCCCGAGCAGTACAACATCGTCGGGACGCATCTGCTGGCGACGCTGGACGAAATGTTCAACCCAGGCCAGGAGGTGCTGGACGCGTGGGGCAAAGCCTATGGCGTACTGGCTAACGTCTTTATCTATCGGGAAGCCGAGATTTATCACGAGAACGCCAGCAAAGACGGCGGCTGGGAAGGCACGCGCCCCTTCCGCATCGTTGCGAAAACCCCGCGTAGCGCACTGATCACCAGCTTTGAGTTTGAACCGGTCGACGGCGGTACGGTGGCGGAATACCGTCCCGGGCAGTATCTGGGTGTCTGGCTGAAGCCGGAAGGTTTTGCGCATCAGGAGATCCGCCAATATTCACTGACCCGTAAACCCGATGGCAAAGGGTACCGTATTGCCGTGAAGCGTGAAGACGGCGGCCAGGTATCAAACTGGTTACACCATCACGCCAGCGTGGGCGATGTGGTGCATCTGGCTGCGCCGGCAGGTGACTTCTTTATGAATGTCGCCGCTGATACCCCCGTTTCGCTGATTTCCGCTGGCGTCGGCCAGACGCCGATGTTGGCGATGCTCGATACGCTGGCGAAAGAACAGCATACCGCGCAGGTGAACTGGTTCCACGCGGCGGAAAACGGCGACGTTCATGCATTTGCCGACGAAGTGAGCGAGCTGGGCCGTACACTGCCGCGTTTCACTGCCCATACCTGGTACCGCGAACCGACCGAGGCCGATCGCGCCCAACGCGTCTTCGACAGCGAAGGGCTGATGGATTTAAGCAAACTGGAAGCCGCGATCAGCGATCCGGCAATGCAGTTCTATCTTTGCGGCCCGGTAGGCTTTATGCAGTTTGCCGCAAAACAACTGGTTTCCCTTGGCGTGAATAACGAAAACATTCATTACGAATGTTTCGGCCCGCATAAAGTGCTGTAATTGCAAGAAATCCTCTGAAAAAACGGGCGTTATCGTTAAGGCGAACGCCCGTTTTCCTCCCCGTTCCCCTGCTTATTGCGCTGCTTTTTATGCCTTTCTTTTACAAAAAAGGGGAATAAAAAAAGTCTGTGCAAATCGTGTTATTATTAACGTTTGACTTAGCTCGTTAGGGCATCTTTTTATGCAGCAACCTGTTGTACGCATTGGAGAGTGGCTGGTTACACCTTCTGTTAATCAGATCAGTCGTCAGGGACGCCAGATTACTCTTGAACCACGGCTGATCGATCTTCTGATGTATTTTGCGCATCACCCGGATGAAGTGTTAAGCCGGGATAACATTATTGATCATGTCTGGATGCGCACCATCGTGACCAACCATGTTGTCACCCAAAGCATTTCTGAACTACGCAAATCATTAAGAGATGGCGGAGACAGCAATGCTGAATACATCGTTACCGTACCTAAACGCGGCTATAAGCTGACGGCGCCGGTTATCTGGTGCGAAGAAAATAGCGATGAGATCGATAATTCATCAACGTCGCCGCCGCCGATCGCAGCGACGAATGCAGAACCGACAGAGGGGGTTACTGCCGCTACGCCTGTGCCGCCCGCCTCTTTGCAAACGCCGACTAAAAAGGCGAAAAAGCCGCGTATCGCCGCTTTCTGGACGTGGGTGATGTTCCTGCTCTCGCTGGCGACGCTGGTGGTGTTTATCGTGATGTCGGTGGTAGATCATAATGCCGCGGTAACAAAAACGCGGTTATTACTTAACCCACGAGATATAGATGTTCGTTTTGAAGGCGGCAATTCCTGTAATAACTGGGTCTCGCAGGAGTCCTACGCCATCGGTCTGGGCGGCTTAATCACCGACCTGCTGAACACCTACTCAACCTTTATGGTGCACGATAAAACTAATTACCGGGTCAATGAGCCAAGCAGCTCCGGTAAGACGTTAACCATTCAGTTTGTCAATCAGCGCCACTATCGGGCGCAGCAGTGCTTTATGTCTGTGGTGCTCATTGATAACGCCGATGGTTCAACCATGCTGGATAAGCGTTATTTCGTCACCAATACTAACCAGTTGTCCATCCAGGATGATCTGTTTAATAGCCTGTCTTTCGTTTTAACACAGCCCTGGCCTGATCGTATGCGAGAACAACTGGCCCTGTTCAGAACGCCGCAAAATACCGCGCTGATGCGTTTTTATGAGGCGCGCCAGCTTATTCTGAGCGGCGATGCGCAGGCGCTAGGTAAAGCCAGCGATATTCTGAATGGCATTATTAAGGAAACGCCTGATTTCAACTATGCCTATGAATATAAAGTGCTGGTAGATGTATTACGGCAATCACAACAGCCGTTTGATAAAGAACAAGTGGCTGCGCTGAACGAAGAGTTTAAAAAAATAGATCAAATTCCGGGCGTTGAGAAAACGTCTGTTTATTATAAAATCAAGACCGTCGATCTGTTAGGCAAAGGTGATATCGATGCAGCGTATGAGGAAATCAATAAAAGCATCGAACTTGAAATGTCGTGGTTTAACTATGTCCTGTTGGGGAAAGTTTACGAAATGAAAGGTGAGAATCGTCTGGCCGCTGATGCCTATCTGACCGCCTTTAATTTACGTCCAGGTGAAAACACGCTGTACTGGATCGAGAACGGCGTATTTCAGACATCCGTTCAGAAAATTGTCCCTTATCTGAATAGTTTTCTGGCAGAAGATTAAATTTAACGCTGAACCATGACAAATAAAAGCGAAAAGATATTAAATTTTTCGCTTTTATTTTGTGAAAAACATGTTGCCAAAAATAAATTATGTTAATTTTGGCAACATATTCACTGCAAAGAAATGTAAATATAACTCTTTGTAATTAAACGATGTTTATCCTTTCATGATATTTTTCATGATATTTATATGTTAATTCAAAAAAATCAATCTATCAGTTTTTTCATGTTTGTGTTTATTTCACTTTTTCTTTAGGACTTATCTCAACCCATTCGTTAATCTTGTCGACAGTTGAACGGGCACGCAGCATATATGAAGCATAAGCCCGGTTCTTAAAAATACAGCTCAGGAGAAATGAACATGAGTTCTGTCAAAAAGATCGGGCTATTTGCCTGTACTGGCGTCGTTGCCGGTAATATGATGGGGAGCGGGATTGCATTATTACCCGCCAACCTTGCCAGTATTGGTGGCATTGCCATCTGGGGCTGGGTAATTTCTATTATTGGGGCAATGTCGCTGGCTTATGTTTATGCGAGGCTGGCAACCAAAAACCCTCAACAGGGTGGCCCTATCGCTTATGCTGGAGAAATATCTCCGGCGTTTGGTTTCCAGACCGGCGTTCTTTATTATCACGCAAACTGGATTGGTAACTTAGCCATCGGTATTACCGCTGTTTCTTATCTTTCTACGTTCTTCCCGGCATTAAATAATCCAATACCGGCAGGTATTGCCTGTATTGCTATCGTCTGGCTGTTCACCTTTATTAATATGCTGGGCGGGGCCTGGGTCAGCCGCTTGACAACGATTGGCCTATTCCTGGTGCTGATCCCGGTAGTCTTGACCGCAGTCGCCGGCTGGCATTGGTTCGATATCGCGACCTATCACGCGAACTGGAACACGTCCACGACAACCGACTCTCACGCCATTGTTAAAAGTATTCTGCTCTGCCTGTGGGCGTTCGTTGGCGTTGAGTCTGCCGCCGTCAGCACCGGCATGGTGAAAAACCCGAAACGCACCGTACCGCTGGCAACCATGCTGGGTACCGCGCTGGCAGGCATCATCTACATCGCTGCGACTCAGGTTATCGCCGGGATGTTCCCAGCTTCCGTTATGGCCTCTTCCGGCGCGCCGTTCGCTATCAGTACCTCCACGATTCTGGGTGGCTGGGCTGCGCCGCTGGTTTCCGCCTTTACCGCTTTCGCCTGCCTGACGTCTCTGGGCTCCTGGATGATGCTGGTCGGTCAGGCTGGGGTTCGCGCCGCCAACGACGGCAACTTCCCGAAAATTTACGGTGAAATGGATAAAAACGGTATTCCGAAAAAAGGTCTGCTGTTGGCTGCGGTGAAAATGACGGCGCTGATGATTCTGATCACCATTATGAACTCCAGCGGCGGTAAAGCGTCCGACCTGTTCGGCGAACTGACCGGGATTGCCGTACTGCTTACCATGCTGCCGTACTTCTACTCCTGTGTTGACCTGATTCGCTTCGAAGGGTTCAACATCCGTAACTCGGTAAGCCTGATTTGTTCTGTACTGGGCTGCGCATTTTGCTTCATCGCACTGATGGGCGCCAGCTCCTTCGAACTCTCCGGCACCTTTATCGTCAGTCTGATCATCCTGATGTTCTACGGTCGCAAAATGCACCAGCGCCAGAACAACGACAGCGACAACAATACGGCTGAAGCGCTTTAACCGCTAACTCCTTTTTCTCAAAGCCCCTTTCGTCACCTGCTATAGCGTAGCGGGAGGGGCCCACTTTACCAGGAACAAGACTATGAACGTTATTGCTATCATGAACCACATGGGCGTCTACTTTAAAGAAGAGCCTATTCGTGAACTGCATCGTGCACTGGAAGGTTTAAATTTCCGTATCGTCTATCCAAACGACCGAGAAGACCTGCTGAAGCTGATTGAAAATAACTCCCGCCTTTGCGGCGTCATTTTCGACTGGGATAAATATAACCTTGAGCTTTGCGAAGAGATTAGCAAGCTGAACGAGTATATGCCGCTGTACGCCTTCGCCAACAGCTACTCTACGCTGGACGTCAGCCTCAACGATCTGAGAATGCAGGTTCGCTTCTTTGAATATGCTTTAGGCGCCGCAGCCGATATCGCGGCGAAAATTCGCCAGAATACCGATGAATACATCGACAATATTCTGCCGCCGCTGACAAAAGCACTGTTCAAATATGTGCGCGAAGGGAAATATACTTTCTGTACGCCTGGCCACATGGGCGGGACCGCTTTCCAGAAAAGCCCCGTCGGCAGCATCTTTTATGATTTCTTCGGCCCGAACACGATGAAATCCGATATTTCGATTTCCGTTTCCGAACTGGGTTCGCTGCTGGACCACTCCGGCCCGCATAAAGAAGCAGAAGAGTATATCGCCCGCGTCTTTAACGCCGAACGTAGCTACATGGTGACGAACGGCACCTCTACGGCGAACAAAATCGTCGGTATGTACTCCGCGCCGGCAGGCAGCACGGTACTGATTGACCGTAACTGCCATAAATCGCTGACCCATCTGATGATGATGAGCGACATTACGCCGATTTATTTCCGCCCAACCCGTAACGCCTACGGTATTCTTGGCGGTATTCCGCAAAGCGAGTTCCAGCACGCCACTATCGCTAAACGGGTAAAAGAGACGCCTAACGCAACCTGGCCGGTCCATGCTGTTATTACTAACTCAACCTATGACGGTTTGTTGTATAACACTGACTACATCAAGAAAACTCTGGATGTGAAGTCCATTCATTTTGACTCCGCCTGGGTGCCTTATACCAATTTCTCCCCTATTTATCAGGGTAAATGCGGTATGAGCGGCGACCGTGTAGAAGGCAAAATCATTTATGAAACCCAGTCCACGCATAAACTGCTGGCGGCGTTTTCACAGGCATCCATGATTCATGTTAAAGGCGACATTAACGAAGAAACCTTTAACGAAGCCTACATGATGCATACCACCACTTCTCCGCACTACGGTATCGTAGCGTCTACTGAAACCGCAGCGGCGATGATGAAAGGTAATGCAGGTAAACGCCTGATTAACGGCTCTATTGAACGTGCGATTAAATTCCGTAAAGAAATTAAACGCCTGAAAAGCGAATCCGACGGCTGGTTCTTTGACGTATGGCAGCCGGAACATATCGATGGGGCTGAGTGCTGGCCGCTGCGTTCAGATAGCGCATGGCATGGCTTCAAAAATATCGATAACGAACACATGTACCTCGACCCGATCAAAGTCACTATCCTGACGCCGGGGATGAAGAAAGACGGTACGATGGATGAATTCGGTATTCCGGCAAGTCTGGTCGCCAAATATCTCGATGAACGCGGCATCATCGTAGAAAAAACCGGTCCATACAATCTGCTGTTCCTGTTCAGCATTGGTATCGACAAAACCAAAGCTCTGAGCCTGCTGCGCGCGCTCACTGAATTTAAACGCGCCTTTGACCTGAACCTGCGCGTCAAAAACATTCTGCCGGCACTGTACCGCGAAGCGCCTGAGTTTTATGAAAATATGCGCATCCAGGAACTGGCGCAGAATATTCATAAACTGGTCGAACATCATAATCTGCCGGACTTAATGTACCGTGCGTTTGAAGTGCTGCCAAAAATGGTGATGACGCCGTATACTGCGTTCCAGAAAGAGCTGCATGGCGAAACGGAAGAGGTGTATCTTGAAGAGATGGTTGGACGCGTCAACGCCAACATGATCCTTCCTTACCCTCCGGGAGTGCCGCTGGTGATGCCTGGTGAAATGATCACCGAGGAAAGCCGTCCGGTACTGGAATTCCTGCAAATGCTGTGCGAAATCGGCGCTCACTATCCGGGCTTCGAAACCGATATCCACGGCGCCTATCGTCAGGCAGACGGACGTTACACCGTTAAGGTGCTGAAAGAAAATACGAAATAAGTACCAAAGGGAAGTGGCAAGCCACTTCCCTTTTTTCACGCAGCAAGGAGACGTTATGAAAACACCCTCACAACCGCGCGCGATTTTTTACATCGTGGCGATTCAAATTTGGGAATACTTCAGCTTTTACGGCATGCGTGCCTTACTCATCCTTTATCTTACCCACCAGCTTGGTTTTAATGACAGCCACGCGATCAACCTCTTCAGCGCCTACGCCTCTTTAGTTTACGTTACCCCTATTCTTGGCGGCTGGCTTGCCGACCGCCTGCTTGGCAACCGCGTGGCGGTTATCACCGGCGCCTTATTGATGACGCTGGGTCATGTGGTATTGGGCTTAGAATCTGATTCAACGCTGAGTTTATATGCGGCGCTGGCCATTATTATCTGCGGCTACGGCTTGTTTAAATCCAATATTAGCTGTCTGCTGGGCGAACTTTACGCCCCTGATGACAACCGCCGCGACGGGGGATTCTCGCTGCTCTACGCCGCCGGAAATATAGGATCGATAGCCGCGCCGATCGCCTGTGGTCTGGCGGCGCAGTGGTATGGCTGGCATGTCGGCTTTGCGCTGGCGGGCGTGGGAATGTTCATCGGCCTGCTCATCTTTTTAAGCGGTCATCGCCACTTTCAGCAGACGCGCGGTGTTAATCGCCCCGCGCTGCGGGCGGTTAAATTCACCCTTCCAACCTGGGGTTGGCTGGTATTAATGCTGTGTATCGCGCCGGTATTCTTCACTCTCCTGCTGGAAAATAACTGGTCTGGCTATGTGCTGGCCATTGTCTGCGTCTTCGCGGCGCAACTCATCGCCCGTATTATGGTTAAATTTCCCGAACACCGTCGCGCCTTGTGGCAAATCGTTCTGTTAATGATCACCGGCACTCTCTTCTGGGTTCTGGCGCAGCAGGGCGGAAGTTCGATCAGTTTATTCATCGACCGTTTTGTCAACCGCCACTGGCTAAACATGACCGTCCCCACCGCATTGTTCCAGTCGGTCAATGCGATTGCGGTGATGGCGGCGGGCGTGGTGCTGGCGTGGCTGAGCAGCCCGAAAGAGCGCGCCCGCTCGGTGCTGCGCGTCTGGCTTAAATTTGCCGTGGGGCTGGTATTAATGGGCGGCGGTTTTATGCTGCTGGCGCTAAACGCGCATCAGGCCCGGTTAGACGGGCAGGCATCAATGGGAATGATGATCGCAGGGCTGGCGCTGATGGGCTTTGCGGAGCTGTTTATTGATCCGGTCGCGATGGCGCAAATTACCCGCCTCAACCTGCCTGGCGTCACCGGCGTACTGACCGGTATTTATATGCTGGCGACCGGCGCGGTCGCTAACTGGCTGGCTGGCGTCGTCGCGCAACAAACCACGGAATCGCAAATTAGTGATACGGCGGTAGCCGCCTACGGACACTTTTTCTCGCAAATGGGCGAGTGGACGCTAAGTTGCGTGGCGCTGATCGTCGCCATTGTCGGCCTGAGATGGATTTGCACCCGGACTACGTCGGCGCTACCGCAGGGCGATTAAACGGTGGTTCGCTGCCCACAAGGAGGAGACGGGCAGCGAATCGGCACATCAGATAGCCGCGTCGTCTTCTTCGCCAGTACGGATACGAATAACGCGGGCGACATCAAAGACAAAGATCTTACCGTCGCCGATTTTCCCCGTCTGCGCGGTACGAATGATGGTGTCAACACAGGTATCCACGATGTCGTCAGGCACAACGATTTCAATTTTTACCTTCGGCAGAAAATCCACCATATATTCCGCGCCGCGATACAGCTCGGTGTGGCCTTTTTGACGGCCAAAGCCTTTGACTTCAGTGACCGTCATGCCGGTAATACCCACCTCGGCCAGCGCTTCACGGACATCGTCCAGCTTGAAGGGTTTAATAATCGCATCAATCTTTTTCATGCTATTCCTTGAAAAGGTCGCCTGTGTTTTGATCGGTTAAACGTAACATATTTCGCGCTACTTTACGGCATGAAAACTACTCTTTGAAATCATTCGCATCCAGTTCGTGACGGGAGAGTAGTTTATAGAATTCCGTGCGGTTGCGCCCCGCCATCCTTGCCGCGTGCGTCACGTTACCTTTGGTAATTTGCAGTAACTTGCGCAGATAGTTCAGTTCAAATTGGTTTCGCGCTTCGGCAAAGGTGGGCAGCGCGGTGTTTTCGCCTTCCAGCGCCTGCTCGACCAACGCATCGCTGATCACCGGCGAAGAGGTTAACGCCACACATTGTTCAATGACGTTGACCAGTTGGCGCACGTTGCCCGGCCAGCTTGCCGTCATCAGCCGTTTCATTGCATCAGTAGAAAAGGCGCGAACAAACGGTTTATGCCGCTGTGCCGACTGTCTGAGCAGATGATTAGCCAACAGCGGAATATCCTCGGTACGCTCCGCCAGCGCCGGAATTTTCAGGCTCACGACATTCAGCCGGTAGTACAAATCTTCACGAAATTCGCCCCGCGCCATCGCCTTCGGCAGATCGCGGTGCGTCGCGGAAATAATTCGCACGTCGATATCAATATCGCGATTGCTGCCCAACGGCCTGACTTTGCGCTCTTGTAACACCCGCAGCAGCTTCACCTGTAACGGCGCGGGCATATCGCCAATTTCATCCAAAAATAGCGTGCCGCCTTCCGCCGCCTGGAACAACCCTTCACGATTGCTCACTGCGCCGGTAAAGGCGCCGCGCGCATGACCGAATAATTCGGACTCCAGCAACTGTTCCGGCAACGCGCCGCAGTTGATGGCGACAAACGGCTTGTTATTGCGCGGGCTGGCATTATGAATCGCCTGTGCGAAAATCTCTTTCCCGGTGCCGCTTTGTCCGTTAATCAATACGCTGACATCCGACTGCGCGACCATGCGCGCCTGTTCAAGCAGTCGCAGCATCAGCGGGCTACGGGTAACGATAGCGTTGCGCCAGCTATCGTCCGTCGCGGGAGCGGACTGCTCCAGCGCTTCATCTATCGCTTTATATAACGCGTCTCTGTCGAGAGGCTTCGTCAAAAAGCTGAATACGCCCTTCTGGGTAGCGGCCACCGCATCCGGAATGGAACCATGCGCCGTCAGAATGATAACCGGCATTCCCGGCTGTACTTTCTGAATTTCTGTGAACAGTTGCATACCATCCATTTCATCCATGCGCAGGTCGCTTATTACCAGATCCACTTTTTCCCGATGCAGTACCCGCAGTCCTTCCTGACCGCTCTCTGCGGTCACGACACTGTATCCTTCACTGGTAAGGCGCATACCGAGCAATTTCAGTAATCCGGGATCGTCATCGACCAGCAACAGGTGCGCCGGTTTACGGCTTATCATGGCGTTACCTCATCTTGTGACGGCGACGGCGCCGCGCCATCTTCAGACGTCGCGGGTTTGTCATTGGTATGCGGCGTATCGGCGTTGTAATTCCCTGCCGGTTTTCGTGTCGAAAGCTGGCGCTCAATATCGGTTAAACTCTCCAGCTTACGGGTGGTAAGATCGAGCTGCGTTTGCAAGGCCTGTTGCTGCTGGCGCAGCGCATCCAGCTCACTATCTGACGTTTGCTGGAGTTTGCTATAACGCTGACGTTCGGCAGAAAGCGCTAATTGCAGCGCCTGACCGTCATGCCAGATTTGGTAGACGGGCCGTACCTGAGCCGGTATTTGCCCGCTTAACGCCTCCAGACGGGTCACTATGGCGCGCCGCTCCGGCGGCGTAATTTTTGCATCCGCCAGTAAGATCCCGCGCCTGAAGGCATTCTGCCAGTTATCATCCGTCAACGCGCGCGCCTCTGCGCGCGACTGAACCGGCATCAGACGATCGGCGCAGTCAATCGTGCGTAGCCAGTACAGCGGATTCGTCTCCACCGCCTGCCCGCGTAGCGACCAGATATCCGCGCACGCCGTCGGGAGATAATCCGCCAGTTGATAATGGGGGAGCGTGTCCTGCGCTGCGCTACCGGGCAGTTGCTGTGAAGCATGGGGAACACATGCGGTCAGCGCCAGACACGATATGCCCACCGGTATTCCCCACCGCAAAAGGCATCGTTTAATAGTTTGGACTAAAACGTGTGACATACGCACCAGGCTTAAATTCATATTAGTGTTTGTCAGATGCAGGCAGCGGCAGCGAGATGCGAAAACAGACTTCCTGCGCTTTGTCATCCACCAGTTGGATCTCTCCCTGCATTCGACGAATACAATCTCTGGCGATACTCAGCCCTAACCCACTGCCTTTTACCGCCCCTTTTCGCTGGTGGCTTCCCTGGAAAAAAGGCTCAAAAATCATTTCTCTTTCGGTTTGCGGAATCGACTCGCCGCTATTAACCACATCGATATAAACCGTGGAGCCCTGAGAACGACTACGGATACAAATGTTACCGGATTCAGCGCCATAGTGCACCGCGTTGGAATAGAGATTATCCAGCACGCTCATCAGCAACATGGACTCTGCTATGCAGCGTTCGGCCTCCAGGTCGACATCGGTATGCATCATTTTAGCGCGGGCAGGCAAACTGTGGGCGGAAACCACCATATCCACAAGCGGCGCGATATCGACCGCTTCCAGCTCTGTGGCACTGTCTACCAGTTTCCGGTTGTAATCAAGCAATTGCTCAATCAATTTTTGTAAATTACGACTGCTGTCATCCAGAATATCGACCACCTCTTTTTGCTCCGGCGTCAGCGGCCCAACCACCTGATCGGCCAGCAGCTCTGTCCCCTCGCGCATACTGGCCAGCGGAGTTTTCAGCTCATGGGACAGGTGACGTAGAAACTGATGGCGCTGGGATTCCAGCCACGCCAGACGCTCACTCAGCCAAATAATGCGCTGCCCCACCGATCGTAATTCACGCGGACCGGTAAAGGTGACGGTATTCCCCAAAGAACGGCCTTCGCCCAGGCGATTAATCATCCGTTCAATTCCTTTCACCGGCCCGATAATCATGCGGGTAAAAAGTAGCACCATCGCCAGGCTCACCAGAAATAGCACCAGCGCCTGCCAGCCGAAAAATTGTCCGCGCTCGGCGATTTCTTGTTGTAACTGCTGCCCGCGCGAGTAAACCACAGTACGCGTCGCCTGCACCATTTCCGTATTCGCGTTGGCAAAGGCCTCCAGACGCGCGGCCGCTGCCGCTTCCGGGCCGCTATCTTTACACTGCAATTGCGCCAGCGCGTTTAAATCCTGGCGTAACGCCTGATACAACTTATCATCCGGCAAGACGCCGGCATGGGCGTCCAGCATATCGCTATAGCGCTTACGCTGGCTTTGATACACTTTTGCCAGCGTCGGATCGTCAAGCACGCAATACTGTCGGTAGCTTCGCTCCATCTCCAGCGCGACGTTGGTCATCGCCTCGCTGCGCCGGGCGTCAATAAGCGTGCTGCGGTTAGTCACCGCAGCCTGATCGCTTAACGCGTTAAGGCTTTGCCACGCCTGCCAGGCCAGAACCAGCAACGGCAGCAGGATCAGCAAAAAGGCCAGCATGACCAATTGTCGTAAAGAACGGGGGAAAACAGACCAGCGCTTCAACGTGTCGCTCACATAAAAGAAGAATAAAAAAGATGCTAACCGAGGGAAGCGCCAGATACAACAAAGCCGGGCTAAACCCGGCTTTGTTATGGAATAAGGCGGTGCCTAACTCGACGTTTCGCCCGGAGGTTGATAAAGCTACGCTATTATCAGAAGTTGGACGGCAGGCACCTTGTTGTGCGTCATTCGAAGTTTATGTAGCGCGTCCCTAAGGGGCTGACATAAGAAGGTGAATGAGCCACTGGTTACCATTATGCAGTAATTGTGCCAACATTCAAAAGAATTTGTTAACACAATGATAGATATGGAAAATATCGTTATTCATGCTAAAAATGGCTCTGCCTGTTTTTTGCCCTTTCTGTCGCCAATCAGCAACACCTGCAACACCTAAAAACAAAATCATTTTAAATCAAATGGTTAAATGTCTCTTTTTGGCGACAACCTATCCCCACTCATGTCGGGATTTCCCGACACTTTAATCTTGCGGCATAAGCACTAGTTTATTGCCGGATGGCGGCGTAAACGCCTTATCCGGCCTACCGCTTGACGTTCAAGACGGTAGCTACAACCACGCTTCCCCGTGGGCCTGATAAGCGCCGTCTACAAAAAAGCCCCTCGTGAAGAGGGGCTTAATGGCTATAGGGCTAATTAACCAAGCTGCTTACGCGCATTACGGAAGATACGCATCCACGGGCTATCCTCGCCCCAGTTTTCCGGGTGCCAGGAGTTGGCGACGGTGCGGAATACGCGTTCCGGATGCGGCATCATAATCGTCACCCGACCGTTTTCGGTCGTCACCGCCGTGATGCCATTCGGCGAACCGTTCGGGTTAGCCGGATAGGTTTCAGTCACCTGACCAAAGTTATCAACGTAGCGCAGGGCGACCAGGCCTTTGCTCTCAAGCGCGGCAAGATGCGCATCGTCACGCACCTCAACGCGCCCTTCCCCATGGGAAACCGCAATCGGCATCTGTGAGCCTACCATTCCTTGCAGCAGCAGCGATGGGCTTTGCGTCACTTCCACCAGACTAAAGCGGGCTTCGAAGCGGTCAGAATGGTTACGTACAAAACGCGGCCACAGTTCGCTGCCCGGGATCAGCTCGCGCAGATTCGACATCATCTGGCAACCGTTGCACACGCCCAGCGCCAGCGTCTGCGGACGATGGAAGAAGGTTTCGAATTCGTCGCGCACCCGATGGTTAAACAGAATGGATTTCGCCCAGCCTTCGCCCGCCCCCAGCACGTCGCCGTAGGAAAAGCCGCCGCAAGCCACCAGCGCGTGGAAGTTACCCAGACCGATACGACCGCCCAGCAGGTCGCTCATATGGACGTCAATCGCGTCAAAGCCCGCACGATGGAACGCCGCCGCCATCTCCACGTGAGAGTTCACCCCCTGCTCGCGCAGTACAGCGACTTTCGGTCGTGCGCCTGTCGCAATGTACGGCGCGGCGATATCTTCATTAATATCAAACGACAGCTTCACGTTGAGGCCCGGATCGGCATCATTCGCTTTCGCCTCGTGTTCCTGGTCGGCACATTGCGGATTATCGCGCAGACGCTGCATCTGCCAGGTGGTTTCCGCCCACCAGACACGCAGCGTAGTACGGCTTTCGCTGAATACCGTCTGGTCATTAGCGGTAATCACAAAGCGATCGCCAGCCAGGGCCTGACCAAGGTAGTGGACGCAGTCAGCAAGGCCGTACTGCGCCAACAGCGTTTCGACCGCGTCTCTGTCTTCAGCGCGTACCTGAATCACGCCGCCCAGCTCCTCGTTGAACAGTGCGGCCAGATGGTCATCGCCCAGCGCAGCGATATCGACCTGCACGCCGCAGTGGCCGGCAAAGGCCATCTCGGCCAGCGTCACCAGCAGACCGCCGTCGGAACGGTCGTGCCAGGCCAGTAATTTACGCGCAGCGACCAGCGCCTGCATGGCGTCATAGAAGCCTTTCAGTTGCGCGACGTCACGCACGTCCGCGGGTTTGTCGCCAAGCTGACGATAGACCTGCGCCAGCGCCGTTGCGCCCAGCGCGTTGTGGCCCTTGCCAAGATCGATCAGCAGCAAGGCGTTATCTTCCGTTGACAGCTGCGGCGTAAGGGTGTGACGCACGTCTTCCACGCGGGCAAACGCGGAAATCACCAGCGACAGCGGCGAGGTCATTTCGCACTGTTCGTTGCCTTCCTGCCAGCGGGTTTTCATCGACATCGAATCTTTGCCCACCGGAATCGTCAGGCCAAGCTGCGGACAGAGTTCCTCTCCCACCGCTTTAACCGCGTCATACAAACCGGCATCTTCGCCAGGATGACCGGCTGCCGCCATCCAGTTAGCGGAAAGCTTGATGCGCTTGATATCGCCAATCTGCGTCGCGGCAATGTTAGTCAACGCTTCACCGACGGCCAGACGGGCGGAAGCGGCAAAGTCCAGCAGCGCCACCGGCGCGCGCTCGCCAATCGACATCGCTTCGCCGTAGTAGCTGTCGAGGCTGGCGGTAGTGACCGCGCAGTCAGCCACCGGAACCTGCCACGGGCCAACCATCTGGTCACGCGCCACCATACCGGTGACGGTACGGTCGCCAATAGTGACAAGGAAGGTTTTTTCCGCCACGGTCGGCAGATGCAGAACACGATTTACCGCGTCGGCAATAGTGATATCCGCGCGGTTCAGCACATCGCCTTTCGCCTTCAATGTTTGCACATCGCGGGTCATTTTCGGCGTTTTGCCCAGCAGGACATCCAGCGGCAGGTCGATCGGCTGATTGTCGAAATGGTTATCATGCAACGAGAGATGCTGTTCTTCGGTAGCGTCGCCAATGACCGCATACGGCGCGCGTTCGCGCTTACACAGTTCGTCGAACAGCGGCAACTGGTCAGCCGCGACCGCCAGCACATAGCGCTCCTGGGATTCGTTACACCAGATTTCCAGCGGGCTCATGCCTGGCTCGTCGCTAAGAATGTCGCGCAGTTCGAACTTCCCGCCGCGCCCGCCGTCGCTCACCAGCTCCGGCATCGCATTGGAGAGACCGCCCGCGCCCACATCATGGATAAACAAGATTGGGTTGGCGTCGCCCAACTGCCAGCAGCGGTCGATCACCTCCTGGCAGCGGCGTTCCATTTCCGGGTTATCGCGCTGAACAGAGGCAAAATCGAGATCCGCATCAGACTGGCCGGAAGCCATTGAAGAAGCCGCCCCGCCGCCGAGGCCGATATTCATCGCCGGGCCGCCAAGGACGATCAGCTTCGCGCCCACGACGATCTCGCCTTTCTGCACGTGATCGGCGCGAATATTACCGATCCCGCCCGCCAGCATGATCGGCTTATGGTAGCCGCGCAGCTCTTCGCCGTTGTGGCTGTTCACCTTCTCTTCGTAGGTACGGAAGTAACCGGTCAGCGCCGGGCGACCAAATTCGTTGTTAAACGCCGCGCCGCCCAGCGGACCTTCGGTCATGATATCCAGCGCTGTGACAATACGTTCCGGCTTGCCAAAATCCTCTTCCCACGGCTGTTCAAAGCCCGGAATACGCAGGTTGGAAACAGAGAAGCCCACCAACCCGGCTTTTGGTTTCGCGCCACGCCCGGTGGCGCCTTCATCACGAATTTCGCCGCCGGAACCGGTCGCCGCCCCCGGCCACGGAGAGATGGCGGTTGGGTGGTTATGCGTTTCGACCTTCATCAGAATGTGCGCGGGCTCCTGATGAAAATCGTAACGGCCAGTATTGTGGTCGGCGAAGTAGCGCCCCACCGCAGATCCTTCCATCACCGCGGCATTGTCTTTATAGGCAGAGAGCACATAGTCCGGCGTGGTTTCGAAGGTGTTTTTAATCATTTTAAACAGCGACTTCGGCTGCGGTTTACCGTCGATAATCCAGTCGGCGTTAAAAATCTTGTGGCGGCAGTGCTCGGAGTTCGCCTGGGCGAACATGTACAATTCGATATCGTTCGGGTTGCGCCCCAGTTTGGTAAACGCCTCCTGCAAATAGTCGATTTCATCTTCCGCCAGCGCCAGACCAAGACGCAGGTTGGCGTCAATTAACGCCTGACGGCCTTCTCCCAGCAGATCGACACTGGAAACCGGCGCAGGCTGATGGTGGATAAACAGTTTTTCCGCATCGGTTAAAGAAGAGAACACCGTCTCCATCATACGGTCGTGCAGCTCTGCGGCCACTTGTCGCCACTGTTCCGCCGTCAACGTCGAAGCCTCGATATAGTACGCTACGCCGCGCTCCAGCCGATCAACCTGTTGCAGGCCGCAGTTGTGGGCGATATCCGTTGCTTTTGAAGACCAGGGGGAGATGGTACCAGGACGCGGTGTGACCAACAGGAGTTTACCCGCCGGCGTATGGCTGCTAAGCGCCGGGCCGTATTGCAACAGACGGGTAAGCTGCGCCTGCTCGCTATCATTTAACGGGGCGTTCAGGTCAGCAAAATGGACATACTCAGCGTATATATTGTGGACCTGGAGGTTGGCAGCCTGAAAGCGCGCCAGCAGTTTATTGATACGGAATGCAGACAGTGCAGGCGAACCACGCAGAATTTCCATCATAAGTCTCTCGTCTTCTAAGCTTCGGTGTGCGCAAGGGGGGAAACGGCCGTCATTATAAAGAATCTGACGCGTCGACGAAACCGTTTGCGTAGAAATAAAATCACCGCTTTTTCTTGTCATACGGTGCGGCTATCGTTGCGAATAAGTTGCCAACTGGCGCATTGTTACGCAAAATGCCGCTCATTAATGACTTATCTATTGCAGCAAAACATCTTTTTCAGCCCGAGGCAACGCACGATCCAGAGAATTAACTAATTGAAAAAATTAAAGATTAATTATCTGTTCATCGGCATATTGACGCTGCTGCTGGCAGCAGCCCTTTGGCCCTCAATCCCCTGGTTCGGTAAAACCGAAAACCATATCGCCGCGATTCAAGCCCGGGGGGTACTGCGCGTCAGTACGATCGACTCGCCATTAACCTATTCCGTTATCAACGGTAAAAAATATGGTCTGGACTATGAACTGGCGCAGCAGTTCGCCAACTATCTCGGTGTGAAGCTGAAAGTGACGGTGCGCCAGAATATCAGCCAGTTGTTTGACGATCTGGATAACGGCAATGCCGACCTGCTCGCGGCTGGGCTGGTCTACGACAGCGCACGCGTTAAAAACTATCAGCCTGGCCCCATGTATTATTCAGTTTCGCAACAGCTCGTCTACCGGGTCGGACAATATCGCCCACGTTCGCTGGCGACCGTTAACGAGAATCAGCTTACCATTGCGCCAGGGCACGTCGTGGTCAATGATTTACAGCGTTTAAAAGAGACAAAGTTTCCCGACCTGAGCTGGAAGGTGGATGATAAAAAAGGCTCGACGACGCTGCTGGAAGAGGTCATCAGCGGCAAACTGGATTACACCATTGCCGATTCAGTGGCGATCAGTCTGTTTCAGCGCGTCCATCCCGAACTGGCCGTGGCGCTGGATGTCACGGATGAACAGCCCGTGACCTGGTTTAGCCGACTGGACGACGATAATACGCTCTCCGCCGCGCTGCTCGATTTTTTCAATTCGATCAATGAAGACGGTTCTCTGGCGCGGATCGAAGAGAAATATCTGGGACATGGCGATGATTTCGACTACGTTGATACCCGCTCTTTCCTGCGAGCGGTGGATAACGTCCTGCCGGAGCTGGAACCGTTATTTAAAAAATATGCCAAACAGATAGACTGGCGCCTGCTGGCGGCGATTTCTTATCAGGAATCGCACTGGGACCCACTGGCGACCTCGCCAACCGGCGTGCGCGGCCTGATGATGCTGACTAAAAATACTGCCCAAAGTCTGGGGCTGACCGACCGTACCGATGCGGAGCAAAGCATCAGCGGCGGCGCTCGCTATCTTGAAGATATGATGGCTAAAGTTCCCGAAACCGTTCCGGAAGACGAGCGTATCTGGTTTGCCTTAGCCGCCTACAATATGGGTTATGCGCACATGCTCGATGCCAGATCGCTGACGGTAAAAACCAAAGGCAATCCGGATAGCTGGACCGATGTGAAGCAGCGTTTGCCGCTATTAAGCCAAAAACCGTATTACAGTAAGCTAACCTACGGTTACGCGCGTGGACATGAGGCTTATGCTTATGTGGAAAATATCCGTAAATACCAGATAAGTTTAGTGGGGTATTTGCAGGAAAAAGAAAAGCAGGAAGCGGAAGCCATGAAACTGGCGCAGGATTACCCGGCGGTGTCGCCGGAGGAGCTGAATAAAGCGCCCTTCCCCCTCCTGTCGTTTTTATCGCAGTCATCAGGCTACCTGACGCATTCGCCGTCTTTACTGTTTACGCCGCAGAAGAAAGAAGAAAAATAGCGCGATGGTCTTATCGGATGGCGACGCGCAACGTCTTATCCGGCATTGCGCTATACTGCCGGCCCCGCGCTTTCCGCACGGTCGGCTTTCTTCAGGGCTTTAATTTCCTGACGACGCATACGGAAAAAATCACTGAGCAGCGTCGCGCATTCATCGCGCAGCACCCCTTCAATAATGTCAACCCGGTGATTCATTCCCGGATGGTGCAGCACATCAATTAACGATCCGGCCGCGCCGGTTTTTGCATCGCGCGCGCCAAAGACAACGCGTCCAATGCGGCTATGCACCATAGCGCCTGCGCACATCACACAGGGTTCCAGCGTGACATACAGCGTGGTATCCAGTAACCGGTAATTCTGCAATACCAGACCGCCCTGACGCAGCGCCATTATTTCAGCATGCGCAGTAGGATCGTGGCGGCCAATGGGTCGGTTCCAGCCTTCGCCAATGACGCGATGGTTATGCACCAATACCGCGCCAACCGGAACCTCGCGTTCGTCCCAGGCGCGTTTCGCCAGCGTCAGCGCGTGGCGCATCCAGTATTCGTGATCTAATTCGACATCAGACAAAGAGGTAACTCCGGTAATGAAAGCGGGCGGCATTATACACAGACGCTATGCGTTTCACTATTCGAGCTGCTGCAACTCGCCGTGCGGCGTCACCCGCCAGCGATGCTGGCAAAAATAAAGCAGCGGGTTATCCTGTTTGCTGTCGCTGTAGCCGCTATAAAGACGCAGCGGCGTACCGATTTTACGTTCCAGTTGCGCGACTTTTTCATGGCCCAGACAGCGCACGGTTAATACCCAGCCGCCATACCGTCGCGCCATCTGACTGGCGATGAGGTTAACGCGCGGCAGCCACGGCGTATCAAAATAGACTTGCTCTACCAATGATTGCGGAGAACCGGTAATAAGCCAGATATCCGCGTCAGAGCTCAATAGATAGGTGGTCAGACGCTCCTGTACAACCGGAAACGCCGTGACGTTAGCGCGAAACCAACGGACAAAATTCGCCTGATGCGCCTGCAAACGCGTTTCGCTATGGCCAAAAGTACAGCCCCACAACAACAGACTCATCGGCCAGCGGGCCGCACGCCCTTTTACCAGTAAACCGATACCGATAATGGGCAACAGCGGCAGTACGAGCAGCGCATTTAGCGGCTGACGGCGCAGCAAATAACGCAGAAAACTGCCGAACATATCCTGTTGATGTAACGTTCCATCCAAATCAAAAAAGACGACACGACGCTCGTGGCTGACCAAACCTTACTCCTCTGGATCATTGAACCCCAGCAGCCAGGTAAAAATAAACCCGGCAATTACCGCTATTAAATAGCCTAACAGATAGAACAGGACTTTTCCGGCAACAATTGTTAATGCCAGCGGCAAACCGGAAATACCAAAGGTAATTACCGTCGCCACTTTCCAGTAGCTGATCAACGCCCCGCCTACCGCGCCGCCGAGGCAAGCGCCAATAAATGGCTTACCCAATGGCAGCGTGACGCCAAAAATCAGCGGCTCGCCAATCCCCAGCAGTCCGACCGGAAGCGCGCCTTTAATCACTTTTTTGAGTCGCGCATTGCGGGTTTTCATCAGTACGGCAATGGCCGCGCCTATCTGACCAACGCCCGCCATCGCCAGGATGGGAAACAACGCGTTATAGCCGTGCGCTTGCACCAGCTCCACATGAATAGGCACCAGCCCCTGATGCAGCCCGGTCAGTACCAACGGCAGGAAGGTTCCGGCTAACACCGCGCCCACCAGAAAACCGCCGCTTACGATTGCCCAGGACGCGCCGTGAGCGATAGCGTCTGAAATCCAGCCGCCAAGCGGTTGCAGAGCGACAATCGCTACCGCGCCGGTGATAACAGTCGTCAATAAAGGGTTAAGAATTAACTCCAGCGACCCCGGCAGCAGCTTACGGAACTGGCGCTCAATCCAGCACATTAACGCTACCACCAGCAGGACGGCGATGACGCCGCCCCGTCCCGGCTGAAGCGCCTCGCCAAAGAGCGTAATCTGCGCCAGTTGCGGGCTGGAAAGGATCCCCGCCATCACGCCGCCTAACGCCTGCGATCCGCCAAAGACTTTCGCGGTATTGACGCCAACCAGAATGTTCATGATAGCGAACACCGCGCTACCAAATATCCCCATCAGGCCCAGCAGGTTAGGATAGTGGACAGCAATATCGCCGACGATATCCGGACGTTTAAGAATGTTGATAATGCCGGTAATCAAGCCGGATGCGATAAAGGCGGGGATAAGCGGTATAAAAACATTCGCCAGCTTACGCAACGCATCGCTCATCGGCGCTTTATACTTCGCTTTCGCCTCGGATTTGGTACGCGCCATAGCATCGTCCGGCTTTACACCACCTGCGGCAATCTGCACGCGCATCGCATCAACCACCTGTGCAGCCTTCCCCGGCCCAACGATCAGCTGATGTTGCTCCCCTTGCTTTACGTATCCACTGACGCCAGGCAACGCTTTTAAGCGCGGAATATCCAGTTGGCTGTCGTCCTGTACCTCCACCCTGACTCGCGTCATACAGTTTTCCAGGCGCAGAATATTTTGCTCTCCGCCGATACCACGTAAAATGTCGCTGGCGAACGCTGCCGTCTTATCCATACACACCTCTTTAGTGTTCTAACGCCGCCCTTAAAAAGCCCTGATGAGCAGCGAGTTTTTCCCTGGCGGCTGCAGCATCCAGCCCCGTAAGCGCCATCAAAATGGCGGGCTTAACCTCAAAATCGGTCTGTTTCAGCAACGTTTCCGCCTCTTCACGACCTATCCCGGTCGCTTCAACGACCATCCGACACGCGCGATCGACCAGTTTGACGTTGGTGGCTTTCATATCCACCATCAGGTTTTGATAGACCTTGCCGAACTTCACCATCGCGCCGGTAGAAATCATATTGAGCACCATTTTCTGTGCGGTGCCGGATTTCAGCCGCGTGGAGCCAGTAAGCGCTTCCGGCCCGACAACGGGCGAAATAGCGATATTAGCCTCCCGCGCAATAGGCGAATCTGGATTACAGGAGACGGCAACAGTGGTACAACCGGACTGTCGCGCATAGCGCAGGCCGCCAATCACATAGGGTGTACGACCCGACGCCGCGAGCCCCACGACCAGATCCTGTTCTTGCAGATTTAGCGCGACAAGATCGTCTTCGCCTGCCTGTTGGCTGTCTTCCGCGCCTTCGACCGCCTTCAGCAACGCGCCCGGCCCACCGGCAATCAGCCCGACGACCAGACCGTGCGGAACGCCAAACGTCGGGGGGCATTCTGAGGCATCCAGTACGCCAAGCCGACCACTGGTGCCCGCGCCCATATAGATGATACGTCCGCCAGACTTCAGCGCCGCCGCCGCGGCATCCACCGCACGCGCAACGTCAGGCAGAGTGGCTTTTACTGCTTCCGCTACCAGCGTATCCTGTTCATTAAAACGCTTAACTAATTCAGGGGTAGGCAACGCATCCAGATCCATCGTTTGCGGGTTACGGGTTTCAGACACTAAGGTACCAAGATTCATTTTTGTCCCTCTGGAATTTTTAATTCATAATAAGCGTACATGATGGAATAGAATATTCCCCCAGGCGAGTGAAATTTCGTTTTGTCGTCGCCATCACGTTTCGCAGGAGCTGCCCATGAACTGTTTGATTCGTATTCGCCAGCGTTATCCGGATCTCGCGCAAAGCGACAGGAAACTGGCGGATTATCTGCTCGCGCAACCGGATACGGCGCGGCATCTGAGCTCGCAGCAACTGGCGGCCGAAGCGGGCGTCAGCCAATCCAGCGTAGTCAAATTCGCGCAAAAACTGGGGTTTAAAGGGTTTCCTGCATTGAAACTGGCTATCAGCGAAGCGTTGGCCAGCAATCCTAATCCGCATTCCGTTCCCGTTCATAACCAGATTCGCGGCGACGATCCGATGCGTCTGGTCGGGGAAAAATTAATTAAAGAGAATGTGGCGGCGATGCACGCCACGCTGGACGTTAACAGTGAAGAAAAGCTGTTAGAAAGCGTCACGATGCTGCGCCACGCCCGCCGTATTGTGATCACCGGGATTGGCGCCTCTGGGCTGGTGGCGCAAAATTTTGCCTGGAAGCTACTGAAGATTGGCATTAACGCGGTGGTTGAGCGCGATATGCACGCCCTGCTGGCGACGGTGCAGGCGCTGGCGCCGGAGGATCTGCTGCTGGCGATCTCTTATTCCGGGGAACGGCGCGAGCTGAACCTGGCGGCGGACGAAACATTACGCGCAGGCGCGAAAATCCTGGCCATTACTGGTTTTTCTCCCAACGCCTTGCAGCAGCGCGCCACCCGCTGTCTGTATACGATTGCCGAAGAGCAAGCGACGCGCAGCGCCGCTATCTCCTCGACACATGCGCAAATGATGTTGACCGACTTACTGTTTATGGCGCTGGTACAACAGGATTTAGAGCGGGCGCCGGAGCGTATTCGCCATAGCGAGGCGCTGGTAAAAAAACTGGTTTGAAAATGGCTCTTCCGCCTCATGCAGAAGAGCCATCAAGTTTATTGCGCTTCTTTAGCGTGAATCAATTGCGTCAGGAGTGTGTTAACCGGTACGGCAATATTGTTCTGAGCGCCGATTCGCGCAATCGCACCATTTAAATAGTCGATTTCAGTCAGTCGGCCTTTATGTAAATCCTGATGCATAGAAGGATAGTGGTGGCCGCTCTCACGCGGATCGAACACTTTCTTCACCGTATTCATCACCATTTGCTCAGTCAACGGAATATTCTGGCTGGCAGCAACTAACACAAACTCATCAACTACCGCTTGCGCTAAATCTAAAGCACCAGGCCGCTGACCAAATCCGCCGACATTACAATCCAGTAGCGCGCAATAGGTGTTCATTACGCTATTAAAGGCTGCTTTCTTCCAGATCGATAATAATACGTCAGGGCTTATTTCAGCATTCAATCCCGCGCTATTAAGGGTGGCAATGACCTTAGCCTCTTGAGCCGAATCCTGGCTGGCAATCGGCTGCAGTTCAATCGTTCCGGTACCGGTGGCCATAATATGCCCAGCCCCCTCCAGTTCGCTGGACCATAACGTCACACCCGCATAGATTTTCTGCCGATCGACATATTTCTCCAGCGTTTCGATATTTCCCAGGCCGTTAGATAAAATCATCACGACCTTCGCGGCTGGCAGTAATGGCTTGATACGCTGTAACATGCTATCCAGCTGCATGGCTTTGGTAAACAGAATAACCAGCTCAAACTCCCCCTGGAATTCATCAGCCAACATAGCAGGGATGGGGTGATACTTCTGAGTCGTTTCCGTTTCGACAAACAACCCCTTGCTACGAATAGCATCGACATGCTCCTGCCAGCTATCGATAAGCGTCACGTCGTGCCCGGCCTCCAGCAGCATATAGCCAAAACGACATCCCATAGCGCCTGCACCTGCGATTGCAATTTTCATTTTTATTTCCTTATTATCTGATTAATGAATTTTGGCTAAAACCGTTGCGACATATTTCTTCGTTATCAGGGTCAACACGACTCCAATAAGCAATAGCACCGTTGTCAAAATAAATACTGTATTGTAGCTTCCGGTATATTTTGCAATAGCGGATGTGACGTAAGGAGCAATAACCGCACCGACGGCAAAACCAAAATACATAAAGCCGTAGTTTAGTCCCTGGTTACGCATACCAAAATTCTGGCTGGTCAAGCCAGGGAAGATAACTAATATACCGGCATAAGCAAAGCCCACGCCCAGAGCGCTGAAATAGAATACCGAAGTATTACCGTTGAAGAACAACAGCAGCAGCATACAGACGCAGGTAAAAAGATAAACGATAACCAGAGTATTGTAGCCGCCTAATTTATCGGTTAACCCTCCCCAGAACAGGCGACCAATTGAGTTAAATATCGATACCAGGCTAACGACTAATGCACCGGACAGTAAACCGTACTGCGTCATACCAATTTGCGCAGAGCTTGAGCTAATTACCATCCCAGAGAACACGCCCAGCGCCAGAATCATAAACAACAGCCAGAAGCGCAGATCTTTCAGCATGTGCCGATAGTTTTTATCCATTGGCGATGCTTTAATTCCTCCGCTATCTTTTGCTGGCGCGCTACGAATAAAGAACTGGACGATAAAAATAACCACCAGATAAACAATACCCAGATATAACAACGCCCGACTAACATCGTGAGTTTGCGCCATAAAATATTCGGCCAGGCGGGTGCAAAGTAGCGTCCCGACGCCAACACCCGCCAGTACGATACCGCTGGCCAGACCGCGACGGTCGGGGAAAAATTTCAGAATATTATTAAGATTACCCGTAAAAGCCAGGCCCGATCCCAACCCGGCAATGACGCCGTAGGTTAAAAACAGCATGGGCAAATTATCCACAAACCCGGACAAGATAAAACCTAAAGAAAACAGGATACCGCCGATAACTATCGCCTGCTTTCCTTTACCATTGTCGATCATTCTCCCGCCCCAAATCATCGGTAAAGGAATGATCCCCATGTTGATAGAGAATGCTAACGCCAGCGTAGCCGGATCCCAGTGATATTGCGCCATGAGTGGTGTTTTGAAATAGCTAAATGCGTAGACGCCCCCGAGCACAAAATTGATGCACACGTGAGCGGCAAGCATTCCCCAGCGGTTGATTGATGCCGACATAATTTTCCCTTTTTAAAAATGCACTGATCACAGTTTAAAAAAAGCAAAATAGGCAAACAATTTGGTATTTTTTATAATCGTTATAACAAAACCCAATCGATTGGCATTAAATTTTAATGAATATCAAACAACTACATTCCTTCCTGATATTGTGTGATGAATTACATTATGGTCGGGCAGCCAGTCGCCTGTTTATCACTCAGCCATCATTAAGTCAGCAAATCAAACAACTTGAGTCATCACTTAAAACAATATTATTTAAGCGAAAAGGTAGAGGAATTAAATTAACAAAAGCAGGCATTATTTTGCAACGACACGCTAACAAAATAATGCTGGATTTAAAAAATGCGGAAAATGAACTTCTTCCCTACCAGGATCAACAGCGCGATACTATTTCAATCGGGGTGTCAGGCAGCTACCTGGTCCTGCCCGCTTTTCGCAGCTTTATGGCACACCATCCGGCAATATCCTTAAATGTTAAAGAGTTTTCAACTGAGCAAACCATTAAAAAGCTGACGGATAGCGCCGTTGATATTGGCATTGTTTATCGAACAGCGCTCCCTGCCCAGCTAAGCTCGACCATGCTGTTTGAAGATGAAATTATCGCTGCAATCCCACTTTCTCATCCTCTGGCGACACGCGAACGTCTGCAGCTAAAAGATTTAAACGACCAGCCCATTATCGTGCTTAATGACTCTCTGCTATTAAGAGGGATCATCACCACAGAATTTAATAACCGCAAAGTCGTTCCTAACGTCATCTGCGAACTGGATAACCACTACTCATGCCTTGAGTATGCCGAAGCGCAGATTGGCATCGCATTTATTACCCGCTCGCTAACCCATTTATCGACACCCAAAAATGTTCGCCTGGTTTCACTGGGCATCCCCGCATTCTTTATTCCTGTCATGCTGGTGCACAGTAATGATCTTTCACTGGATAACGCAACCATCTGCCTGCTCAAGCAGATCAAAAATTTTTACACTGTAGATAACAAATCAGCGCCAGAAAAGAGCTGGCCCGAGCAGAAAATAGGCGTATAATGCCCGCCCGATTTGTGTTGTTTCTGAGAATTTCCTGATGGCGCTGTTAATCACCAAAAAATGTATCAATTGCGATATGTGCGAGCCGGAGTGCCCGAATGAGGCGATTTCAATGGGCGACAGCATTTATGAGATTAACAGCGACAAATGCACTGAGTGTGTAGGCCATTACGAAACGCCGACCTGTCAGAAAGTCTGCCCAATCCCCAATACGATTTTGCAGGATCCCGCCCATGTCGAAACCGAAGAACAGTTGTGGGATAAGTTTGTTCTGATGCATCACGCAGATAAACTGTAAGCGGGTTAACGCACTTCCAACGCAACAATGCCTGATGGCGCTATGCTTATCAGGCCGACAATATATCGGCCTGTAGGTCAGATAACGTGTTTACGCCGCCATCCGGCAAATCTAACTTTCCAGAATGACCGTAGCGCAGGCGTAATGGCGTTCATCGGCCAACGTAACATGCATGTGCGCCACACCGAGTTTTTCCGCCAGCGTTAACGCCTCGCCCCACAGCCGCAAACGTGGTTTTCCCAGCTCATCGTTAAACACTTCGAACTGATTAAACGCCAGACCGTTGCGGATGCCGGTGCCAAAAGCTTTCGCTGCCGCCTCTTTGACCGCAAAACGCTTGGCGAGAAAACGCACCGGCTGCTGATGCGTCTCCCAGATAGCCCACTCGTTGTCACTGAGCACACGTCTTGCCAGACGTTCGCCGGAACGGGAGATCACTGCCTCAATGCGGGCAATCTCTACAATATCCGTTCCCAGGCCGAGAATCGCCATTAGCCGCGCGCTTCCAGCATCAAACGTTTCATTTCAGCCACCGCCTCTTTCAGCCCCGTCATCACTGCCCGACCAATAATGGCATGACCGATATTGAGCTCGTGCATTTCCGGCAGTGCGGCAATAGCTTTGACGTTATGGTAGGTCAGGCCATGACCCGCATTTACTTTTAGCCCCAGACGGGCCGCCAGGGTCGCGGCACTGGCAATACGCGCCAGCTCTTTTGCCTGTTCCGCATCGGTTTCTGCGTTGGCGTAGCAGCCGGTATGGATTTCGATAAACGGCGCGCCGACTTCCGCCGCCGCGTTGATTTGCGCTTCATCGGCATCGATAAAGAGCGAAACCTGGATGCCAGCCGCCGCCAGGCGCGCACAGGCATCACGCATTTTATCGCGCTGTCCGGCCACATCCAGACCGCCTTCGGTGGTGACTTCCTGGCGTTTTTCCGGCACCAAACAACAGAAATGCGGCCTGGTTTCTACGGCGATCGCCAGCATCTCTTCGGTCACCGCCATCTCCAGATTCATACGCGTATGCAGCGTCTGACGCAGAATGCGCACATCGCGATCGGTAATGTGGCGACGATCTTCGCGCAGGTGTACGGTAATGCCGTCCGCGCCTGCCTGTTCAGCAATAAACGCCGCCTGTACCGGATCCGGATAGTCGGTGCCGCGCGCATTACGTAACGTGGCAATGTGGTCAATATTGACGCCTAACAGTAATTCAGCCATGACAATCCTCGTTAATCTTTCTTCGTTTTTACTGTGCGTTTGGGCATAAATTGCCGGAACAGCTCCCGGCTTTTTAACGGTTTTCCCCCAAGATACGGCTTTAATGCCATACGGGTAAAGCGTTTAGCGGCACGCAGGGTATCTACATCCGGAAATTCCCGCGCCTCCAGCGCTTTCAGGTGCCGTCCGGTAAAAGTGTTGTTATCGATGACGACGCTGGCGAAAAAGCCTTTTTCTTCGCGGTAACGGTAGGTCATGGTGTCATCCACCCGTTCGCCGCTGCCTGCACAGTGGGTGAAATTGACGCCATACCCCAGATGTCCCAGCAACGCCAGTTCGAAACGTCGCAACGCTGGTTCAGGCGAGCCGGTGGTTCCCGCCAGCGCCTGAATACAGTTCAGATAATCAAAAAAGAGTTCGGAGAAGCGCGTTTCATATTCCAGTACGCGAGAGAGGAGTTCGTTGATATACAGGCCGCTATAGAGCGTAATACCGCTTAACGGCAGCGCCAGAGAAACTGCCTCGGCGCTGCGCAGGGTTTTCACCTCGCCGCGTCCGCTGTAGCGTAGCAATAACGGCGTAAAAGGCTGTAACGCGCCTTTCAGATTGGAACGTTTAGATCGCGCGCCTTTGGCGACAAGGCGCACGCGCCCCGATTCTTCCGTGAAGACGTCCAGCATCAGGCTGGTTTCGCTCCAGGGGCGACTGTGCAGGACAAATGCGCGCTGCCACCCTTCCACGCTGTGTTAACTCACAGATCGTCTACGTAACCGAGACTGCGCAGAGCGCGTTCGTCATCGGCCCAGCCGGATTTCACTTTCACCCACAGTTCCAGGTGTACCGGCGCTTCAAACATCTCCTGCATGTCTTTACGCGCTTCAATACCAATGGTTTTGATTTTGGCGCCTTTGTTGCCAATCACCATCTTCTTCTGCCCTTCGCGCTCGACGAGGATCAGCCCGTTGATATCATAGCCGCCGCGTTCGTTGGTAACAAAACGTTCAATCTCAACGGTAACGGAATACGGCAGCTCGGCGCCGAGAAAACGCATCAGCTTTTCACGAATGATTTCAGACGCCATAAAGCGCTGAGAGCGATCGGTGATGTAATCTTCCGGGAAGTGATGAATCGCTTCCGGTAAATGTTTACGCACGATACCGGCAATGGTATCGACGTTCATACCCGTTTCAGCAGAGATGGGTACGATATCAAGAAAGTTCATCTGGCTTGCCAGGAACTGGAGGTGCGGCAGCAAATCGGCTTTTTCCTGCACGTTATCCACCTTGTTAACGGCGAGAATAACCGGCGCTTTGCCATCGCGCAGTTTGTTCAGGACCATTTCGTCGTCCGGCGTCCAACGGGTGCCTTCCACAACGAAAATCACCAGCTCAACGTCGCCAATCGAACTGCTCGCCGCCTTATTCATCAAACGGTTAATGGCGCGCTTTTCTTCCATATGCAGTCCCGGGGTATCGACATAAATTGCCTGATACGGGCCTTCGGTATGAATACCGACAATGCGGTGGCGCGTGGTCTGCGCTTTACGGGAAGTGATCGAAATCTTCTGCCCAAGCAGTTTGTTCAGCAAGGTGGATTTGCCAACGTTCGGACGTCCGACGATGGCAATAAATCCGCAGTAAGTTTTGTCAGTGCTCATTCCAACTCCAGTTTTTTCAGCGCCTGTTCGGCGGCAGCCTGCTCCGCCTTACGACGGCTGGAACCCGTGCCAACCACCGGTTCGCTCAGGCCGCTGACCTGGCAGTGGATAGTAAATTCCTGATCGTGCGCCTCGCCGCGTACCTGCACAACCAGGTAAGATGGCAGCGGCAGATGGCGACCCTGCAAATACTCCTGCAAGCGCGTTTTAGGATCTTTTTGTTTATCGCCCGGGCTTATCTCATCCAGACGGGTTTTATACCAGTTAAGGATTAACTGCTCGACGGTCTGGATATTGCTATCGAGAAATACTCCGCCGATTAACGCTTCCACGGTGTCCGCCAGAATGGACTCCCGACGAAATCCGCCGCTTTTTAATTCGCCCGGCCCTAAACGCAGGCACTCGCCTAAATCAAATTCACGGGCTAATTCCGCCAGCGTATTACCACGTACCAACGTGGCGCGCATACGGCTCATATCTCCCTCATCCACCCGTGGAAAACGGTGATAAAGCGCGTTAGCGATAACGAAGCTCAGGATTGAATCGCCTAAAAACTCCAGGCGTTCGTTATGTTTACTGCTGGCGCTGCGGTGAGTTAATGCCTGCTGCAACAGCTCCTGATGATTAAAAGTGTAGCCCAGCTTCCGTTGAAGCCGATTAATTACGATGGGGTTCATGCGATACCAATAAATGAATGCGTCAACAATCCAGCACACGAAACAGACCTGATACACGTCATCTGTCCTGCCGCATCGCTGCAGCGGAAAGAAGGTTGTCTATAACCAACGCTGTTTCGTGTGCCGTGGCGACCAAACGGCGCCAACCTAAAACTTCGGGGGAATATTCTATACACAACGACAGGGGATGTCGTTAGTCTGAGGGAATTTATCCAGGAAATAATTCACGCTGCCGCTAAAAAGACGGCAGCGTGAACGATCATTTCGTCACAGTTAGTGAATACCGCCGATACGACTCAGGCGTACACCTGTCGGCCACTCCCCTTCCTGCTTGTCAAAGCTCATCCAGATAGCGACCGCTTTACCGACCAGATTCGCTTCCGGAACAAATCCCCAGTAACGGCTATCCGCGCTGTTATCGCGGTTGTCGCCCATCATGAAATATTGTCCAGGCGGTACAACCCAGGTCGCCAGCGGTTGTCCTGGCTGTTGGTAATACATGCCCAACTGATCCTGAGCTATCGGCACCATCAGGATGCGGTGGGTCACATCGCCTAACGTCTCTTTACGTTCGGTCAGGCGAATGCCGTTTTCTTTTGTCTCGTTTAGCGGAACCTCAAAGAAACCGCTGGTCGCTTCTCCGCCGTTACGGCGGGCAAAGGTCTGTACAAAATCGCTCGGCTCAACGTTAGAGTAGGTAACCGGCAGCGCATTTTCGCACGCCTGACCGGAGCTACAGCCAGGCTGAATCGTCACCTCTTTCGCAACTGGATCATAAGTGATTTTATCGCCCGGCAAACCGACGGCGCGTTTGATGTAATCTAACTTAGGATCTTCCGGATATTTAAATACCACAATATCCCCGCGCTTTGGATGACCGGTTTCAATCAGGGTTTTCTGGTAGATCGGATCTTTAATGCCGTAGGCAAATTTTTCCACCAGAATAAAATCGCCGATAAGCAGTGTCGGCATCATTGAGCCTGACGGGATCTGAAAGGGTTCATAAAGAAATGAACGAACGATCAGAACGATCGCCAGAACCGGGAAAACCGACGCCCCGGTCTCCAGCCAGCCCGGCTTAGGCGCCACTTTATTGAGCGTAGCGTTATCCAGCGCATCTCCCGACGCCGTTTGCGCGGCAGCCTGGCGCGCCCGACGTTTTGGCGCGAAAACAAACTTATCAACGCACCATAAAATGCCCGTCACCAGTGTGGCTATCACCAGAATCAGGGCAAACATGTTCGCCATGCCAACTCCTTAGGGATTATTTATTGTCTTTACCGACATGCAGAATGGCGAGGAACGCTTCCTGAGGCAGCTCGACGTTACCGATCTGCTTCATGCGTTTCTTACCTTCTTTCTGTTTCTGCAGCAGTTTTTTCTTACGACTGATATCACCGCCGTAGCACTTCGCCAGCACGTTTTTACGTAACTGTTTTACCGTCGAACGGGCAATAATATGCGTACCAATCGCCGCCTGAATCGCGATATCAAACTGCTGGCGTGGGATCAAATCTTTCATCTTCTCCACCAGCTCGCGACCACGGCTTTGCGAGTTATCACGGTGCGTGATCAGCGCCAGCGCATCGACACGCTCGTTGTTGATTAACACATCAACACGCACCATATCGGAAGCCTGGAAGCGCTTGAAGTTATAATCCAGAGACGCATAGCCGCGCGACGTTGATTTCAGACGGTCAAAGAAGTCGAGCACCACTTCCGCCATCGGGATTTCATAGGTCAACGCGACCTGGTTACCGTGATACACCATGTTAGTTTGTACGCCGCGTTTCTCAATACACAGCGTAATAACGTTACCTAAATAGGCTTGTGGTAACAGCATATGACATTCGGCGATAGGCTCGCGCAGTTCATAAATGTTATTCAACGGCGGCAGCTTGGAGGGGCTATCAACATAGATAGTCTCTTTCGCCGTTGTTTCTACTTCATACACCACGGTCGGCGCAGTGGTGATCAGATCCAGATCGTATTCGCGTTCCAGACGCTCCTGAATGATCTCCATGTGCAACAGGCCGAGGAAGCCGCAGCGGAAACCAAAGCCCAGCGCCGAGGAGCTTTCCGGTTCATAAAACAGTGAGGCATCGTTCAGGCTCAGCTTGCCGAGCGCGTCGCGGAAACTTTCATAATCGTCGGAGCTGACCGGGAACAGACCTGCATAGACCTGCGGTTTCACCTTCTTAAAGCCTGGCAACGCTTTTTCCGCTGGGTTACGCGCTGAGGTTAAGGTATCGCCAACCGGCGCGCCGAGGATATCTTTAATGGCGCAGACCAGCCAGCCTACTTCGCCGCACTTCAGCTCGGTACGATCAACCTGTTTCGGCGTGAAAATCCCCAGGCGGTCAGCGTTGTAGGTCTGCCCGGTGCTCATCACTTTAATTTTGTCGCCTTTACGCATGGTGCCGTTTTTAATACGCACCAGCGATACCACGCCCAGGTAGTTATCGAACCAGGAGTCAATAATCAGCGCCTGCAGCGGGCCGTCCGGATCGCCTTGCGGCGGCGGGATATCGCGCACCAGGCGTTCCAGAACATCCGTCACGCCGACACCCGTTTTGGCGGAGCAGCGTACCGCGTCCGTCGCATCGATGCCGACAATGTCTTCGATTTCTTCCGCCACACGTTCCGGATCGGCAGCCGGCAGGTCAATCTTGTTAAGCACCGGCACCACTTCAAGATCCATTTCCATCGCGGTGTAGCAGTTCGCCAACGTTTGCGCTTCTACACCCTGGCCGGCATCCACCACCAGCAGCGCGCCCTCGCAGGCGGCTAACGAACGGGAAACTTCATAGGAAAAGTCAACGTGTCCCGGCGTGTCGATAAAGTTCAGTTGATAAGTTTCACCGTCAGACGCTTTAAAATCCAGCGTCACACTCTGGGCTTTAATAGTAATACCGCGCTCACGCTCAAGATCCATCGAATCAAGTACCTGAGCTTCCATTTCACGGTCAGACAGGCCACCGCAGATTTGGATAATACGGTCAGACAGCGTCGATTTACCGTGGTCAATGTGAGCAATGATGGAGAAATTTCTTATGTTCTTCATAAATATGAATTTTTCAACTCGCTATGCTGATAAATTTTTCTTGATGGACACAGCGGTGGACATTCCACAATAACTACCCCATCAACGACTGGCGTGCATATTACACTGTAGCTTTGCAATCGTCAGCATACGATCTGCTGATCAACATACGATGTTACATCACAATAGTGACCCATACGACCTATAAACACGGTTACAGTCAGTACTGACTAAACTGCAGGCAGCCTACCAAAGCACGCTTCTGCAAACAATGCGACTGCGGTAACCCATTCCACCGGATTGTCTTCAAACGCACCAAGACGTGTATCAATAACTACGCCTGAACAATTATTTGTTTTTTCTGGTACAAAACTTTTTAAAAAATCAGCAATAGTGAATTGACATATAGCCCCAATGGGGCTATAGTTGGACTCATGAGGTAGCGGAAAGGCCGCAGCCCGAATCCCGAAAGGAAGAATAATGAGCACTAACGAAATGACCCAGGCCGAATTAGCAAAAATCAACGCTGAAATCGCTAAGCTGATTGCCGAGACATCGAAACTCAACAGGGAATCAGCCTGGTATCCAATCGTCGTTGCTACTGGCCTTATTGGTGCTGTAGCAACTATCACAACGGTACTGCTCAAACTGATTTAACAATTAAGCCCCGGCAGGGGCTTTTTTTACAGGTGATACATGCGACTGATCAAAGACTACACGCCACCTACGCCGGAAGACCTGAACCAGCTAAAAGATAAGCTGGGTTATACCGGCGCACAGATGGCAGACCTTGCTGGCGTGGCAAGTAACAGCCAGTGGCGTAAATACACCGGCGGTGAGTCGCCCCGCGCAATGTCGCCTCACATCTTATTTTTTATAGCAGCACAGCTTGCTTTAGGCGATAAGGAATTAGCTTCCGTTCTGGAAAAAATGCAAGAAATTGGAGCTTCGTTCGAGAGTATATAGTGTTTTAGAATGGTGCCACTCAGCGGATTAGAGTTATAAGGAGATTAAAATGTGGGATGTATTCAAATATTACACTTTCATTTTGTGCGGAAAGAAAGACGCCAGGGTTGCAAGAGTTCTATTCAATACATGCCTAATCTCCAAGCGTAAGAGACTAAACATACTTCGTAAAGCTGGGTTGGTAGTTAACTATAAAACGACAATTGTAGAACCGTTTTATTTTGAGCAAGGGAATGTTAATCTGGCAGGAAGGGTTTTTATAAATGCAAATTGTGTTTTCCTGGATGCAGGAAAGATAAGTATTGGTAACAATACAGCAATCGGTCCTAATGTTGTGCTGACAACAGTTACACACCCTATCCATCCAGAAAAACGACCTAAGGAAACTATCTGCGCACCTATACATATCGGAGATAACGTATGGATAGGAGCTAACTCAACGATATTACCCGGTGTGTCTATCGGTGACAATAGTGTTATTGCCGCTAACAGTATGGTGAATACAAATGTACCGCCTGACACACTTTATGCGGGTTCCCCTGCAACGTTAAAAAAACATTTAGTATAAGAACATATTATAAATATTTTGAGGCAAATCATGGTTGATAAGATTATTTTCACTGTTACACCTATTTTTTCTATTCCGCCACGCAGCGCAGCAGCCGTAGAAACCTGGATGTATCAGGTAGCTCAGCGAACAAGTATACCAAACAGGATCGCTTGTATTAAGAATGATGGTTATAGCGATTTTTTAATGGTAAATGACCATTGTTCTGTTCATCGTATAGGTTTCAGCAGACTCTATAAGCGCCTCTTTCAGAAGTGGACTCGTCTGGACCCGCTACCTTACTCACAGCGCATTCTGAATATCGCAAAAGACTTTAACGTTACAGATGATAGTGTAATCATCGTGCATAACAGCATAAAGCTGTACCGCCAGATCCGCAAAAGAGCCCCAAAGGCAAAAATGGTTATGCATATGCACAATGCTTTCGAACCTGATGGGTTAGATCAAAACGTTAAAATGATCGTCCCAAGCATGTTTTTGAAGAAGCATTATCAGGCGTACCTGCCGAATGCTGATATAGCTATCGTCCCTAATGGTATTGACCTGGAGGCCTATCAGAAAAACGCTGTACCGCTGCAAAAGTCTGACCTGGGAATAACTCCAGAGAAAAAAACGATTTTCTTTGCTGGCCGTATATCACCGGATAAGGGAGTGACTTTGCTTTTACAGGCATTCGAACAACTCCTCAAGGAACGCAACGATATAGAGTTAGTTGTCGTTGGTGACTATATGAGTAAAAGTAAAGGTGAAAAAGCAGCCTATCAGCGTGAAGTGCGGGAATTAGCAGAACGGCTAAAACCACACTGTCGTATGGTTGGAGGTGTAACGCCAGAAGAGATATACAACTACTATTCATTAGCAGATCTGGTTGTTATTCCCTCTCAATTCCAGGAACCGTTCTGCATGGTTGCAATTGAAGCGATGGGGGCAGGAAAACCTGTACTGGTCAGTACACGCGGCGGGATGACTGAATTCGTAAAAGAGGGGGATACCGGCTTCCATTTGCAGGAGCCAATGACCCCGGAGACTATTGCCAGGGACATTAATAAAGCGCTGGCATCCCCCGATTTAAACGATATTTCCTTACGTGGACAACGTTGTGTGGAAGAGAAATTTCCGTGGGAAAAAGTAACCCGGCGGTTTGAGGAAGTGGTTAATAACTGGTTTAAATAATTAATGCGCCACTGGTTAAAAATCAGTGGCGCGTTTTTTATCAGACTGGCTGTTCCGGCCAGTCAGGATTTAAGGTATCCACCCGGTTTACCAGCACCCTGTATTTTCTCCATGCCAGAAGAGAAGCTTTTTCTTTATCGGTTGCTTCGTCCAGATCCACTGCATCCTGTAACGGCGCGATTTTTTCAGACGCTATTTGCAGGAGTCTGCTTTTGGTTTCTTCCGCCTGACGAAGCTGCGCTGCTTTTTCAGCCGCTTCGTCTTTTACCCACGCCTTACCATCCCATTTCTGGTATTCACCGTCTGGTGAAACTGATGTGACATTTTCGGGCAACGGGCCGGGTTCGGAGATATAAACCTGATTGCCGGTTGTTGTGTCGTAAACCGTCTCGCCGCGGTGATCCTCCTGCAGACTCCATGTTTGGGTTTCAGCGTCAAATACAGCAATATGACTGGAGGGAATATCAGGAGGGGCGATATCAGTACAGTTTGCCGGTAATCCAGTGCGCGGCGGGATATATGCATCACCTGCGCCAATAAATTCGTTTGTATCTGAACGAAGATTAAAAATTTTAATTGTCTGCGGGGTGTCGCTCATTTTAAACGTCATTTTTTACTCCGGATAAATATTCTGTATTCAGGTAATGGCTGTGGGGATAAGTACCGGGGGAAACTGTATGGCTATGCGCACCAATATAAATATCATCAACCTGATGACGGGGACTGATGCAGGTGTTACCTGATTTTTTGCAATACGTTCTGTAATCACCAAAACCGATATATTCCGCTCTGGCGTTCGGACAAAGCGCCTTTGACGGACAGTATGCCGTTGTGCTGAATACAGCATTCTGGCGGGCGCTGGCGTATTGCCAGTTAATTTCCGTGGCGCAGTTAATAAAACTATCCCACGCCAGCCTCATTTGCCGGGCGACACTATCCGGTGATACCTTACCACACCCGGCCCCCATCGCAGGGAACACAACCGATTTGATTTTCCGGCCTTCCCCGGCGCTTTTATTGTGCTGAAAAATTGCCAGTAACGCTGCCCGTGTTGCGTTATAAACCGCATCGGTGCCGTCGATTATCAGCGGAACGCGCATCGTCGGGGCATGAACCAGCCACGGATGCTGACTGTTACCCGTTTCAATAACAAAGGCGGTGCCGACGGGCTGCTCTCCCAGGTATTCACTGATGATATTTTGCTGTACCCGTTCCTGTAATTGCGGCCCGAAATATGCCGTAATAGCAGCATCCACACCACCATCCATAAGACCAAAATTGTTGGCCGCACTGACCATGCAGTCAAATTCCGGTATGGTTTCAAACGGTCCGGGGATAATTTCCACATTTTCGGTATTCTGAAAAGAATGTTCAAAAGCCGCGGCCATTGCTGGAACAGGTGCCGAAAGAATTAATTTAATCATGCCAGCCTCACTATGTAGTTAAATGCAATATTTTTAACCGTGGTTTCCGCATTACCGTCTGCGTCCACAATAACGACGTGTCCGTGTGGACCTATATACATCGTGTGCTCGTGTCCTCCGATATAAACTGTATGCGCATGGTCGCCAGCGGCCTGTGTCCACGCACCACCTCCAGGTTGAAATGAGGTGTGACTGGAGTCTCCATAGAACGAGTTGATATAACCGCCGAACTGGTGAGTATGGTTGCCCGTTGTATTGGTCGATTTCGTGCCGTAATCAAAGGATGAGGTAGTTTTTGTTCCTAAGTCGGTATCCTGCGCTCTGGCGCTGTGACTGTGCGATTTGTTGCCGTCCATTTCTTGCGACAGTACAGCACGTCCACTGATGGGCTTACCCTTTATTGTCCAGCCTCGCATGTCAGGGATAATGCCGGACGGATACGCTATAGCCAGTAACGGGTAAGCAGATTTATCGAAGGACTGCCCCTGCATCAGAGCGTAACCTGCCGGAGTAGCATCAGATGGCCATGCAATCGCCGCCCCTACTGGATGCGAATCCGGAGGTGGGTTTAGTGTGGTGTAAAGCATTGCCCATTCGGACCACTCAGCATCGGCGGTATCTCGATGGCTGCGAATATATGCGGGCGCTGGCGCACCATTTGTCCCGCTCCAGCCAATGAGAATTTCCCCATCACCGGTTCCGGTCAGACGCAAAATATTCCCGTATTGCGTCGGATAGCCATTGTTGTAAACCTCGCCCATTATCAGGCCGCTATCGCTGCCTCTTGTCGCACCAGTCAGTGCCGGAAGCGCACCGCGTGATGCCAGTCTGTTCGCTGCAACAGCCGTACCGTTGGCAGGAAGCGCTCCGATATTTTGTACAAACAGCGGCTTATTCGGGATATCCGCACCACACTGGCTTTTAGCCATGTAGTTTTCATCACTTTCGGTTTTGCTGTAGACCTCAAGACTGGACCGACCTTTGGCCTTATCCGGTACGTCGGACAGGTTCTGGTCCTTCTGCAAATACCGTGATCCCAAATAAATCTCCAGGGGATTAAGCACAGAAAAATAGGTTTTTGTATTATCCAGAACGCATAAGACAGGAATATCTTTAATAATATCATTGGCCGATAACTCTGCTTTATTCCCCTTGTATAGTGGGAATATGCCAAGCACACGTCCTCCCATCGTCAGTTGCAGAGTGCTGGCTCCAGTATTGTTTAGCGCCGGAATAACCACAAGTGGAGTGCGCAATGTCCAGTCAACTCCACCATTGACGAAATAAGTTGCTGGTAACTCCAGCGTCAGATTATTTTCTGTACCTCCGGCCACACCAGCGACATAGTGCCCACTCTGGAGCTCTTCAATTTGTACAAACTGATTTTCAGATCCTCGCGTCGCAAAATTCGCTATAACGTCATTCAGTGACCATCCCTTCGCTGTTGTACCTTCCTGACCGCGAATAACCGTCAGCATGTCATTATTAACTGCTGTCAGATGGCATACCTCAAAAACTGTTTCTTTTGCGTCTGTCAGTGTAATTTTGGCGTAAGTTTTAAGAGGGTTTGAGCTGTTCGCATAATCGCTGGTAAGCAAATTAGCAAACATCGCTCCCGCACCAGGCATCACCTGAATGGTCGTCTGGCTGGCGGTAATATCAGCCGCCAGTGAGGAGACGACATTATTTCCGAATCCAATAATCATTGCTCAACCACCGTTACCGAATAGGTATAAATAAAAGGGAGTTTCACCAGCGACTGGTCAATTGCATCTTTAAGAAAGTGTCCGACACCATCGCCATAGTCAGGAATGGAGACAAAAAAAATGCCCTTATCGGGCATTACACTAATATCAAAAGTGGACTGTACAGGTGGGTCTATTCCGTTAGCTCCATGTATAAAGCGTGCAAGCCGTCGTTTGAACCAGTTGATACAGAAGTGCGAACCATCGCCTTTATAAAAATTCCATGTCAGTATCCGTTTAAAATAGTCGTCCGGAACATATGACGCTGAGCCGGGAACATAATTTCTCAGTTTTGCATACGCGACATTATTGTACTCAATAGTGTTATACGCCCCACGAGCAATGGCATCCTCGGAGATTTGAAGCAAGGGGCGTGATTCCCCATAAATACCCGCCGCAATCCAGTCCAGCAACTCACCGGTAATCGCCGGGGAGGTCCAGCAAGGTAAATTCAGGTTGTTAAAGTAATCAAGATACCCCTGTGCCAGTTTGTTATAAGCATCAAAAAAGGCAACTATATCCGGATCGTCATTATATTGCGTATAGGGGTAGGCCGGAATAATGCTTTCAAGAAGAGCTGCCATATTGCTTAACCTGAATTTGTGAAGATGAAGTGGAAAAATAGGCGTAAGTATCACCATAAACCAGGCTGGAGTCGGTTGCAGGTGGGACAATTTTTCCGTTTATTCCAACCTGAATATCAATCATTGATACAAGGTTTGAAGATACAAGCCCCTTAACCTGATTAAGAAAAATATCCCGAATCAGGAAAATGTTTATTGGTTCACCCGTTGCAATTCCGTTAATGTAATCAGCAATGCTTTGCTGCACTGCTTTTTCAATCCCGGTTGGATCGATATAGCTGGTTGAGGCTGTATTCCAGGTGATTAAAAGCGTAACGTTTTGTGATGATGGCACTACAAACGGCACGTGATACGTATCCGGATACACAATGATCGGTATCGTTTTTTTATCCACCGCAGCGCCTGATGGATTCACTACATCATTCGTCAGTACGGAGATATCTGGCACGGCTTTATAGATAGCGTAAGCCACTTCATAAGGATCGCCGCCACCAGCAATCGCTACCCATGCCCCCAGCGATGCCTGTCGGTATGAGATCAGATTCTCCTGTACACCATAAACATTTTTCAGTTCAATCCGGTAACAGTCAGGCGTTCCCTGTACACCGTACATACCCGCCTGGAATACCTGGGCACGGTATGAAGAAAAAGTCTGTTCCTGCGCGCCGGGTAATCCAGCGGTAAGGTTGGTGCAGGTCAGGTTGTATGTATTCGGTACTGAGGTTTTTATCTGATTTACAGTTCCCGCAGGTACTGCCCAGGAGCCCCCGGTTGTTGCCAGGCAATAGACAGGCTCCGTTTGTCCACTTTCCGGGATCATCGTGTCACGCTGAACGGTATAGGTGTAGGTTCCATCCCCGACCATAAAACCTTTCGGTATAGCAAACCCGGGCGGGCCACTGAACACCACATAAACCGATGTATTGGTACCCTGCCCTTTCTGAACGCCGTACATATCACCCAGTTGCGCCAGCAGGTGTACATTTGCCGAATACGGGCTGCATGAGTTAATCAGGTCAACCCGCGCCTGATCACATACCACAAGCGCACCGACGCTCGTACTGACCATATCTTCAATCAGCGATCCTGGTAGATTTGTGGTTATCCCCGGGGACAGCGCTGTTGCAGTATCAATAACCAGTTGCCGGAGTTCATCCGTCGTTTTAGGAACAGGGCCGGCAATATCATAACTAATGGGTAAATCACTCATACATACACCTGAGCCACTATTTTAGAGCCTGAGTTAGTAATCGCCGAAATGTTGTAAACAGGGGGATCAACATCCGCCAGCGCAATCTGTAGAGAGGAAAAATATTTGCTGAACTGTTGCTGGAGCCGGTTAACATAAAAAGTCGGCAGTATCTGCTGAATAACTGAGCCGTTAGCCGGTATACCGTGGTTAGCAAAAAACGGGGACTCCTGCGGAGACAGCTTCAGATTCTGCACCAGCGTTGTGAGATACACAGAATCGTTAAACCCGTTTTCGTCAGTCGTGACCGTTACCCACTTCCCGTCTTTATCTCGTCCGTATGTCCTCATTCGGTAATACTCCCGTTGAATTGTGACGTTGGCCCTCCGGTATCCTGTCCGTCATTACCATTGCTGTGCCTGTGGCTGTTAACCCACTGAACCAGCTTTTCCCAGCCCTCCAGCATGATTTTCGGGCTGGTGCTGGCCGCACTGTCAGTCAGTGTTCCACTCTGCCCTGTCAGCGACCAGGTACCAGCGGTGAGCGTCAGAACTGTACTGCCCACCGTCACTTCGAATTTTTCAGGTGTGGCAATCGTGATACTTTCCGGTGTGAGCAGAAACGTAGTGTTGCTTTTCGCATCACGAATGGTTACCCCCTCCGGTCCGTACAGCGTCAGTACCTGACCATCGACGTTCTCCCACTCCGTGTTACTGATGGGTAAAAACACCAGCGCACTGAGATTTGCGGGGGGCGTCAGATCAGCCGTTCCCCCTCCGAGGCCGCTGGCACCGCCCAGGTAGGTATCCGCCGGGATGACTATCCCCTTATCTCCTTTTTGCATCGGGTATCTGATGTACTGGGGGCCGAATAGCGGAATGGTCAACTGAGGTAACGTGTAAGGAATGTCCCGCAGCAAAAAGGTAACAGTGACCATTTTCCCGGACTGACTGACGACCTCTGCGGGTAAAATCTTTCCGGCCATCTGCATAGCGGCGGCTATTTTCTGGTCGGCGAAATTATTCATATTGCCGCCAAAATTGAGTTTTTTATTTATACTCATGTTGCAGCAATCCCCCCTGTTGGATGCGCCTCGATAACAGTTACCCAACTGTTTGCGTCCGGTTGCCTGCTGTTACCCACCAGACGGACCGAAGACACCAGAAAATCCCCCGTAAAAGCCGAGTCATCACGAAACTGTGAGTATGACGATGCCTGGATCATCGGCCTTAATTTCTTCGGCATCCGGATATAATCGCCCACCTGAATATCGCTGCGCATAACGCAGGGAATGGATACCGTACCAAACTGGATCCATGTCGGCTGACCAACAAGATCGGTAAATTCAATTTGCACGGGATTTTTACTTCTGTAAGAGGCGCTTTTTTTGGAATCTTTATCCTGGTGGTTAGCAAAATCGTTATCGAATACGCGGATCTCCCTGCCGTTCACCATCGCTATTTCAACACCAGAATAATTACTGTCCTTAATGATGCTTTTACTCAGCGAGTTAAGTCTGGTCGCAAGCTCCTGGAGACTGCCGCAAAACATATTGCTGTCATAATTATTCACCAGACGATCGCTGATACTGACTGAGAACCGATAGTCACCCAGCGTCTGAAAGCATTGCGTCAGCGCGACAGAAAGCTTAACCCCTTTGTTCCACGGCACCGTTAAATTTACGGGTGCCAGCGGTAGTGGGTTAACGTCAGACACAGGGCCGGCGGTCACAATAAGATCCAGCCGTAACTCGGTCCCTTGCCAGTTCCCCAGCACCTGCCAGATGGTCCCTTCCAGCACCAGTCCACGCTGTTCCGGTTTCGCCAGCGGCAACCCTTTTGACATTCCCACCCACATTTTTATGGTCATGCCAAACATATCCTGTCTGGCCTGTTGCATTTCCTGCGGACTGATGCCCCAGACAGTGATGCAGCTCTGCCCTTTGGGAGTGGATTCACCAAAACGGAGAAGGTCGAATTCAACCATCAGGCACCCCGGGTTAAATACCCCGTTTTTCATGCTACTGTACTGTCTGTACAGCGTACCGGGGTTGACCTTAGCATCCGGAGCATTAAAAATCTGAATGTCGTAGAAACGCATCAGTTAAATACCTCAATCTGACCGTCAGAAACACGCCATACCATTCTGGTTTTGCTGAATGCCCCCACCAGTAAATTAATATCGTAATTCTTTGGGGAACCAATAACCGGAATTGTCAGTTGCCGACGGCCTGAGTTATCCGTGATATTGAGGTACCAGCGCTGGGCGGCAATATTCCATTTCGTCTGGCAGTTATAAACTTCACCATCGAGAACGGGAGTAAAGACCATGCTTTTCTGTTCGTTACCGGAGAAGGGATAATACGCCATGCTCATAAATTAAATGCCCCGCTCAGTTTTCCGATTAAGCCAATAACCGCACCCGATACACTACTGCCGAGTGAGGTATTACCAATCGCCGAGATGGTACTGGTCCAGGCGCTTTCTGTTGCCTTGTCCCCGTTATCAATCTTGCCCAGATAACTGTTTATCGCCTCTTCAGCCCCGGTTTCAGAAAGCAGTGGTTGCTCAAAATCCCATAACCATTGCCGCTGCGGTAAGGCATCATTCGATCCGGTAACATCACGCACCGTTCTCAGTATGCAGTTGCTGTAAATAATACCTGGCGTTGCCACAATAAACGTTCCGCCAAGACTGGCGTGTGCCTGCAATACGGCCTGTAACGAACTCAGCGTGACCAGCTTTGTCATGGCGCCAGTGTTTTCATTTACCGGCGCATCCATCAGCATTGGAATGCGCAGCGGCTGCGAGAGAAGCGCGTTGGCTGCCACCGCCTGATTTGCAAACGGATAACGACCAATGTCGTAATCAACCATTGTCCCACCGGGCGCCGCTCGCCAGTGGCAGAAATACTTATCCAGATCCGTCAGTTCAATAGCGCCCCCCATCAGACCTGAAACGTAGCTGGCGCTCTGGGTCAGGGCGACTATCGGCAACATGCCGCCGGGTATACTCTGCGCCACACCATCACAGAGAATAACCGGGGAGATTTCAAAACCGAGCTTGTAGAGCTCGCGGGTAAATGACATTAACCGAACCCTCCAAGTTGCGTACTGGATACAACTGCATTACCGCCGGTATTGTTATAAACAACAAGTCCCTGAGCATGACCACGCTTCTGGTTATCCAGAATTTGTTGCAGTATCTGGTCAGTTTTCCCCGAACTCTGTTGTACTGGTTGTACGACAGGGTTACTTGTGCTGGTACCGGGCAATTCAGAACCATACTGGGCAAGATATTGTCCCCGCACGCTGTCGGACGGATTTATATCCTGCAAAGATTTTTTCTGCGATTCCTGAAAATGACCTCCGGCATTATTGATAATCTGTATAACCTTCCCTTCACTTAACCGGGAGCCGGCACCTTCTTTTACTGACATGGCAGTAATTAATTTCGCGAGCGTCCGGGTATCATTTAAATTCAGCTTTTCGAATTCGCTGCGGCCAGTCGCATTCACAACATGTCCGATATATGCTTTCGTATTGTTCTCGTTAGATGGAGCCCATTTACTGATAATATCGTGGATATTGTTGATGCCCTTTGTGCCGTATATTTGCAGTTGTTTTGCAGCAGCGAGAACGCCTTCATCCAGGCTGGGGAACACAGCAAATTTCCCGCTTCTGGTATTGGCGGTTTCATAACCTGCGGCATAACGTAAATTCGCAGGATTATTGAACCTGTCAGCAATGGTTCGCCCCTTAGCATGAACATCAGCCTGTTTCCCGTCGACCGGCTTAACATCTCCTGATGCAAAGAATTTTTTTACCCCTTTCAGCCACGACCACACTCGCGGATCATCATCCCCACCCGGGGTGTAAGTCTCACTGGTAACGGGATCGGTGCGCTTCTCGTCGCTGAGTATCGATGACCGGGATTTAATGTCATCCGCCGTGATGTCGGATTTACCACTTATCCAGTCAATGACTTTGCCAATAACCCGACCAAGCCGCTCCACACCGGATATGAAAGCTTCAACATCTTTCTGGAATTCGGGGGAAGCCAGATAGTTACCAAACCGGCGTATACCATCTGAAAGGCCATCAATCCATTTTCCCAGTTCCGGCGATTTAAGGACCGTTTCAATCGCACCGGAAAAGGCATCCGAAAGTTTTCCCAGCTCCGGTGCCAGCGGTGCCAGTCCCCGGATAAACGTATTCCCGATACTGACCTTACTGCGGTCGAGCTGAATGTTGAAATCCTGCCACTGGCGAAGCTGCTGGTCCGTCAACTGAAGGCGGCGGGTGTCCTGCTGTGCCTGTTTCGCCATCGCATCGATTTCTTCATCGCTCATTTTTTTGAAGCGGTTCAGATCGTCAAGGGTGAAATAGTTCGTCAGCCCGTAGGCTTCAGCCCCCTGCTGCGTGCTGCCGTTACGCACAAAAATATCACGCGCCGCTTTTATCATTTCAGGTAAAAGCTCAGCAGGATCCCTGTCCGGGTTATCGACTCCCATTGCCCGGAACTGCCAGCGTTTACTCAAATCAAGCTGCGCATCACGTATGGCGCCCAGAGTTCCGACAGGATTACCCAGCGCTTTCTGAAAATCGACAGCAGTCGAATTAAGTCCACCTGCCGTCGTCCCCAGCCCCATCGCAGTAAACCGTTGTGCGGAGGCATTGCCGGCCAGGTGGTTAAGCCCCCACAGACCGCCCGCACCAGCCAGCCCGGAAAAAAGCCCCAGAACGGTTCCCCATGAAAGCAGGCTGGTTGTGGCATCTTTAATATGACCTGCCAGCGATTTCGCATCCTTGCTGGCTTTATTCAGGAAATTGCGCGCACCGCCGGACTTCTTGTTAAACTCCGTCTGGGTTTTTGTGGCCTTCTCCAGATTACCGTTGAGTCGATCGAGGCCGTCATTAACAGATGCTAACGCCGCAACGCCATCAGCGAACGCTTTTGTAATCCCCTCCGTACCCTCCCGGACACGTTCGGTCTCCTTTGCGGCCTCGCCGAGTCCGTGAACCGCCCCCCGCCATTGTTCAGGTAATTCGCCGAGTGCTTTCTGGTATTCATTGAATTTTTCCAGGAACGACTGAAATTTCTCGTCCTGAACATCAATTTCGACAATGGATTTAGCCGCCATTGAAATACCCCTTGCGTCTTATTTCCTCCAGAATGAACCGCTGCCGGAAATGGAGCGGGCTTTTATATTCGCCGCAGCCCAGTTCACGGCAGAGGTGACTGAAGCCTTCGCATGAGGCCCATGTCAGGAGGGTATGTGTGAGGGTTCCGGCAGGGCTTCCGGGGTCGGGGTATCGGTAGCCGTTTTCGACGTCGGTAAAGAATCGCGATACGCCATAGCGCTCAATGACACAAGTTGCCCACTGTACATATCGAGCGCTCTCCCCACCGTCGGTGCGATCAGGTTCGCTTTCTGAATGGCAGAGCTCACCATAAAAAAAACGACCTCGCCCTCAACTTCCCGGTACTCATCATCGGTGATAATTTCCTGCCTGAATGCAGCCTCCAGCGAAGACGTTTTCCAGGTTCCGTTATCGTTCCAGATGACCGTTGTCAGACGCTGTATCTCATCGACAATATTCGGCGTTCCTGGCTGAAGATCTCCTGCCTCCTGCCGCGCTTTGATGATTTTTCGCAGCATCATCGCCGCCACGCGGGGCGCACCTACCGAACCCACCAGGGAGAAAAAATTATTGAACAGATTCCCCAGCAGTACGCAATTTTCCTCAACGACTTCATACGGAAACGGCACAATGTGCAGATACACCAGTGAGCCGTCATCGCGGGTGATGGTGCTGACAAAATTCAGTTTTCGGTCAATTTTCACGGCCATTAGCCCCACATTTTATCGTTGGTGATCAGATAACCGGAAATCGTCACGACATATCCGGCATCCATACCGTTGATGGTCAGTTCATTAAAATTCACCAGATATGCATTCAGGACCGTGTAGTTTCCGAAGGTGCTGGCATCCGGCGTGATAACGACCTCTCCCAGCGACGTATCAGAAGCGAAACGGTTCTGATAGCTCGCCGCCAGCCCCTGCGTTCGCAGTAAATGCATCGTGATCGTTACCTGCTGATAAGGTACTTGGCTCCCCACGGTTCCGGTCAGTGTGGGGATAATGTCCGTTGCAGCCGAATCCGGCCGCATACTGATCGCATCCTTACCCAGAAATGACGCGGTGACATTCAGCGTCGGAATATCCGTGACAGTCACCGCACCCCTGACACGGTTAAGAAAGCCCTGCGGTACTAATGGATTTGGCATTTATTACGCCCCCACAAAGTTGGTTACGTTGAGATTAAACGTGATGGACTCAAAACCACGACGCGGGGTGACAACCGCACTCAGGCCGTTATATTTTCCATCGGCGTAATCGGACTGATTCAGGCTGGTATAGTCAGCGAACGGTACTGCGTTGATGACCGCGTTCCCGGCATAAGAGCCTTTTTCATATTCCGCGTTGAACGATTCCTGCGTGAGCTGCGTATCAATTACCTGACCGAGGATTAGCCCGTAACTGATACCGAAACGGAGAGTTTTCAAAGCGCGTCGTTGCAGGCGACCAATTCCCTGCTGATCGTAATAAAGCGGGTTAACAGTAGTGTTAGAACCGTTAATCACTTCATTCGCCAGATCCAGCTCAAGGTTGATTGCACACCATGCCACCGAGTACCAGTAGTTAAACGGCATACCGTCAAGCATGTGACCGGCCACCAGCATTTTATTGCTCAGGCCACCTTCTGCCGCCGTGCCGATATAGTTGATATGGTTATCCTGCAGGGTTTTCAGCAACGTACCATTACCTGCCGGCGGATACTCCGTTACGCCATACATAAAGCGGTACGCCATCGGCGGGACCATGTTTGATGACCCCGGATCGTTTGCCAGTGAGGACTGGAACGGTGCCGCCATCGAGAACTCAGTTGCGCCAATTGACGGCGCCTCAACCCCGGCAAAGACATTCGGATATTTGCCGGATACCCATTCCTGGTACGTCGCAATCGTGGTAGTGACGAAAAATTTCACCAGCGCGCCGGGTGAAGTGTAATTGTTCGCTAGCGTTTTAAAGGTCGGTTCGGCGTCCCATTCCCTCGGCACAAGATAAGAGAAAAATTTCTGGTATGTGTTTCCCAGAGAAGTATCTTCATCAATGAACGTACTAAGGGCCGCAACCGCAGATTTTACATTCATCTCACCCAGCTCAAGGACATAAACCGCCCGGCTGGTCCCCTGTGCCCAGTATGTGGTGTTCATCTGCTGGAGTTCTCCGGCGGCAACAGACGTTACGGTACCTGTAACCGTTGCTGTACCGGGATCACTGTTCAGGGGATAAGTAAACGTTTTTTCGCCTGTCACCGACGCTGTATATGCCCCGTTATAAGCAGCAGGCGCAGCACCAGAAATCACAACAGGGATCGTTTCATCAATGGACCAGCCATGATTTTCTGAAAGAGTCACCGTGACGGTATTCGCGGCCCACGCAAGCGAAGAAATAGCTTTTGCTGGCGCAACGATATTTTTTAGATCGTCTTTGGACGTCAGCAACTGATAACTCCCCGCCGCCAGCGTGGTTCCCCCCGTTGATACCAGAGCGCCTGACTTTAACAACTGGGAGGGTTTCGGCGGACTGGTCACCGACACATTGATATTTACTATTGCCATTTGGATTATTTCTCCACATAAATGGACGGAATTGCAGACGTGATCAGCCTGCGGGCGACGTTCCTCATCCGCTGCTGGTAGTAATTAACTTTGAATTTGACCTTTTTCCGCATGGCGATAATGTTGAGCTCGTTCTGCGTGACGCGCTCATCCTGTATCACAGGAATATTCATTACGCCCATTTCGGCTTTATCGCTGAGCGTGTAGTCCTGCACATAGCGCAAAAAATCCTCAACGGCAGCATTACGCAGCCCTGTCACGGTGAGTGTCACGTCCTCAGAAACCAGTTGATACTGGTTCTGCTTCTCGTCGAGACAGAAGGCTCCGGCCACAGGGAGCGGTTCTCCGCATTTCACTGTAGCGTAGGGCGGCGCAAGGTTTTGCACGGAAAGCATTGCCGGATACATCGGCATGAAATGACTCAGAGAGAGCCAGATCGGTAATGAGTTGGAGACCACCACATCCGCAAGATCGATATCGTCGGCAGAATTAATAATCTGCGACATCATATGCGGATAAATGGCATGTCCGGTATAATGGTAAATGTTCGCTGGTTCGTTCAGCCCGGAACGGCGCGAGAAAGCAAACTGAATGCTGTAAAACTCCCCGATATAAAGCACCTCAGAACCAATATCATTAAACGGATCAATATCGGCCTGCGCGGTGAAGGTCACCACATTTTTATCGTAGAGCTGTTCTTCATCCTGGATAGATTCAGTAGTCAGGTGCAGATAGCCTTTTACCTCCTTTGTATCCGGTTCAGTATCAGGATCATCCGCAAGAACTGACGCCTTCACCCAGAAAACAAAGCCATCAAGGGGAAGCACTTTCCGGACATATTTAGTAAACGTAACAGATGCCGAACGGCTGATATCATCCAGCCCCTGCACCAGCGACGCATTGAGTTCCGTTTTAGCCTGAGAGAGTTCATTGAGGGAAGGCATTCAGCACCCCACTTACCCAGGCGCGCATTGACGCCTGAAACATACCGGTATCGATAAAAGAGGGCCGCGGTTCCCCTTTCCTGTTTTTAAAACGCTTGCTAATCCCTTCCAGTGCGCGGGCAGTAGGCACACCTTCTGTGCCGTTCATCTCCTCGTTATCAAGGAAAGCGACAAAAAGGTGATGCACCTGTGACATGGATTCCGCGAAGGGATCCGCAGGAAGCGGCGCGCCTGCGAGCATATTTTCGAGACCGGCGGCAAGGTCATTACTCATCATCTGTGCAATTTCCTCGCCGTGGCGGTCAAAGAACGTCTGCATGATCCGGTATTTCCCTTCAAGAATTTCGGCCACATCGCCAGTAGTCATATTCTCGTTTTCATAGGGAATATCCATCACGCCCAGGTGCAGTTTCACGTCAGCCCCCACAAATCGCCGTACTGCTGCGCAATTGCCAGATACCACCGACCATACGGGTCTTTGAGTTGTTGCAGATCTGCAAGAGAGAGGTTTTTCAGTGCATCACTGACAACCCGCGTCTGACTGGTTGATTCGTCGGAAGAGGCGCTGATAACGCCAGCAGTAAAATTGTTGATACCCAGTTTTTCGCGTACCGGACCGAAAGCGACTTCAGGACCGAAGTTAAGCAGAAAGGAGGCCGCGAGGTTATAAACAGCCTGCGAATACAGAACCGGGCTGATACAGGCGATCTGCCGGTTCACCCAGTCCAGGGACATTGACCAGGAGAGACTAACGGCCGGATCGTCATCGGCTAACGCGTCGGCATTAACTCCCATCGTATTACGGATAAACAGGATAAATCCGGCCAGTTCAGGCATGACACACCCCGCTTATTTTTTCTTTTTAGTTCCCGTGTTAACCGCCAGTGTTTCATCAACAAACGCTGTTTCGTCACGGTCATCGGTGGCGTTCAGTCGCTGCTCTGCACTGACTTCCAGCTCACCGAGATAGCCGTTTTCCTGCTCAGTGAGTGCGTTATTTGTTGCCAGTACGGAAGCCTGACGGCGATCGTGCGCTGCACGGTTCAGGTGACCATCGTTATCCCGCATGGCCTTTTCGATAACCTTCGACGACACCGGCTTATCAATGCTGTAACACAACCCGATATAAATACGGTTCTGGTCGATTTTTGTCGCATCAATCAGACCATAATCGGCGTGCTGCTGAATAATAAGGTCGATTTCGGCGCGGGTACCGTCAATGACAACGGCCTGAGAGCCTGCATTAATCGGGTGATAAACAAGACGTCCCGTCTCCGGCTTGCGCCAGGCGAAATCGTGGCGCTGTTTAGTGGTGTTGGCGATGTACAGTTTCATGTTTACTCCTGGGTAAAAAATCCCCGCGCACCCTCCGGCACGCAGGGAAATCAGCGAGGGAAAATTAATCGCTGTACTTCATCGAAATGATAGTCAGCGCTTCAGGGCGAAGTACCCAGCCAGAGGTGGAACGCAGTTCGGAAAGCACATCGATCGCCCCGCCCGCAATCGGGGTGGGAATTTCACGCGGTGCCGCCATGTCGCACAGCATCAGTGATGTGGCTTCCAGTGACGGACTCAGTCTGGCGAATTCGTTGGTGTTGATTTTCGCGTTAACCTCAGGGCGCTCGACCTCCGGCATGGCGATGACGATCGCATCCGTTCCGTTTGCCCCGGCACCAATCAGCGTATCGTCATAACCCCATTCAATTTCACAATCAGCATCATCCCCAACACCATTAACGGTGCCTTTCACCGTGGAAGTACCACCGCCCGGACGCTGGTAACTGGTCAACTGAACGATCTGCTGCATTTCCATGGTACCCAGCGTGCGCTGAGGACCGAGGATAACCATGCGTGACGCCCGGCCCATTTGCATAGTTCGGGTGCGGATCGCCTGAATCTGCGCCAGCAGGAATACCGCCATTTCGCCATGATCGTAAGTAAGTACGGTAGTGTTCCCGCGGCTGTCTGCCGGCAGGCTGATAGTGGTCGCACCGTTGGTGTTCAGTACCCCCTCACCGCCCGCCGGGTTCATTCCATAGAGCAGCGCGTTACGCATTTGCTGAAAAATCGCCTGCCGGGTACCGAGTCGCTGGGCTTCCGGAAGCGCAATCCCCCAGTTTCCCGCTGCGGCCATATCGTGATGATCGTAAATGGCGCGGGCACGGAACATATATGTCGGCGTGCTGACCATTCGCGCCTCCAGTGCCACAGAGGGTAACTGGTTGGCGTTACCTGACTGGCTTGAGGTGACCTGAGTGCGAATATCCAGGCGTTTCATATAAACGTACTGGTCGCCGTCTGCCAGGCGAACCAGCGGGTTACCGCTTGCCATGACAGAAAACGCACCGGATGCCTGCTGATACGACAGGATCATTTCCGGCATGATGTACGACGGATTTACAATTTGATAAGCGGGTGTAATAGCTGGCATTTCTTAGCCTCTCCTGATTACAGCAGAATTACCGCAGCGTTTCCGCTGTCGTTCCAGGTAGCAAAACCCGTTGCCGAATCGTAAGAAACGGTTTTGCTGTTACCCATCTGCATTTCGATGATTTTTACCGGAAGGGCAACGTCTTGCACTTTTGCCGCGCCTACCGTTCCCTGAGTGGTTGCATTGCCCGCAGGCACTGAAACCGGGGTAAAGGTGAATGTGGTTGCCGTAGGAACACTGAGCACCTGAACAATGCCGTTATATGCAGCAGGAGCCGCGCCTGTAATATCCACATAAACGCCCACTTTCAGGCCGTGCGCGCTGGCAGTCGTCGCGGTCGCAAATCCCGCTAAATTTGCGGTAGGCGCAGTCCAGGTAATAGCGGTTGTAGCCACATCTGCCGCCGCAGTGCTGAACACATCCAGACAATCCTCCGCAAAATTCCACACCAGCGGCTGATTAACAGAAATCCCCGCGCTGGCCAGAGAGATCACGGCATCAGAGGCTTTGACCGGAACACGCATTCCTGAGCCCAGGCGATAAAACGACACGCTCATATTGCTGAGGAGAAGCGGTACCGGGGATTGCGGCGTGGTCAGGCCGTTGTGTGCCTGGTTGAACACGGAAAAGCCCACCAGTTGTGAAAGGCTGGCTGCGCGTTTGATAATGCTGCCACGTGGTGCAGAAGAGGCGCCCGGTACAAGTTCGTTAACCGGCAGTCCGCCCCACAAAGGTTTTATTTCATCACTGGCAAGGGTACCGGATGCCAGCGCATAACGTGCCGCCGGATCGTCCAGCGCCACGCCCTGGATAAGACCATCAGATTTCGCGTAGAACGTGCCACGCGCGTTAGTGGTCTGCATTGGATTAACTGACAATGCACTCGCCATGTTTATTGTTCTCCGGTTGATTACTGTTTGATGCCAGCGACTTTGCGGCTGACGGCCTGGAACGGTGCCCATGTCGCGGACGGATCGCCGATAAAGGTACTGATACGGCGTCCGGTGGCGTCGGTGCGGATGACTTCACGTAACCCGGCGCCGGGCTCCAGACTGGATGCCGCTGATGCCTGCGCATCGGCATAGATTTTTTTCTCCGCAATACTCAGGAGCTGGCTGTCTGCGATGGCATGCAGATCCACTTCTTTATAGTCTGAAGAATATTTTTGCAGGCGAGTCATGATGCGACGGCGGTATGGCATAGCGCGTTCTCCCGCCATCGGCTGCGGCGCGCGCTCACCAAATGAAGCAAACACGCTGTCGGCCTTACACTGGGTATCAGCGATTTCATTGCGCTCTTCATCACTGAGTTCCTGCGGCACACGACTTTTCATTTCTTCCATGTCTGCGCGGATTTTTTCCAGTTCGGCATCCGCTTTGGCTTTTTCTTCTGCCTCCGCGTCCGCTTTGGCCTTTGCTTCGGCGTCAGCCTTCGCCTTTTCTTCCTCTTCCTTGAGTCGGGCGGCATCTTCATCAGCTTTCGCCTTTTCTGCTGCTTCAGCATCTGCTTTTGCTTTTTCCTCGGCGTCGGCCTTTGCGCGGGCTTCGCGAGCGTCCAGCGCCTGGTTAATGAGTGCTAATACTTTTTCTTCATCCATTTTCTGGACCTCGTTCAAAAGTGTGTCGGATTTAACTCCCGTCGGTTCCCCCAGCTTGTCCCAGACGCCCTGCTCACAAATAGCCAGGTGGTCCAGTAAAACAGGGTTCCCCTCCAGCAGCAGCGGCTCGCCGTCGACGTTGATCAGAACGTCATCGCCGCCCGTCACCGTGGGGGATGTACTCAGTTGCCGCGTTGAAAGAATCGTGGCGGCGTCAGTGTCGTAGATGCGGGCCATTCCCCACACCTCATCACCCTGGATCCAGGCAAATGCAATCGTACCGATAGTCCTCGCGGCGTACTCCTCGCTGTTCAGCGTGTTTTTCTCCGGGTGCAGCCAGATCACCGGCAGGCCAGAGCACCGGGCGAGGAAATCATCAGTGAGGTAATTCTCGGGAGAACGGTAAGCGTATTGCCTGAACTTAGAACGCCAGGTAACACCCGTTCCGGTGATACGCAGCGCCCACAGGTACATATTTCTGAAAAACTGCGGGGATGTGAGTTGCCCGTCGGCAATAAGCCCGGCAACGTCCTTTTCATTGAGTGGTTCGGCATCAAGCATTGCCACCATGCCGGGATGCAACGGCTCCGGCAGTTCATCCGGAGAAAACCAGCCACAGGCCTGATTTTCATCGTTCAGTACCGCGTCGAATTGCTCAGCATCATCTGCGAGGTAGGTAATATAGCCATCAATCAGGGTATGAGGCGTCAGCGGTGCGGAATAATCAAACCCGCATTCTTCCAGCACTTCACGCTTTGCCGCGGCTTCAGGCGTCTCCCCCTCTTCGAGTTTTCCGCCCGGTACCGCCCACGAACCATCATCCCCACGCTTAACCAGAAATATTTTCCCGCCAGACTTAAACAGGATCCCGGCAGCGTAGGTGTTCACTTATCCTCCGTTTCTGAAGCCTTCAAAATTTGCTGTTCGGCGACCGACTGACATATTCCCCTCAGTAAATTTTCGCCATTTCTCGGTTTTCATTTCATCCGGCAGACTGCGCACGTTGTAGATATATGTCAGGTAACAACGACAAAATACCTCTTCGCCCGGTTGAGTGATTTCATCGAGATAGCCAGCCGGCCCCGCCTTCATAAATCCTTTCTTCAACGCCCAGTTACCGCGTATCGCATAGGTTTTCAGGTCGCGGTCTTTGTGTGGTTCCCGATAGTCATAATGGGGCTGGCGCCAGTGGCTGTGCCACACCGCCGCAATCGCCCTGCCATCGGTCGCAATGATGTTATCGATATTGGCAATCAGCTTATGTGTCTGGTCCACCATCACGCGGCGCCGTTCAAAATCAATCTGCCGCGCTGATTTGGCGATATGCTGGCTTGTGGCAACCACGCCAGAACGCGATGAAGCGGATAAACCGGGACTTATCGATGTAATGGGAGGAATGCTGGTTGCCCAGCCACTGAAACGCTGAATTGTCCGGTCAACAGCCTGTGTACGGTTCAGCTTTATCAGGTCGGCAGAAGCCATAATCCGCCTGTCCAGCTCTGCCCGCAGTTTTGGTTCAAGATAATTCAGTGTGAAACGGCTGACGCCAGGATGACGCTTAAGCGCCCTCTCCCGGCCAACTTCCAGATCGTAAGCAGCAGTCAGACGCCGGGACACATATCTGTAAAAATCATCGCCGCCGATTTTATCCTCAGTGGCATTACGCAGGCGCTCAGTCCACATAATCAGACTTTCTTCACTGCTGTAACCATGTTCCAGAAAGAATTTAATCGCGTCACGCAGCTCTTTCAGAAAGGAGTTCATCAAAATTCCCCTCACCAGGCGGTGTTACATCCGGCGGATTTTGTTCAAGCTGCTCGTAATCCAGTTCCAGACGATCCGCAAACAGGTTTTCGTTCATATTGGCGTTCTCACAGGCCCATTTAATGAGTGTCGCCCTGTTTTGCGGGTCTTTGGTGAGTTGTGGCAACAGCACAGTCAACATCTCAGTAATCGCCTTAAAGCGTGTTTCATCGACTTTAACTTTTTCGCTTTCAGGCTCTTTCAGCGATGACGGCCAGACGTAATCAAAGTTGTTCACCCAGGAACTGAAAGCCGCCTCCCAACTGATGCTTTTGTATTCCGGCAAATCGTTTTTCAGCGCCTCGAAAAACTCAGGCGACCACGCCCGGTACTGAACGATGCGAACGAAAAAATCATACAGCGGCTGTAAATCTTTGCGCACATCGTCGATATACTGGGCGACCGCTTTTGCGTCCTCTGTTCCTTCGCCAAATCCGCGCGTAAACGTCTCGCTGTTGAGCAGAATCGCGGGCATGTCTGCCGCCGTCGCAATATTCGCCAGAATGTGATTACGGGCGGTATCAAGCGGTTTTTCCAGGTTCTGCATGTCGAGAGATTCAATTTTGTCGTGTTCCCCCACCTGCAATACATCACCATTGCCACCGCGTTTCAGCATCCAGCGCTTAATGCCGGACATTTTCTGCATCATGTTATTGACGATAGAGCTGGTCTGTTTGATGAACGCCACCAGCAGTCCGGCTTTAATCGTCACCATGTCGTCAGCGCGCATGGACTGAATAAATGATTTCAGCGGATACAGCGCGCGCTGATAAACGCTGCGCCCGGCAAAGCCGAATGATGATGGCGTGTAGGCTAGATAAATCGGATCCTCGTTCATCATCACACAGCACCGGCTATGGTGATATGGCTTACTGGCGACTGTTACATTCCCGACCTTTTGAAAGTCAGCGGAATTTGGATCCTGATTCATCACAATTGAGCCAGCAGTATTCATCGGGTCCAGCACGTTAAAAGTGATGGACTTTTTATACAGCGACTCAAACTCAGCAGCTTCGTTCGTTGGCTCTCCGTCGACAAGCATCACCACAGCGCCAACACCGTAAATTCGGGACTGGCGCGCTGTATTGGCAATGATGCGATCGGCTTTAATCGCTTTCCACTCGCGCTCGAAAGCTTCACGCAGGCGCCTTTCAGGTCCACGAGTAACATGTACAGTTCGCGGTTCCGACATCGCCAGTTTTATCGGGCGGTCGACCATCTTTCCGCCCAGCGGATGAAACAAATAAATCAGCTTGCAGAGCTCATAACCCGCCTGCGCGCCGGGTTCAATGCTCCCGCCCTCCAGAATCTTGCTGAGGACGCCAGCATTGCTGCCCATGCAAATATCGTCGTCGTCCTGCATCAGAACCCCTCTCCGTTACCAAGACCAAGCGCGACACCGTAGTTAAAGCAGTCAAACAGATCGTCGTCCTGGTTTTCTTCACCAATGATGAACTGGAGTACCTGCGTCAGAAGATGGTTTTTCTTCGACTGTTTGTACTCAACGATTTTGTCAAAGGCGTATTTAGAAATGCGTACCTTCCCGGACGCCACATAACCAGAAATGTTGATGGCGCGGGATTCTTTGGGAAGTGACGTTAACTCACTGTCGACAGGGTGGACGTTCCAGCCCTCGTTAGCGCCCTGCTGTAACAGGGTGATGCCGGTTGCCTTATCCTCAATAAACAGGCCTGTGGTCCCCATACGGGCGCGGCAGATTTCGCTAAGGTGTTTAGCTTTACCTTCCCACTGCGGCACAACGTCTTTCAGGAAATACCCGTCAATCTGGATAATGTCCCAGTCCAGAATGATAAGGTGTGGCGACGGCAGGTTATCCAGCGCAAACCAGATACACGCGGATCCGTCGTTCTGGAGTTTTCCCTTTTGCGCACAGTCAACGACACCATAAACCGTATCGCAGGAAAACGGATAATCAACAGGCGCGCCGTTCTCCAGCAACCAGTCGAGCTTGAAAAAGTTCTGCCCGCGCCAGTCCACGAATTCAGCGTTGTATTCCTGCTGAACCACCAGCGGAGGGCGACCGTCGATAATTCGGGCCAGCGCCGCCGGATTAATTGTCGGATTAGCCGCAGTCGGCGCATGATGTTCCTCCCAGCCCATCGATTTATCATTACAGGCCTGATAGAAAAAATTCTCGTCATCAACGCCTTTCGGCGTACCGGCCATCACCGCATCGCCGTCAAAGTCGAGCAGCGTCGGCTCAATGGCCTGTTCCCAGATATCCCTCATGCCCTTTTTGACGAGACTGCCCTCATCAATAATGACTTTGTGATATTTTCGGGAGCGCCCGGCATCGGGATTATCCAGCGTCCAGAACTCAACCAGACCGCCGCCAATCAGTTCAATAATCGAATCGGTCTTACTGGAACTAATCGTGATCGGCTTTAACAGGTCACGGATGGTCTTGAACGACGGCAGCAGGATTTTATAGGACGGCGCAAACCAGCCTACGCGCATCTGCCGCGCCGCCCAGTTACCGCCCGCCTGTTCAAGCATGGTGGTTTTACCGAAGCGGCGACCGGCGCGGATAACTTTTCGCTTAGCCGGAGAACGATAAATTTTCTTTTGCCCTGCATGGAACGGCAGGAACTCTATAACGTGTTCAGTCGCCATCAGGGGAATTCACCAGTTTAATGACCACTGTCGGCTCGTCGTCTTTGCCCTTGCCTTTACGCTTAAGCTCAACTTCCTGTTCCAGACGTTCGGCTTCGGCGGTGCGTTTTCGGATTTCCAGATCCAGCAGCCGTTGCGCCAGTTCGGATTCAGCCAGCCCCAGGCGCCGCATAATCGCTTCAAACATTTTTTCGCGACTGATGGTCGATATCTCGATACCGCCCTTCACCAGTTTCGTACCGGAATAAGCAAGGCGGGCTATCGGGGACAGTTTGGTGGTATCAGCGAAATGAGGTCGTCCTACACCATCACCATTACATCGGGGACAATCAGGGTTAGGCTCGCGGTTGTGGTTGTAGCCATATCCGCCAGCATCGTCCGGCTCTTTCCCTTTTTTGGCTTTTGCCTCCGCTTCCCTCTCTTCGAACTCGATAACATCACGCCATTGGTAGTTATGACCAAAGCCCCAGCAGTAACGACAACATCCACGGCGATATTGTGAGATTTCGTTAGCGTCGAACGTAGCGAGCTGCCACATCTTTTCGAGCACTTCATCTGCACTCGCCAAAGTGCGCACCAGTGAATCTCTTTGCTGCTGCGCAATTGCCTGCGCAACGTGAGGTAATGTTAGGAGTTGCCTGCCGTAGCTTGCGTCACTGTAACCAGCGCGCTCTGCTGCGGCTGTTGCGTTCTGGTCTATGAGGTATTCAGCGACAAAGCGTTTTTGTTGGGGAGTGAGTTCACTATTAAGAAGTTTTTCTGCGCTTTTTTTTGCCTGCGCAGTGCGCATTTTTTTCTGCGCATTTTTTTGCGCACTTTGCGCAGTCGGTTTCTTGATGTAACGGCGGGCTGTAGCGTAATTCAGTCCCTGCGCTTCACACCAGTCTTTTGGGGATATACCGGATTTAGCATGCTCGGCGAGGAACTGGTGTTGCAGTGCTCCCCAGTCCGGTTTTGCCATAATTCTGCACCTGAGGTTAAAACCATTACGATGGGGCTCCCCATGGTGATGGCAATAAAAAACCCGCCGTAGCGGGTTAAATATCACTTAGCAAAATAGATGTCTTTAGCTAACGTTCCCTAAAATATGACCTTCGACTTCGTCAATTTTTACTCTTAGCATCGCATTTTGTAGTGCGCCCATTGTTCCTTGATCGCTCCGAACTTTGACATTCTCAAGATGCAAAAAGTTGTTTGGGTATTCGAAGTCTGGCTTATCACTTGTATAGCCGTTCGTTCCTTTATTTTCGAAATACTGTGATAAAGCCACTCCTGCAGAACCAATAGCTTTTAGATTTTCAGAAACAAACCCATAGTATTTTCTTCCTGCAATTAGAGAACCAGAAATCACATTTCCTTTCACAAACAGCGTGATGCCGATTCCGCAGTTAGTTCGGTTGACAATGTCATTAAGAAACACCAAGTCTTCGTCTTTAACTTTCAGAGCCAACACGTGCTGTAGTTCTACTTCTTCACTCATGGTACCTCCTTTTGATGTTAGTCTTTAGGATACCAAATGATGAATTTGTAGATAGCGATATTAATTACCAACGGTCATGGTTTCGTATGTTCGCTCGCAGGTACTTCCGGCGACATAACGCTCATCAGCCTCTTTTGCGAACTTTCCCGCCAGATCGTCAGCTTCGCCAAGCAACTGGGCGAGCAGTATTCCGGTCTCGGCTTTTGCCTGGCTTGCTGCGGCAAGAGCGGAAAGCCTGCCGGTTTCACTTCCTGCGAGCTGCCGTTGTACTGCTGCGAGCTGCTGTTGCAGCCCACCGCGAGCACGCTCAGCAGCATCAGCATCGGCCTGTATTTTTGCCAGTTCTTCATCAGCTCTTTTCCGTTCTTCATCTGCGGCGTGCTGGCGACGCTGTTCTTTCGCTCGTTCGGTTACTTCACGCTGCAATGCAGCGGTCGCATCGGTAAGGTCTCGTTGCGCCCACTGGTATTTCCAGGATGTATCCGCTTTCTGATAACCTCGTGAATAACACCAGTACGCACCAGCACATAACAAAAAAGCCACCAGCAGTATTTCTGCTAATGGCTTCCAGAATTTTTTAAGCAATACAGGTAACAGATTCATACCAGCACCGATTTTGCTTTCTCAAAGCGCTCCCGCCGATCACCGATGCCGATCTGCCCTCCGTTGATTATCTGTGTAACGCGTACCATGTCGCCGGAATATTTCAGACACCCTTTAGTCGCGAAGAACCACGCTGCACTACGGGCAGCATACGTATCCTGTGCCAGTAGATCCGGATGGGCAACGAGCTCAGTTTTGATCCCGTTACCGCAATCACGGTAGTTGTTCAGACCTGTGATCTGAATAAGTCCACGCCCGCGGTAGTTCCAGCCGTCGCCAGGCCCGTTGTTACCCATTCGCTTGCTGTATACCAGATTAGCTATTGCACGCTGTCGCTCGAGCGGAAGCGCCTTCTCACAGGCTTTTCGCCCAAGAGTACTGGCCTGATCTGGAGTGATTCTCCCGGCGCGGATGAATCCGGTCAGCCCGGCAATACTGTAGTTGAAGCTCTCCACCAGCCTTGTAAAACCAGCGCTTTCATGTCCCGCCTGAGCAATGAACATGGCCTGATCCAGTGGAGCAGTAATACCGAATTCGCTCATTGCCGCCGTAATATGTGGATACCAGCGCGCGGCCAGTTCGGCGCTGATACCAGCCGCCTGCTGAAATTGAGACTCGTTCATGATTAAACCTTGTTATTATCCCCACCGATACGACCACTGATAAACTTCATTGCAAAGCCGCGGATCGCATCCACGCCGATAAGGCCGACGCCGCCACCAATCGCAACCGACAGGGACTTGGGCCAGCCGAAATATTCCAGCGCAGATGAGAAGGTCAACGTCAGGGCACCACATAGCAGAATTTCGAGTGTTTTTTTCTTCCAGCCACCACTACCGCCAAAGTACGCAATACGCAGGCCAGCCATAAATAACGACATCAGAACAGCGCCCAGCGGCGTATCTCCTCGCCACCAGCTCTGGAACAGTTCCAGCCAGCCCTGCCAGGAATGGGGATCGTTGTGCATTTTCATAAGCCTCACCTCCGATAGCTCGGATGGCGCAGTGTGTGATGAAAGGGGCAGGCTTCACGGGCTGGATTTATCAACCAAGCACGTAGCGGATGATGCCCGGTGCCTGAAAAAGAAAAAGGCCGCCGAAGCGACCTAATGAAATTGGTAATGTGGATACTGCCAAGTTAAATCCGTTAAAGCCTATTAAGAGATTCAGCCTGTACTTCTTGAAGTACCGCTGCCGGCGAATCAGCCTGCACGATTCCCGAGAAGACACAATCTGGATCATTAATCATGTGCCTGGACTTCGCTCTCTTTGCCTCATTCCGGTCCGAAAACTCCTCGGAAACATTTAAATGCTTACCCGACGACATCCCTTTCGGCTTGTATTGAAAAACGTAATAGAACCCCATATCGCCCCCCCTGTGATTTGACACCAAGGGAATATACCACCAAAAAAAACAAAAACCCCGCCGAGGCGAGGTTCTTAATTCTTGTAACGTCACAGGCATAATAACCCATCGTTGGAATCAGATTAGCCATTTTCCGTTAATTTTGCAATAGCTAAATTATTTTGGTCATCGAGTCACGTTTCCCAGAACCTTTTCTGCATACGATTCCTCAATATGGCAATGCTCCACCAGCCGATCGAAAAACAGTTTATAGTTGTACCGCCATACCATTTCCGTTACTCCTAGTGCTTTAAAAATCTCGGTATCTTTGAGACGTGGGTAGCCTCTTCCCTTGCATCTTGGGCATTTTTTATAAACCGGCACGCCCTGCAACTCAGATTTTTTCTTATCGAGAATTTCTCCGCGTCCCCGGCAACGACATTCATTTTTCACATGGCCTTTGCCATCACACGCCTTACACACTACGCGCACCTGCTCACGAACTGATTTCCACACCTCCCAGTCGGACGGAGAAATACCTTTCGTATCTTTTACCCATTTTGGTGGCTTACCATCCGGGTAAGTAACCTTGTTCGTGAAAACCTCAGCATCAATTAATTTAGCACCATGACAGCTACTGCACGTCACCAGGCTGGCCGCACTGAGGGAATAATCGCGAAATACATAACGCGCCATAGTGTCGAGAAATTTTGAACGCTTACCCTCTTCCATTTTCCGTAATGCCCCATGCCGTTCTGCACGCTGCTCTGCTAATTGCCTGATGTAGGCGATGATATTTTCAGAAGATAAAACCCCGGCTTTTGCCAGATACAATTCAATACCCACTGCGGCTTTTGCAGTAAGTAGCCCGAGAGATGCCATTACGTCAGTAATAGTCAGCGTATCAGACGTTATTCCGCATGGTACTGCGCCGGGCATCATGGATTTAGGTGAAAAATATTTCGGTAAGGACTCAAGATTCATTTCGATGCTCCCGTTTTGCTTCAATGCGGACGTAATTACGAAGAATGCGATATGCCACAGGAAAAGATCCCCGGTATCGATAAATTCGGAGACGCAACCAGCGCATGCGGAGTACCTCGATCAGTTCTGGTTTCATGCCGCCTCCAGCTTTTTTAGCGCACGCTGATCCGCCAGTGCCGCGAGCCTGATTTCCTTCAGCTCCTCGACCGTCCAGCGGTGCGGGGTGTTATTGTTCTCGAGTGCCAGCACCGCCGCCTCACCGTAACGCTCAACCAGCGCGGCACGATATGCTTCGATGTTCCCTGATTTGTAGACGTTGCAGACATCACACTGAAGATGGATGTTGAGGCGAGTGAAGCGCAGATGTCCGGCGGCGGCCGTACTTCTGTAATGGCCTGCATGCCATGCGAACGCCGTCTTCGTTCCACAGGAGATGCAACCGAGTCCTTCTGCCAGTTCGGTTTCGCGGCAAATGTCATTTACGGCGCGCTGCGTCAAGTCAATCCAGTGCTTCAGCGGCTTAACCGCGGCTTTCCGCTGGCGCCAGGCGGCGCGTTCTTTTTTCTCAGCGGCGCGCTGAAGGGATTGCGCCTTACGTTGCGCGGCTTCGCGAGCTTTTCTGGTCTGTTCTTTGCCGACGGCGCTGGCGCACTGGTACGAGCAAACGATCTGCCCCTCGCGTATCGGGTGAAACCACTGGCGGCATTCTTTGTTTGCGCACTTACGGCGCGGTAATTTAGCCATGTTCACCCCCAGACCTTTTGGCGTAAGGATTTTGGCGTCCGCACCCGGTGTGCATATTCAGGTAATTTCGCGCTGACAGTCCAGGTAATGAAGTCAGGGTTCAGGCTCTTTTCTGTCCTTATGCCCCGCTTCTGATAATCCGATATCAGAGTGTCGGCCTGCTCGGTTGTACAGTCGTGATGATGGAACCAGGAGTATTTCATCGCCATCACCCCGCAAAGCTCATGAGCTGGGCGGCGGCGTTCTCGGCCTCGCGCTGAGTACGGAATGTACGTGATAAAATCCAGCGCCAGAGAACATCAAGCGCGGATTTATACAACTGCTGAAATTCGACCTCATCCATGCTGGAAAAAGCGATGCTGCGGGGATGTTTGCGAAGGGTGCCGTCCGGTAACTGGATGGCGTCATAGTGGCCAGCCTCAACCGTCACCCATGCGCGGTATGCATCGAAAGATTTACAGAGGCTAATTCCGTTTGTTACCCGGCGGTTTGCAATCTGTTCCAGATACTGTTCAGCCGCATCCAGTAATGCGCTCTCATTCCCGCCATATGCAGCGAGAAACTTTGCATAACCGTTTACCAGTTTGCGTTCATTGGCAGAAATGGTGCCGCCGGTGGGTTCCCAGTATTCAAACCCAAGATTAAGCAACGCGAAAAAGCGGCGATGGAATGCAGGATTCCTAACCTGACGGAACTCAGCCACCAGCACGGCACCGAGTTTAATTTTTGACTGCAGAATTTCGCTGGTCTCCGGCGTAGCGGGGATCAGAATTCCAGATGACTGCTTGATGAGTTGTAATTCGTGCGCCATGGTATTCTCCGTGGCGCATAATTGTCAGGTTACTGGTTGTTCAGGCCAGTGCGATAATTATGATTGCGTGCTTATTGTTAAGTCAATTATTAGAGCCCATCTCTCTGACAACTTCCATAATGGTATCCTTAGACCAGTACAAATCATCTCTTGATAGCTTTCGGTTTGTTACAGAACCGTTTTGGGTTGATAGGATATAGCGATCACCTGATGCAAGTCTAAAAGACAAAAGTTCTATTCCCTTAGCATCAGTTATAGTCACCCGCAAATTATCAGCAAGATCTGATAGGACTCCCTCTGCCACGTAACCCCCCTGAGCGACACACGGACGCGGTTAAAAATTGTCGGCAGCAGCATCAAAGGGATACGCAAATTGCGATATTCTGAAAAATGCGCGCCAGCATTAAGCGCAATGTTAATAAAACCAGTCGTCAGCGCTTTCCCACGTTTCCTGCAGAATGCTCTGTATACGTTTTTTATCGCCATCAGCAGCACCGACGATACTCAGACCATCCTGACTACCTCGACGGATGGTTAAGTTGCAGTTTTCATACTGATTCTGGAGACGGGTAATTAATTCTTTTTCAAGTGCAGGAACGGCACCTTCCGGAAGCTGTTTTGTCCGGCTAATAACAAGCTCAATTCTCATAATTCCCTCTACATTTAACTACTGTATATAAACACAGTATACCTGTTAGAAAGAATATTCAAGAGGTGAATAGCACTTTTTGCAAAAGCTAGCATGTTGTTTCATATCAGATTTTAGGCGGAAAAACCCGCCCGTTGCCGAGGAATCCCCAGCAATGGGCGGGTTGAATTGATGGGATTTTATTAATTCCTACTCCTGAACAACCTCAGACGGTAGCCCAATCATCTCGTTCAGCGCTTCCCGGCGAATAGCAGGAGGCAGGGGAACAACCGCATCTTCAGCAGGTAACAGTTCTTTGGCTTCAGGCCACTGTTCCAGCAGTCGCTTAACCGTTCTGGCTTTATCCAGTGCGGCGGTGACGCTCTGGCGGATGTCTGTTTCGTCGCTTTTTATTTCCCTGTAAAGCGTATCGAAGCTGTAGAACTCGGTAACGAGTGGGTCATCTGCCAGTAAGGTGTATTCATAGGTGGTTATTTTTTGGATATGGTCTGGTGAACCCGGCTCATTGTGCCGGTAATTGCCGTTGAAGCATGCAGTAACACGCGAACCCGCCAGATTCAGATAAATATCGCTGTCATATCTGACAAACGTATAGTTTGTCCTCAGTTCTTCGGGCAGTTTCGCAATAAGCGCTGCAATTTTCTTTTCGGTTTTTAATACCTCAGATTCTGCTTCCGGTCCGCCAATTGCCGCCAGCCTTACACGTTCCGCCCAGTCTGCCCGGGCAGCACGCAGGGCTTTCTTCCGTTGCGGAATACCAGCTTTTGCCAGTGCATTATCCACGATTTTCTCTTTAATGGATTTATTCAGTGTCTGGTTCATATTTTTCACCTTGTATAATTCAGGTTGTACGAATCCCGCCGCGTGAGCGGTGTTTAAAATCGTTTTTACGGTTAATTAATTATTCAACAGGCGATCTTTATTCCTTAATACATTTAAACTCTTCCAGCGTGACTTTCTCTTCGCGTGATTTTCCGGCTTCAGTTCTGCCGGTCAGCATTTTTTCACACTCGGCTTTATTCATTTTTTTGTCAGAAAAACGAACCCAGTTTGTCGGGGAATTACCCGGCTTTTTGACGATGGCGGTTATTTTGTACATGGCCCGGTCTCCTTTTTCTGTGCTGCCGGATTAATCCACAGGCATTCTGTGCGCTGTACTGAACCCGCCCGGCCATTAGCAGACGTGGTTCTTGTAATACATTTCCAGTCTGATAAAGCATCGTTATAAAGTTTGCTGTCGTAGCCACAGACAATAACCATGCCGCTTAACTGTCTGAGGCAATCCAGCAGGGTGATGTGTTCCGCATCAGTCATTTCGAAGCGGTAGGCGCTGTTTTTTGCTACTTCGACACGCGTATCGTGTATGTAAGGCGGATCAACAAAATGCAGCGTTGAAGGTGTATCGTGGTCTTTCATGCATGTTACAGCGTCGCGGTTCTCGACAAGTACCCCAGTAAAACGGCTGGCCACCGCCGCCAGGTTATCAGGCTGACGTGCCCAGATAGCCTGAGCAGTCGCGCTGTTACGCCGGGTATCGAGGCGGAAACCAGTTTTGCCCTTTGTGGCACCTGCGCTGCCGAAGCCCATCGTTGCCCGAACAACCAGACGGCGGGCCCGTTCTACCGGGTCTTCGCTATGTCCATAAGCATGGGTAAATTCCTCGCGTGAATACGGTGTAAGGGCGCACGCAGCGATAAGTGCCTGACTGCTTTCAGGGTTACGAAGCACGCGGAACAGATTTACCACATCGCCATCAAGGTCGTTATAGACTTCCGCTTCTGATGGCTCTTTTTTCAGTAACACTGATGCGCCGCCGCCGAATGGTTCCACGTAGCAGCGGTGTGCCGGAAAACGGCTAATAATCCAGGATGCCAGCCGGAATTTACCGCCGTGATAACGGATCGCCGGATGTTTGATAGCAAAGCTCATTGTCCTGCCTCCTCAAAAATGACTTCACCATCCAGACCACCGACCTGATACAGGATCGAACCATCCTCCCGGTACTGAATCGGAGAAGCGCTCCAGTCCTCACCGTTTGGTTGGTTATCATCACCAAACTGTGCAAAACCACCGGCAACCCTGCGAGCTTCGTAAATCTTGCCTTCAGTCCACCAGCCTTCTGTATCTTTGAGGCATTTGATAAAAAATGGATTGCTCATGCTGCACCGCCTTTGCGAAGTTGGGCGGCGAACTCGCAAACTGTTACACCGCCTTCTTCTGTGTAATCTGCTGACGAGATATGCAGACCATGAACAATGCTGCCGTCGTCTCGTTGAATGTTGCCAACCCACAGCAGTCCGTCAGTAAAATCACCGTACCCGGATTCATGACCGTCACCACATTGTGAACAAATTAACTCAATGTCCGATGGCTCAAGGAAAATTTGTTGAGGGACAAGCACGTAACCATCAGGGATTGCACTTTCCCGCACCTCAGCCAGAAAAGCGTCAGTGGCTGGGGTCTCCATTGCATCCAGTGCGCGGACACGGTGGTTTCTCTCAAGTACTGCTGCGTCAGGCTGGAGGATGTCGTTAAGTGCAGACTTCAGTGCCGCATTCTCCGCAGCCAGCGCATTACGTTCTGCAAGCTGATTCATGGTTAATCCATCAGTTATTCCACGCTCTTTCATTTGGTTGCTCCTGTTAAATCAGACCGGCGTCTTTGCGTTGTTTGTATTTCGCCATTAACATCTCGGCTGGCGTTGGACCGCGATCCCGCGACGGCGCGGATAAAGCGCGACGAACAGGCGGTATGGGTTTACCTGCAAGAGCTCGCTTTTCCCAGTCATGCAGGATGTCGCCAGCGGCCCGGATAAGTTCCTTTTCACTTAATTGCCCCTCAGTTCCACGGCGGCGCAGCTCCAGGCAGACGTGGTAATACAGCGGATTTTTATCTCTCCAGGGGAACTGCTCACTGGTCGGATAACGGAAAACCAGCTTTCTCCAACGCCAGTATTCGTCCATGATGTCGTCAACACTGACCCCTAGTGCTCCACTCCCCTCACGGCACCACGAAATAAACTGACCTGGCGACGGCCAGAACGGAGACTGGCTGGAACGGGCTTTCTGCATTCCGGCGGATAGCTGCTTGCGGGTGCGGATGCCATTTTCTGAAAATGCCGCTATCCATTGCTGCTTAGCTACTCGCTCGTCAGCATCGGAGCGGAGATTGGTTTGCGTCGCGGCCGGGAAAATCTGCTTCAGTTGCATGAACAGCGCGTCAACAAGGCGCTCAGCGTCTGAATTCACAACCCGGCCATGCTCAGGGTTACCCCTGGCTATGCTTGCCATCGCTGCGCCATCCCGATTGTTTATTGCGCGGTAGAGTTCAGGTTTCATAGGAAATCCCTCCATGCATCCGGGCTGTTCCAGTGGATACTTTCCTGATCGGTATCTCTGCTGCGCTTCGCCTGTCCGTCAGGTTCGAACAGACCCTGCCAGCCATTCGCAATACTGCGGTTAATAATTTCTTCAGGTGTGTATCCGTTCAGCCTGCAGCGGTCGAGCAGGTTGATAGCCTGCGTCACGGTCTGCTGAGACTTGATCGGCTTTTTCAGGTCACGGCGGTATTCAACCCATGAAGACCAGGTGATCGAAGACAGCCAGTCAGGCAACTGAACACTTGATGCATCGAACGAAACCGCCCGGGGGGGTTTAGGGGGTTTATTACTATTGTCTTTACTGTCTTTTGTAATAGTGTCTTTTGTGTTTACCTGATTTGGGTAATAGCCGTTACCTGATTCGGGTAAACTTTTCTTACCTGATTCAGGTAAATTTACCTTTTTCAGGTAAGGTTTTTTTTCTGTACCTTTTACAGGTAAAGATGACCATTCGCTGACCGTTTTATTAATCCCGATAACACGACCGGTTTGAGTTAATATCCCCCGCTTAACCAGGGCGCTTTTTGCAGCTGAGCACTTATGAGGGAGAATGCCGGTCAGCTTCGAGATCTGCTCGTTACTGACCCAGTCAGATTTCTTATTGAAGCCGTATGTTTTGCGCATGACAGCCATGAACACCAAAAGCTGATGCTGCGACAAACCTGCATGCATTACAGCCTCAAGGATCTCATTGGCGATGCGCGTAAACCCATCATCGAGATCTGCCACGCGCGGCTCCTTATGTGCCACGTCAGGCACAGGAAAATTGATTACTTCGGCAGTGTTTGCCATAATTACTCCTGTGAATTGATCCAGTTAATTCCACCAGAAAGCCGTTGGTGACCCCTCACCGCGGCTTTCGCCTTTTTGGTTGCTGCCATTTTCAGTCCCACCCCAGCGCATCCGGCCTGGCTCGTTCAGCCTTTAGCCCGGCATCAGCGAGAATCTCTACGGCTGTGAGATAGTTTCTGGATACCAGTACCGCTTCCGGTGGCGCGGCCTGAATCCCAAGAAAAGCCAGCTCTTTCGCCATGTTGCAGAAATATCCCTCAGCTTTACGCCTGCTGACTGTCGACTCGCTGATGCCCATATGCTCGGCGTATGATTTCTGCCCTACTGATGCAAGCCGGTTGAGCAGGACGCTCTCTATCTCAATCGGGTTGATTTCTGGTGGGTCTAACTTTCGTGCAATTGCGTTCTCCATGGGTAAATATCCTCTATGGTTATTTGGCTGATGCCTCTTGGCTTGGTAAGCCATCGGTTGGGTTTGGGTATGCTGCTGGGTCAATCTCGTGAGGAGTGACTTTCCATTCAAGAATTTCACATAACGGCAGGATGCGACGGGGAGGAATTACTCCTTTTCTCAGCCACTTGCCTACAGCTTGAGACGAGATACCAAAATGTTCGCCGATGCTCATTTGAGTCATGTGGTTACTGATTTTGATTTTTAATTGGTTGTCCATTTGGCTCTCCAGTTCTACGAGTTGGTAGCTGGAGATTATCACGTAAAACTTTAGGTTCCAACAAAAATCAATCTAATAGTTCCAATGAATAAAGAAACTGAAGGTTGTAAAATGTGAATATGAACAAAAATCTTCATCCCATTTTCGCCAAGCGTATCCAGCAAGTTCTGGATGAGAACGGCTGGTCTATGGCTGACCTCTCACGGCGCGTAATGCTTTCTCACACATCTGTGAGAAAGTGGGCCTCTGGCACGTCTGTAGCCAGCGGAGAGCGCTTGAAAAGGTTATCGGCGGTGACCGGAAGGCCTGAATATTGGTTCTTCATGGAGCCAGGGGATGAAAGTGAAGGCGAAAGGGCTGAACCTAAACCCAGAGTCCTTGATGAAAAAGAAGAAACATTGCTTTCTCTTTTCAATCAACTCCCGGAAGCAGAGAAACTGCGTGTTATCCTCCATACAAAAGCAGTCCTCCAAGAGATGGATCTGCTGAAGAACAACGTTTTTGATCTAATTAACGACCTCAAAAAATAGAACCAAAGAACTCATCCATACAGGTAGCACCTCTTTAGGTGCTATTTTTATGCCCCAAGATAGAACCTTTAGTTGCACTTTTTGCTTTACAAATCGAACCTTTGGTTTTATTGTTAGTTTCATCGACAACAAGCGCATCGTTGTCAGGTGTAAAACGTTCCGCTGGCCGGCGATAAGGCAAACGAGGGTGAGAATGATTGATTTCGCACGTAAACCAGCTCGACAGCAGGCCGTCCCGCTCAACCGGATTGAGGTTTTAATCCGCCGCCTCTGCTACCTGCTGGCGCAGAAAGGAGATCCGGATGCTTAAACAATGCGGTTACTGCCGCAAATCCATTGATGAAGGCAAAGAAGTAAAAAACACCCTTCTCTATCGCAACGGCTCGCAACTGGCGCGCAAAGAAAAGGAATATTGTTCCAGGCAGTGCGCTGAATACGACCAGATGGCGCACGAAAGTTAAATAGTAGTTCCGAAATATGAAATGAAAAATTCGCCATTAATTTGGCGTGGCTTCATACACCCTGAATTTAAGACTGGAGAAATTATGGAAATCGTAAAAATCGAAATGAACCTGAAAGCAGTTAATAAGAGCATTGCTTTATTCAATTGCGAAAAGAAAGTCTCAGGCGTTATTCACTCAAATTCAACTGGCGAAACTACTGTGATTCTCGACGGTGGATATGTACTCGGAAAGTTCGACTGTCCTCATTGTGCTGTAGAAGCCATTTCGCTGCTCACAGTCAAGGTAAGTGATGGAGAACAAGCAGGGTTTGGTAATTACCGAAGTTACAAGCTTGATTACTCAGAAAAATTTTATCAGACCATCCATTAAGAAAACGCCCACCGAAGCGGGCGTGCCCTGTCCGGTCCAACCGACCAAAGCGTACCGGACATAACAACCTGATATATCGGGGTGCTGTTAAGGCACCTCCATTCTACACGAATCGAGGATAAAGTAATGAGTGGAACTAATCCTGTATTTTTAGTCCGCAGAGCAAAAAAGCAATCCGGTAATAAAGATGCGGTGCTCTGGTGCAGCGATGATTTTGAGGCTGCAAATGCAACGCTGGATTATTTGTTGATTAAAACCGGCGCAAAGCTGAAAGATTATTTTAAAGCTGTTGCCACTAATTTCCCTGTCGTTAACGAGTTGCCCCCAGAAGGCGAACTGAGCCTCACTTTCTGCGATTACTATCAACTCGCTAAAGACAATATGACCTGGACGCAAATCCCCGGCGTCACCCTGCCATCATCTGAAGCCGCCGCCGCGGCGCGCCAGCATATCGTCGACGGTGTTGATACCGAAACAGGCGAAGTGCTGGAAGACCATACCGAAAATTTTGGTAACGAAAGCAACAGCCCTGCCCAGGCAACAGCTCCAGCCCCCGAGCTGACTGTTGTCGCAACTATGCCTCTCCGTCACCGCGTTCTTGCTCAGTACATAGGTGAAGGTGAGTATCTTTATCACGTCGACGCCTCCCAGAAAAAAGAAATTCTGCGTCTCGAAATGGACACCGATAATTCATATGTCCAGAACCTGCTGCTTGCCGCCGAGAATGTTGAAGCGTTCAAGAAAGCCATTGAACATGACATTCACAAAATAGTGAATGCCGTTAAAAAAGTATTCCCTGTCGATGGAAAAACTCCTGAACTGGCGACTGTTATCCAGTTCCTTAAAACATGGTTCGAGACGGAGCATATCGATCGCGGTTTGCTCGTTAAGGAGTGGGCGAAAGGCAACCGTGTATCGGCTATTCAACGCACTGAAAGCGGCGCCAACGCTGGCGGTGGCAATAAGACTGACCGTAACCCTGATTACGAACACACTCTCGATACTCTGGACGTAGAGATTGCAATGGCCACTTTGCCTATGGACTTTAATATCTATGAGCTACCTGGCAGCGTTTACCGTCGCGCAAAAGAAATCGTAAAGAAAAAGGAAAGTCCGTTCAAAGAATGGTCCGCAGCACTTCGCGCAACGCACGGTATCCTGGATTATTCCCGCGCCGCTATTTTCGCGCTGATCCGAAGCGCACACCCTGAGTTTTATCACTACCCCGGACGCCTTCAGGGGTATATCAACGCCAACTTAACGGAGACTGATCACGAGAACCCCACCGAGGAAGCTCTCACGGCTGCCCGACACACTCCGGAAAAAGACGCGGTAGAAGAAGCCAACCGACAGCTTGCCGCCGCGCGCGGTGAATATGTGGAAGGCATCAGCGACCCGAACGACCCAAAATGGGTGAAAACCGGGACAAGCCAGCCGACCACCGAACCTGAACTGGTTAAAAATGTTGGCAACGGTATTTTCGACGTGTCCGCTTTAATGCAGAACTCATCAACTCATGGCACAGAAACGAATCCGGAGACCACCAGCAATGTGCAGGTTCAAAAAGCTGACAGTGATGAAAAACAGGCTGGTGATGCGGTGCAGGCAGGCGAAGGCGATCTGGGTACTGGTAAAGAAGCAGTTACCGTAGAGAACCAGAATCAGGCTGAGACGCACCAGAACAACGATTCTGTGAGCCAATCTGAACCTGAGGCGCAACAAAACGTACCGGAATCGCAACAAGAAGAGCCAGAAGCAGCCTGGCCGGAATACTTCGAGCCGGGCCGCTATGAAGGTGTACCAAACGAGGTTTACCACGCCGCCAACGGGATCAGCTCAACTCAGGTGAAAGATGCTCGCGTGTCGCTGATGTACTTTAACGCGCGTCACGTAGAGAAGACTATCGTCAAAGAGCGCTCTCCAGTGCTTGATATGGGCAACCTGGTACATGCTCTGGCTCTACAGCCGGAAAACCTCGAAGCGGAGTTCAGCGTAGAGCCGGAGATCCCTGAGGGTGCTTTCACCACCACCGCCACCCTGCGCGAGTTCATCGACGCGCACAACGCCAGCCTGCCAGCGCTGCTGAGTGCTGACGATATCAAAGCGCTGCTGGAAGAGTACAACGCCACCCTGCCGTCGCAGATGCCGCTTGGAGCTTCGGTAGATGAAACCTATGCATCGTATGAGCAGCTTCCCGAAGAATTCCAGCGCATTGAAAACGGCACCAAACATACAGCCACGGCGATGAAAGCCTGCATCAAAGAGTACAACGCCACCCTGCCCGCGCCGGTTAAAACCAGCGGCAGCCGTGACGCGCTGTTGGAGCAACTGGCAATAATCAACCCTGACCTGGTCGCTCAGGAAGCGCAAAAATCGTCGCCGTTGAAAGTCTCTGGCACGAAGGCCGATCTGATTCAGGCCGTGAAATCAGTCAACCCGGCAGCGGTATTCGCCGACGAATTGCTGGATGCGTGGCGGGAGAACACCGAAGGGAAAGTGCTGGTCACCCGCCAACAGCTCAGCACCGCGCTGAACATTCAGAAAGCCCTGCTGGAGCACCCGACCGCCGGCAAATTGCTGACTCACCCAAGCCGCGCTGTCGAGGTGAGCTATTTTGGGATTGATGAGGAAACCGGGTTGGAAGTTCGGGTACGCCCTGACCTTGAGCTCGATATGGGCGGCCTGCGCATTGGCGCCGACCTGAAAACTATCAGCATGTGGAACATCAAGCAGGAAGGCCTGCGTGCGAAGTTGCACCGTGAAATCATCGATCGGGACTATCACCTGAGCGCGGCCATGTACTGCGAAACTGCGGCGCTGGACCAGTTTTTCTGGATTTTCGTCAACAAAGACGAGAACTACCACTGGGTCGCCATCATTGAGGCGTCTACCGAGTTGCTGGAACTTGGCATGCTGGAATACCGCAAAACAATGCGAGCGATAGCAAACGGCTTCGACACTGGTGAATGGCCAGCGCCTATCACAGAAGACTACACCGACGAACTGAACGATTTTGATGTGCGCCGCCTTGAAGCGTTGCGCGTACAGGCATAAGGGGAAAATCATGGAAAACACAAATATTGTTACCACTGAGCAGCAGGCACCAAACACCATTTCTGCCAGTAACGCAATTTTTAACGTTCAGGCACTGGGTCAGTTAACAGCTTTCGCTAACCTGATGGCAGACTCACAGGTGACGGTACCGGCACACCTTGCAGGGAAACCAGCCGACTGTATGGCTATCGTCATGCAGGCTATGCAATGGGGCATGAACCCTTACGCTGTGGCGCAGAAAACACACCTGGTTAACGGTGTTCTTGGTTACGAGGCACAACTGGTCAACGCAGTAATCGCAAGCTCCAGTGCCATTCATGGCCGTTTTCATTACCGCTATGGGGGTGACTGGGAGCGCTGCACCAGGACACAGGAAATCACACGCGATAAAAACGGTAAAAATGGGAAGTACACCGTCACTGAGCGCGTTCGTGGCTGGACGGATGAGGACGAGATCGGCCTGTTCGTTCAGGTTGGTGCCATTCTGCGAGGTGAATCTGAAATCACCTGGGGAGAACCTCTTTACCTCTCCGGCGTTGTTACCCGCAATTCTCCGCTATGGGTTTCAAACCCTAAACAGCAAATTGCTTATCTGGGCGTTAAATATTGGGCTCGCCTGTACTGCCCGGAAGTGATCCTCGGCGTGTACAGCCCTGATGAGGTTGAGCAACGAGAAGAACGCGAGATTAACCCTGCTCCAGTCCAGCGCATGAGCGTACAGGAAATCACCAGCGAGGTTAGCACCAGGACCAGCGCGCAGGAGTCGGCAGCTAACGTTGATGCTGTTGCCGACGATCTTCGCGAACGCATTGATACAGCAAGTTCCGTTGATCAGGCAAAAGCAATCCGTGCGGATATCGAATCACAGAAAGCGTTGCTGGGTACTGCGCTGTTCACCGAATTAAAAAACAAAGCAGTGAAGCGCTATTACCAGGTCGATGCACAGAACAAAGTCGAGGCAGTGATCAACTCAATTCCAAACCCTGGCGAACCGGAAGCCGCAGAGATGTTTGCTAAAGCTGAAAGCACGCTTGGCGCTGCTAAACGTCATCTTGGCGACGAACTGCACGATAAGTACCGCGTCACCCTGGACGATATGAAACCGGAATACATCGGCTAATTGCATCGGGAGGGGTTACGCCCTCCCGCCTGAGGAGGTTTTATGCGCCTTATAAATCGCAGTAAGCAATCGCCATTGGGCCGTCGCGCATGTGATGTTGCACTGGCGGCGCATCATGAAAAGTTCGGCGATTACGGCAGACAAAAGCACGTTACCAATTACACCGTTGTAGTGGATGGCGTAAAGGTGCCTGTTGAAGTAGTTAACCGGGCCACCAGCTACGTAGCCACCGCAATGATCGGCGTCCGGAAACTTAGAAATCTGCCAGCACAGGCAAACTGAATATTAGCGATGGCCCGCTGCGGGGCCACTGGAGAAAACGATGAGCAAAAAAATTAGAGACTTTGAATTGATGAGCACCCGCGAAATTTGCTGCCAGCTCAGGATTTCTTCCAGGACGCTGGAGCGTTACCGTAAGCGACCAAGCGACAACAACCCATTCCCGGAGCCTGACTGTTCATATATGGGTGGCTCCAACAAATGGCTTAAAACCAAAGTCAATGAGTGGCAGGTCAGGGAAATGTCACGACCAACACGCCGTCCAATGTCGCATCTGAATCTGCCCCGTGACAACAAAGGTCGACTCATCCGGTCTGACGTGGCGTGAACTCCAGAACATCGGGCTCGATGATGCTCATCAGTCGGGCCCACCATTTACTATAAGCTTCTCTCATTTCTTCGATATAGGTGTATTTGTCGTACACCGACCACACTCCAGGCAGTTTGTGCCCGAGCATCATCTCAGCAATATGTGGTTCAGTCAGCTCGGAGAAATTCGTTCGCGCAGTTCTGCGTAGATCATGGATCGTAAAGTGCGGAACCTGCTCGTTATAAGCCTTCAGCATGAACTTAACAAGGTTGCTGCTGATGCTCATATGAAAGCCTTCGCTCATCGGCTTGTCTGCATATTTTGAGAAAACAAAACGGCCCGGCGCCAACTCAATGGCTCGTTGTATCAGCGGGAGCATTTCAGGGATGATCGGGCGGATTATCGGCTTCTTACTTTTCCGTCCCGTTTTATGATTTTCCCACGGCACGGTCCAGACGCCTTCCTCAAAATCGAAATGAGAAACTTCAGCCTGACGGAGTTCACCGACCCTGCACGCCCATATCAGAGACAATTTATAAAGGATCTTGTTTCGCTCAATAAGGCGGGAATCCTCAATAGCTCGCCAGACAATCGCAATTTCTTTGCGATCCAGTGTTCTCTCCCCCATTTTCTTCTGAATACCAAAATCACGACCGGACATTTCAGAAAGTGGGTTAACCTCAAGCAACTGGCGCTTCACTGCCCATGAGTAGCACTGCCGACCATTACTAATTACTCGCCGGGTGATCTCAGTGTATCCCTGCGCCAGTCGGTCCAGAACTGTAAGCCAGTTGTGCAGCGTCAACTGATGCGCTGGATACTTACCCAGCTTAGGGAATACATGCAGCTCAAACGAACGCAGTATTTGATCGGATGTTTCTTTCTGAACGCATACCATCGCATGCCATTCTCTGAAAAGTTCCTCGAATGTGTACTGGCTGTTGATTTTAGCTTTATCGAGGCCTTGCCTGATCCGCGGATTTTCTCCACGGGAAAGAATGGCGGCCCACTTAGTTACCTCTTCGCGCGCGGCCTTCAACCCGAATTCAGGGTAACTGCCGATCGTCATCTTGTCCTGCTTACCCAGGAAACGGAATCGGTAGAAAAAAGTGACGGCGCCCTTTTTGGAAATGCGCACCCACAGACCGTCCCGGTCTGCCTTCTCTTCAACTTTATCGCGTTCGCGCCCGAGGCACGACTTTAGATAACTATCTGAAATAGCCATGATTTATCCCTGCATGTGTCCATCAGAACGGAAGATTCTGTGTCCATCATAGGATATGGACGCACTGGTGGACACAAAAACCATGACTCATGATGTCGTAGGTTGACTGTACATGCAACCAGTATCATTTTTGTGAGCGCTTATTTTGCAGGGATCTTGAGAGGATTTTGTCGTAGGTTTGCGGAGGGTGGCGGGGTATCAATTATCGATGTGAGCAATGATCGAAAAGTTACGTATGTTCTTCATAGAGATAAATTATTATGCCTTACGCCTGGTTGACCAGACTTTAGAGGTCGCTGTTCTGAGCTTAACGTCTGTTTTAACTGAAACGCCGCATTCTACACTACAACGCTAAGGCGAGGAAATGTTCATAGTGTAAGGAGAGCGGGAACTGGAAAACGCCTCGCTTTTTTCCTGTAAAACACCGCAACGCAGGAAAAGCGCATGTTTATCGGGACAACAACCCAACGCGGCAGGTGTACCGTTGGGCAAAACGTTTACTGGCGCGTTTCGATTGAGGTAGTTTCGACGCGAACAAGGTCCGGCGGGAGGGCAACGTTTAAAATCACCGGCTGCCAGGCGTCGCGCTCCGCCAGTTTTCGGGAATAGCCGCGGGCAACCATAAAACCGCCCACGCCGCCCAGCACGGCCCCGCTTAATGCGGCAAGGTCAGATCCAAACAGCATCTGAAAAAGCGCCGCACAAAGAAATAGCCCCGCTAAAGGCGACATATAGACCAGCAACGCCGAACCTAAAAGGCTTTTTTCGGCGATGCCCAACTCGACTTTCTGCCCCGGCGCCAGTGGCTCCGCGCTTGGCACAACAAGGGTATGCGTGGTTTGCGGCCCTAATTTATTCAGCACGCGACTGCCGCATCCCGCACGGGAGGCGCAGTTACTGCATGACGCTTTAACGTCGCAGCTCACCACCGCCTGACCATTCTGCCAGGAGACAACGGTTGCCCACTCTTTAATCATTGTACTGCCCTGAATTTGATACTGTCGGCAATGCGCTTCGCCGTTTGCGGCGGAAGCTCGCCGACAATGGTGATTTCCGCGTTGTCGCGAACGCTGCTATAAACCGTTCGGCGCCCGGTACGCAGCATCTGATCGCTGCTGTTTTGCGTCGCCCGGTTCACATTGACGGAAAAGCTAAACAGACCGTCAGAATAAAGCCGCGATTCGATAGGCAGGTTATCCATCGTCGGCAACGGACGACGGCTGCTGGAAACTTCGCTAAAGCCTTGCGGCACCCAGGATGGACTCCAGTTAAATTTCGTTTTTTCGCCACCGGGAACAGAAAGCAGCGGCGGCAGATTCGCCTTCGCCAGCGCCTGCATGTTGCTGCCGATATCCTGACTCACCGTGAACGCAATAACGCGGAACTGCTCCAGCGTCTCGCCATCGCGATCCAGCAGATCAACGCGCATCGGCAGTTTGGTGTCCATGTCCATCCAGACGATATAGCTGTAACGCGTACCATCGCGCGCCACAACGCGGATAACTTCGCACAATCTGTCTGCGATACGGGTGCGTCCGACGGAAATAAAGTCGTAGTAAGGCGCCAGACGCTTGAAATCGGTGTAAATCAGGGAAGGCAGAGAATCGACAATATAATCACCGTTCAGGGTGAACGGCTCAAGGCCCGGTTCAAAATAACTGATTTCATTACCACGCTGTACGACCTCCCGGCGGGGACCGTCCAACTGTAGCAATTGCGCAAGCGGGCGACTATCCAGGCGTGCGTGTCGATAACGCAGAGATTCAACGCCTTGTTTCGTGATGCTGACGAATGACAGCTCGTAATTCAGTGACTGACTGGCGATGTTCATCTGCTGCAATAACGCCCCGGACGCAGGGTCGGCCGAGGCGTTTACTGAGAAGAACAGGCTAGCCGCCACAAGGGACATGGCAAACCAAAGTTGCTTCATTACTGCGATTGCGTTCCTAAAGTTTGGATTCCTGGCACCTGTACCGCGGCTTGCTGGGTTTGCGCCTGCTCAAACTGAAGCTGTTCGGAGTGCAGTCGGCGCTGCAGTTCATAGTCCTGCAACATGGCATTAATGCGACGACGCTGCTCCTGTACCTGCTGTTGCTGACTGCCGACAGGCGCTGCTTCAGAAGGCACTCCCAGACTTACCGGGCTGGCTTTCCCCATCATAGGCAGGGTATTGAAAACCGGCGTTTCAGGTTGTTGGGATGTTTCAGATTGCCCATTATAGTGCTGGACACCGACGATAACTGCAAGTGAAACGCACGCCGCCACGCCCATTTGGGTAAGCTGCGCCGCCCACGGACGCACTTTTTTCCAGAACGGCATTTTCTGCCATTGCTGCGGAGCGGGTTGGGCCTCAGGGATTAATGGCGACACCTGACGTACTGGCTCGTTTTCAATAGCGGCCATCACGCGAGCGGATATATCGAAATGGAGAACGTCAGGCGTATCCCCCCGCATTGAATCGCGGATCAGGTGATAACTCTCCCAGGTTTTCTGCATTTCCGGGTCGTGCGTAAGCGCTTTGAGCAGCTCACTATCCAACGTTTCGCCATCCATCAAAGCGGAAAGTTTTTCTTTCTGCATGCCTAATACCTTTTCCAGTATCCCGCTATCGTCAACGCCTGATAAGCGGTTGAACTTTATTATCAATAGCTTCCCGCGCCCGGAAGATACGTGAACGCACCGTCCCCACCGGACAATCCATGATAGCCGCTATCTCTTCATAGCTCAGGCCATCCAGCTCCCGTAAGGTGATTGCCATACGTAAATCTTCCGGGAGGGACTCAATAGTTCGGAAAACTATCTGTCTCAGTTCTTCTGACAACATTAAGTTCTCAGGGTTCGAAATTTCTTTCAGCGCGCCGCCGCTTTCAAAGTTTTCTGCTTCAATCGCGTCTACATCACTGGAAGGCGGACGACGCCCCTGCGCAACCAGGTAGTTCTTCGCGGTATTGACCGCAATACGATACAACCAGGTATAAAAAGCGCTATCCCCCCGGAAAGAATCCAGCGCGCGATAGGCCTTAATAAATGATTCCTGTACGACATCGGGAACGTCGCCCGATGGCACATAGCGGGAAACCAGACTCGCCACTTTATGCTGGTAGCGCACTACCAGTAAGTTAAAGGCTTTCTGATCTCCCTTCTGGACCCGTTCAACCAGGACCTGGTCCGTTAACTGCTCGCTCATCCGAGGTAATGTCTCCCCAAACCAAATTTCCACGCGCTTTCGAAACGCCACTCCATAAGCCGCACTATGAGCAAGCAACAGGTTAGAGTGTCTATGTTTCGTAAAGTTCCGTTACGCATTTGTTTTTGTTTGTCATGTTGTAGACAGGTCTTATCTTCCATTATAAGTCTACAGATGCTGAACAACGCACTATCTGTACAGAAATGCCCATTTCGTCGTTTGCAGAGTAACCTAACAGCATCTTTATTTCACTACAAAATCTGACGCTAACACCCTGCCCTATAAAATATTTTTTGCCGTTTATCTCTCGCCGTATTTTTATTTTATGTTTAATAAGTACAACACCTTTGAAATCATCACGTGCTTTTTAGCGCCATATAGTGCTAATCTGCCGCAACCATGTTTAGTAAATTAAACAAGAACCATGATGACAACTCCTGAACTGTCCTGTGATGTGTTAATTATCGGCAGCGGCGCGGCCGGACTCTCGCTGGCGCTGCGTCTGGCTGAAAAACATAAGATTATCGTCCTGAGTAAAGGGCCGGTGAGCGAGGGCTCCACGTTTTATGCGCAGGGCGGTATTGCCGCCGTGTTTGATGAAACCGACAGTATTGCGTCACATGTCGAAGATACGCTGATTGCCGGCGCCGGAATTTGCGATCGCCACGCGGTGGAGTTTGTCGCCAGCAACGCTCGTACCTGCGTGCAGTGGCTTATCGATCAGGGCGTCCTGTTTGATACGCATGTCCAGCCAAACGGCAAGGAGAGCTATCATCTCACGCGTGAAGGCGGCCATAGCCATCGCCGTATCCTTCATGCCGCTGACGCTACCGGAAAGGAAGTCGAAACCACGTTGGTCAGTCGGGCGCAAAATCATCCTAATATTCAGGTGCTGGAACGCAGCAACGCCGTTGATTTAATTATCTCCGATAAAATGGGTCTGCCGGGGCCTCGCCGGGTCGTCGGCGCCTGGATCTGGAATCGCAATAAAGAGTGGGTTGAAACCTGTCATGCGAAGTCGGTGGTGCTGGCGACCGGCGGCGCCTCAAAGGTGTATCAATATACCACTAACCCGGATATTTCCTCCGGCGACGGTATCGCGATGGCCTGGCGCGCAGGCTGTCGGGTCGCTAATCTGGAATTTAACCAGTTTCATCCCACCGCCCTTTATCACCCGCAGGCGCGTAATTTTCTCCTTACCGAAGCGCTGCGCGGCGAAGGCGCATACCTTAAACGTCCGGACGGTTCACGGTTTATGCCGGACGTTGACGAACGCGGGGAACTGGCGCCGCGCGATATTGTCGCCCGCGCCATTGACCATGAGATGAAACGACTCGGCGCAGACTGTATGTTTCTCGATATCAGCCACAAGCCTGACGATTTTGTCCGCCAGCACTTCCCGATGATCTATGCGAAACTGCTCGATTTGGGGATGGATTTAACCAAAGAACTGATTCCCATTGTTCCTGCCGCGCACTATACCTGCGGCGGCGTGGTCGTCGATGATTATGGTCGTACCGATGTAGACGGCTTATATGCCATTGGCGAAGTCAGTTACACCGGCCTGCACGGCGCTAACCGTATGGCGTCCAACTCGTTGCTGGAATGCTTAGTGTACGGCTGGTCCGCAGCAATGGATATCGACAGGCGAATGCCTTCTGTCCACAGCGTTGACGCCCTTCCCGCCTGGGATGAAAGCCGCGTGGAGAACGCCGATGAGCGGGTGGTGATTCAGCATAACTGGCATGAACTGCGCCTGCTGATGTGGGACTATGTGGGAATTGTGCGCACGACGAAACGGCTGGAGCGCGCCCTACGGCGTATTACTATGTTGCAACAAGAGATTGACGAGTATTACGCCAACTTTCGCGTCTCGAATAATTTACTGGAGCTGCGCAATCTGGTGCAAGTGGCCGAACTGATTGTGCGTTGCGCGATGATGCGTAAAGAGAGCCGGGGGCTGCACTTTACGCTGGATTATCCGCAACAACTGGCTGAATCAGGCCCATCGATCCTTTCGCCGTTAACGCCTCACATAAACAGATAAAATGCCTGGGTCAGCGCCGTATAACTTTCAGAATAATGCTGGTCTGACCCGCGAATGACTAATCTGTCGCTAAAGCACTCCCCGGCTTGTGGGGAGAATGCGAGCAAAACCCGGTGCGGCAAGCACGCTTCGTTTTCCGCAACGTCAGTACGTAGCCGCAAATGCCATCCCATGTTGAGCGCTTGCTGCGTAAAAGCGTTACCTATTTGTTCCGGCAAGACTACGCAAAAAAAGCCATCTTCGGTAATACAATCCGCCGCAATAGCCAATAACGTCTGGTGATCCAGCGTAGCGGTGTAACGCGCCTGCTCCCGCTGCGGCGTGGCGCATTCCACACCGGGTTCGTAATAAGGCGGGTTGCTGATAATAAGATCAAAGCGTACCGTCTGGCGAGGCGCCCAACTCTGAATATCGTCAGTATGCACCGTTATTCGATGCGGCCAGGGAGAGTGAGCCACGTTTTCCTGCGCTTGCATGGCAGCCCCGGCATCCAGTTCCACGGCGTCAATAGGCACATTGTCATCCGTCCGCTGCGCCAGCATTAACGCCAGCAGACCGCTTCCAGTACCGATATCCAGAATTCGCTTTACATCCGCGACCGGCGCCCACGCCCCGAGTAAAATACCGTCAGTTCCCACTTTCATCGCACACCGATCGTGTGCGACAAAAAACTGTTTAAACGTAAATCCATTACGACGAAGAACGGAGCCAGACTGAGACATGTAAAAACAACCTTGCAAAAAAACGGCGACAGCGCCGAGTGAAAACAATACCTGAGAAGGGATATCCATACAAACAGATGAAGATTGCGGCCGTAACGTCTATAATCAGCGCCCCACACAGAGGTAGAACATGACTGTAACGACTTTTTCCGAACTTGAACTCGACGAAAGCCTGCTGGATGCCCTCCAGGATAAAGGTTTCACTCGCCCGACCGCCATTCAGGCTGCCGCCATTCCGCCTGCGCTCGATGGCCGTGATGTACTCGGTTCTGCGCCGACAGGCACCGGTAAAACGGCGGCATATCTGCTGCCGGCGTTGCAGCACCTGCTCGACTTTCCGCGTAAAAAATCGGGGCCGCCGCGCATTCTGATCCTGACGCCAACCCGCGAACTGGCAATGCAGGTTGCCGATCACGCTCGTGAACTGGCTAAGCATACTCATCTGGATATCGCCACGATTACCGGCGGCGTGGCCTATATGAACCATGCTGAAGTGTTTAGCGAAAACCAGGATATCGTGGTCGCCACAACGGGCCGTCTGCTGCAATATATAAAAGAAGAGAACTTTGACTGCCGGGCGGTTGAAACACTGATCCTTGACGAAGCTGACCGGATGCTCGACATGGGCTTCGCTCAGGACATTGAACATATCGCCGGTGAGACCCGCTGGCGTAAACAGACGATGCTGTTCTCCGCCACGCTGGAAGGCGATGCGATTAAAGATTTTGCCGAGCGCCTGCTGGAAGACCCGGTTGAGGTTTCCGCCAATCCGTCAACCCGCGAGCGTAAGAAAATTCACCAGTGGTACTACCGTGCCGACAATTTCGAACATAAAGTTGCGCTGTTGAAGCACCTGCTAAAACAAGACGATGCAACCCGTTCTATCGTGTTTGTACGTAAACGTGAACGCGTCCATGAACTGGCTGAAACGCTGCGTCTGGCAGGGATCAACAATTGCTATCTTGAAGGTGAGATGGCGCAGATCAAACGTAACGAAGGTATTAAGCGTCTCACCGACGGTCGCGTTAACGTGCTGGTCGCGACCGACGTCGCGGCACGCGGGATTGATATTCCTGACGTCAGCCACGTCATTAACTTCGACATGCCGCGCAGTGGCGATACCTATCTGCATCGTATTGGTCGTACAGGCCGTGCGGGTCGCAAAGGCACTGCAATCTCGCTGGTAGAAGCCCACGACCATCTGTTGCTGCTGAAAATCGGTCGCTACATCGAAGAGCCGCTAAAAGCGCGCGTCATTGATGAGCTTCGCCCGACCACGCGTGCGCCCAGCGAAAAGCTGACCGGCAAACCGTCGAAAAAAGTGCTGGCGAAACGCGCCGAGAAGAAAAAAGAGAAAGAAAAAGAGAAGCCGCGCGTGAAGAAACGTCACCGCGATACAAAAAATATCGGTAAGCGCCGCAAGCCAAGCGGTACGAAAATGCAGGAGCAATCCAGCGAAGAGTGATGATAATGCCGGGTTCGTTAACCCGGCATTTTTTTATCTTCCACGGTAAAACACGCCTCCATACACTGCATAAATATCTGCATTGCCGGGCTGAGCGCTTTCCCGGCATGATGGGCGCACAGCGCCATGATCGATAGCGACGGCGCGCCAAACGGCAGCTCTTTCAACTGACCGGTACTAAGTTCTCGTTCAACGGTAAAACGTGGTAAAAAGCTGATGCCCAGGTTAGCAGCCACACACTGTTTAATGCTTTCAATACTCCACAGTTCAATGGTGTTTTCCAGCGTAATCCGCCTCTGCCGTAGCGTACTTTCAAACAGCTGGCGGAAGACACATTGCGGTTCATTGATGATGAAGCTACAGGGGATATGCTGATCTGGCTGCGTAAAATCAGCATCCTGTAGCAGTGGAGAGGCCACCAGCGCCAGCGACTGCTCCCCCAGTTGCTGCATCGTGAGCGCGTCATCATTGCCTACGCGATAAAAAACGCCCAGATCGACCTCGTCATTCAGCAACGCATCACGTATCACATAGCAATTCAGCGATTGTAGCGACAATCTGACATTCGGCGCTCGCAGCTTAAAGCGTTGTAAAACCTGCGGCATTTTGTACGCCAGTAAGGTTTCACCTGTCGCCACGCGCAGCTCTCCGCCGGGTTCCGCATCCTGTCTTGCGGCTTCACGAATCAACTCCATCACACGCGTCAGTTCATGGATATGCGGCATCAGCTTTTTCCCCTCATTGGTCAGGCACATTCGGCGCCCTATTTTCTCGAACAGTTGCAGGGAAAACTCACGTTCAAGCTGTTGAATATGAAAAGTTACCGTCGACTGAGTGCAGCACAGCTTTTGCGAAGCCCGCAGAAACGAGCCCTCTTCCACTACCGTTTTCAGCGTAATAAACCGACGCAGATCCATGACCACCAACCTATCGAAAATCTCGAATTCAGAATTAAAAAACATTCATTTTTTTAAATATTTCATATCGGGTACTGTCTGCTAAAACAGAGGAGATGACAAGTGACACCGATGCTTTTAAGCGCTTTCTGGACTTATACATTAATCACCGCCCTTACCCCCGGCCCTAACAATATTCTCGCGCTTAGCGCAGCAACTGCACATGGTTTTCGGCAGAGTATTCGTGTACTGGCAGGTATGAGTCTGGGATTTTTGGTCGTCATGCTGCTGTGCGCCGGGATCGCGTTTTCCCTTGCGGTTATCGATCCGGCAATCATTCATTTGCTCAGTTGGGTGGGGGCTGCGTATATCCTGTGGCTGGCGTGGAAAATTGCCACCAGTCCAGCGGCGGATGAGAAGGTCAGACCAAAACCGGTTGGCTTTTGGGTAAGCTTTGGCCTGCAGTTTGTGAACGTCAAAATTATTCTGTACGGCATTACCGCTCTGTCTACATTTGTTTTACCGCAAACGCAGGCGCTGAACTGGGTCATCGGCGTCAGTATATTGCTGGCATTGATCGGCACGTTCGGTAATGTGTGTTGGGCGCTGGCGGGACATCTGTTTCAGCGGGCGTTTCGCCATTATGGTCGCCAGTTAAATATCATTCTGGCGTTACTGCTGGTGTACTGCGCGGTGCGGATTTTTTACTGACCCAAATAAAACAAAAGCGGAAAAGGCCCGGCCTCTTCCGCTTGTTATTACCGGATAAGCCTTACAGGCTTTCGGTAAAGGTACGAGCGATAACGTCGCGCTGCTGTTCCGGCGTCAGGGAGTTAAAACGCACCGCATAACCAGAAACACGAATAGTCAGCTGCGGGTATTTTTCCGGATGCTTAACCGCATCTTCCAGAGTTTCGCGACGCAGAACGTTAACGTTCAGATGCTGACCGCCTTCAACGCGTACTTCCGGTTTAACTTCCATCGGAATTTCACGGTATTCAATCTCGCCCAGTTTGCTGACAGCCACAACTTCATCTTCAGCAAAGCCGGATTTTGCAACGATGCAGCGCGCTTCGCCTTTTTCGCTGTCCAGCAGCCAGAAGGAATTCAGCAGGTCGTCGTTAGCGGCTTTAGTAATCTGGATACCTGTAATCATGTGATGCCTCCCCAGGCAAAATTATTTGATTTCGGTCGGCCTAATCCCGGCCAATTGGTAAAACCATTGTTGCTTGAGTGTATATATACCCTTCGATCACCCTTCATTCTTTGATTTAAATCAATAAAAACCACACCATAAAAAGGGTAATGAAGGGAATTTATTGTTTTACATCAACTTACACCATTCAGACCTATAAACTTTTTACATAAATTTTCAACTATCTTTTGTAGGTAACCGTTTTTGTAGCACGCAGGATTTTGCACTGCAGAAAGAAGCAGTTAAGCTAAGGGAACTGGAAATTCGCAGGAGAGCGAGATGGCGACTGAGTTAACCTGGCACGATGTGCTGGCTGATGAGAAACAGCAACCTTACTTTATCAATACGCTTCACACTGTTGCTGGCGAGCGTCAGTCGGGTATCACGGTCTACCCGCCGCAAAAAGATGTGTTTAATGCCTTTCGCTTCACGGAACTGGGCGACGTTAAGGTGGTGATCCTGGGACAAGATCCTTACCACGGCCCCGGCCAGGCACATGGTCTGGCGTTTTCCGTGCGTCCTGGGATCGCTCCCCCGCCGTCATTAGTGAATATGTACAAAGAGCTGGAAGCCTCCATTCCCGGCTTTGTTCGCCCCGCGCACGGTTATCTGGAAAGCTGGGCGCGCCAGGGCGTACTGTTACTGAATACGGTGCTCACGGTACGGGCAGGCCAGGCGCACTCTCATGCCAGCCTGGGGTGGGAAACCTTTACGGATAAAGTGATAAGCCTGATTAACCAACACCGCGAAGGGGTCGTCTTCCTGCTGTGGGGCTCGCACGCCCAGAAGAAAGGCGCGATTATTGATCCACAGCGCCACCATATTCTGAAAGCTCCGCATCCCTCGCCACTCTCTGCGCACCGCGGATTTTTTGGCTGTAACCATTTTGCGCTAACGAACCAATGGCTGGAACAACACGGCGAGAAAACTATCGACTGGACGCCAGTATTACCGGCTGAGAGTGAATAACGTTGGCGACTCGCCGTTTTATCGCCCGGATAACGGCGCGAAAGCGCCTTGTCTGACCGGGCGGTAGGAAGTACATAATCGGCCCGGTGCGCGTTGCGCCACCGGGCTGCAGCCCTTACGCTTTATTCTGTCGCCACCACTCGGCGAGCAGCACGCCTGTCGCAACCGACACATTCAGGCTTTCCACGTTCCCGGTGCCGTTAATTTTCACGCACAGATCGTCGGGTTCGCGCGCCGCTTCCGGCAGGTAGTCATATTCACGGCCTAAGACCAGCACCATCTTTTCCGGCAGGGTCGTACTAAAGAGCGCCTGACCGCGTTCGCTGGACGTCGTCACCACGGTGTACCCCGCCTGACGAAAGTCATCCAGTACGTCAACAATGCTTTCACCAGTGATTGGCTGGACATGCTCCGCCCCGCCTTCCGCGGTACGAATCGCCGCGCCGGACTCCAGCAACGCCGCATCCTGTACCACCACGCCTTTCACGCCGAAGTGCGCGCAGCTACGCATCATGCCGCCCAGATTATGCGGGTTAGCGACATCTTCCAACGCCAGCACGCAGTCTTGATCCGCCGCCTGCTTTACCCATTGCGTAACGGTCGTACCGTTACGCTTTTTAATCAGGAAACACACGCCACCGTGGTGCTCAGTCCCGGAAGCTTTTGCCAGTTCGGCTTCATCCACCACATGGTAGGCTTTACGATTCGCCGCCATCCAGCGCAGCGCCTCTTTAAAACGCGGCGTTACGCTTTGGATAAACCATGCGCGCACGATGGCGTCAGGACGGCTCTGGAATAACGCCTGGCAGGCGTTTTCACCGTAGACGCGTGTCTCTTCCGCACGCTGGCGACGCAAAACTTCAGGGTCGATAAAACTTTTACCGCTAATACCACCATGATCGACTTTCTCAGGAGTTTCATCGCCTGGCGCGCGGGACACGGTGCGCCACGGCGAAGTTTCATGTTTACGGTCACGGCTCTGATTATTTCGCTCATCACGGGCGGGGCGACGTCCACCGTCAGTGCGAGACTTTGCTGGGCGGCCTCCCCCTTTCCCGGTACGCGGGTTATGGGTGCGTTTATCAGAGTCATCATCACTACGGACATACATCACTTTGACTTTGCCGCTTTTGTTTTTTAATTCATCGTTCATGCTTTTCTCCACCAGCGCTGCGCGAAGCGCGAAGATTACCCGATGTGCATCCGGTTAGCCATGATTTCGTTTAAAAGCTTGCGACTATTGTACTCATTGAATAAAACACATTGTTGTTTAGCACAGACTCCTCGATAATATGTAACATTATAGAAACATCCCGCGCGTAGCGGGACGTCTTCCGACGTATTCAGAGGTTAGCTATGAACACCGTTTGTACCCATTGTCAGGCCATTAACCGCATCCCCGACGATCGGCTTCAGGACGCGGCAAAATGTGGACGCTGCGGTCATGAGTTGTTTGACGGAGAAGTCATTAATGCGACCGGCGAAACGCTGGACAAACTGTTGAAGGACGATCTTCCAGTGGTGATCGACTTTTGGGCACCCTGGTGCGGCCCTTGCCGTAACTTTGCGCCAATCTTCGAGGATGTCGCAGAAGAGCGCAGCGGTAAAGTCCGTTTCGTCAAAGTGAATACCGAGGCGGAACGGGAACTCAGCGCCCGTTTCGGTATTCGCAGCATCCCGACGATTATGATTTTTAAACATGGACAGGTGGTCGATATGCTTAATGGCGCAGTGCCTAAAGCGCCTTTCGACAGCTGGCTGAACGAAGCGCTGTAAACGCCACGGGGCGCATCTTGTGCCCCGTTTTCACCTCTGCCACAATAGCGTTTTTCTCCGCAAACGCTTTCTATGACCAATAACGCTGTCCTTCAGTTACGCGCCGAACGGCTTGCGCGCGCTACTCGCCCTTTTCTTGCCAGAGGCAATCGGGTTCGCCGCTGTCAACGCTGCCTGCTGCCGCTAAAATCTTGCCTGTGTGATACGTTAACGCCTTCTCAGGCGAAAAGCCGTTTTTGTCTGGTCATGTTTGACACTGAACCGATGAAACCCAGCAATACCGGCCGACTGATAGCCGATATTTTGCCGGATACCGCGGCGTTTCAGTGGTCGCGTACCGAGCCGCCGCAGGCGTTGCTGGAGCTGGTACAGCATCCGGATTATCAGCCGATAGTGGTCTTTCCTGCGTCCTACGCCGGCGAAGCGCGCGAGGTCATTTCCACCCCGCCCGCCGGGAAACCGCCGCTGTTTATCATGCTGGACGGCACCTGGCCCGAAGCACGTAAAATGTTTCGTAAAAGCCCTTATCTGGATCATCTGCCGGTCATTTCCGTCGATTTATCGCGTCTTTCAGCTTATCGTCTGCGTGAAATCCATGCCGAAGGGCAATATTGTACCGCCGAAGTCGCGATAGCGTTGTTAGATCTGGCGGGAGATACCGAGGCGGCAACCAGTTTAGGTGAACATTTTACCCGTTTTAAAACGCGCTATCTGGCAGGAAAAACGCAACACCCGGGAAACGTCACAGCATAAAATAGCGAAAGCGTTTAAAATTATCCGGTCACTTCTGTGTAAGGGAAACCGGTATGAGCCAGCAAGGACTGGAAGCGCTACTGCGACCAAAATCGATCGCGGTGATTGGCGCATCAATGAAGCCCTACCGCGCGGGTTATCTGATGATGCGTAACTTGTTGGCGGGCGGATTCAATGGCCCCGTCCTTCCCGTGACGCCCGCCTGGAAAGCCGTTTTAGGCGTCATGGCCTGGTCGGATATCGCCAGTCTTCCTTTTACTCCCGATCTGGCTATTTTATGCACTAACGCCAGCCGTAACCTGGCGTTACTGGACGCGCTTGGCGCGAAAGGGTGTAAAACATGCATTATCCTTTCTGCTCCCACGTCGCAACATGAAGAACTTCTTGCCTGTGCCCGGCATTATAAAATGCGTCTGCTGGGTCCAAACAGTCTTGGGCTCCTCGCGCCGTGGCAAGGGCTGAATGCCAGCTTTTCTCCCGTCCCGATTAAACAGGGCAAGCTCGCTTTTATTTCCCAGTCTGCCGCTGTTTCCAATACTATTCTTGACTGGGCACAACAGCGTGAAATGGGCTTCTCCTACTTTATCGCGTTGGGCGATAGCCTGGATATTGATGTCGATGAACTACTGGACTATCTGGCGCGCGACAGCAAGACCAGCGCGATTTTGCTCTACCTGGAACAGTTAAGCGACGCCCGCCGTTTTGTTTCCGCCGCCCGTAGCGCTTCACGTAACAAACCGATTCTGGTGATTAAAAGCGGCCGAAGCCCGGCAGCCCAGCGTTTACTTAATACCAGCGCGGGAATGGACCCTGCGTGGGATGCGGCCATCCAGCGCGCAGGCCTGCTGCGAGTCCAGGATACGCACGAGCTTTTTTCCGCCGTCGAAACACTGAGCCATATGCGTCCGCTACGCGGCGACAGACTGATGATTATCAGCAATGGCGCCGCGCCTGCCGCGCTGGCGTTAGATGAGTTGTGGTCGCGTAACGGCAAGCTGGCGACGTTGAGCGAAGAGACCTGCCTGCAATTACGGCAGGCGCTTCCCGCGCACATTGATATTGCCAATCCGCTGGATCTGTGTGATGACGCCAGCAGCGAACATTACGTCAAAACGCTGGATATCCTGCTCGCCAGTCAGGATTTTGACGCGCTTATGGTTATCCACTCTCCCAGCGCTGCCGCGCCGGGTACGGAAAGCGCCCATGCTCTGATCGAGACGATTAAACGCCACCCCAGAGGCAAGTTTGTTACGCTGCTGACAAACTGGTGCGGCGAGTTCTCGTCTCAGGAAGCAAGACGGCTATTCAGCGAAGCCGGCTTACCAACCTACCGCACGCCGGAAGGCACGATTACCGCGTTTATGCATATGGTGGAATACCGGCGTAACCAGAAGCAACTGCGGGAAACGCCAGCGCTGCCGAGTAACCTGACGTCCAATACCGCTGAGGCGCATAATCTGTTACAGCGGGCGATTGCGGAAGGCGCCACCTCACTGGATACCCATGAAGTACAGCCGATTTTACACGCCTATGGGCTGCACACGCTCCCAACCTGGATTGCCAGCGACAGCGCTGAAGCGGTGCATATCGCCGAACAGATAGGCTATCCGGTAGCTCTCAAGCTACGCTCGCCCGACATTCCGCATAAATCTGAAGTTCAGGGGGTCATGCTTTACCTGCGAACCGCAAGCGAGGTACAACAGGCCGCGAACGCCATTTTCGATCGTGTAAAGATGGCCTGGCCGCAGGCGCGGATTCACGGTTTGCTGGTACAAAGCATGGCTAACCGCGCCGGCGCGCAGGAGCTTCGTGTGGTGGTCGAGCACGATCCGGTATTTGGTCCTTTGATTATGTTGGGTGAAGGCGGCGTAGAGTGGCGTCCGGAAGAGCAGGCGGTCGTCGCGCTGCCGCCGCTCAACATGAATCTGGCGCGCTATCTGGTGATTCAGGGCATTAAACAGCGGAAAATTCGCGCCCGTAGCGCGCTGCGTCCGCTGGATATTGTCGGTTTAAGCCAGTTGCTGGTCCAGGTTTCAAACCTGATTGTCGATTGCCCGGAAATTCAGCGTCTGGATATCCATCCGTTGCTGGCTTCCGCCAGTGAGTTTACCGCGCTGGATGTGACGCTGGATATTGCCCCGTTTGATGGCGATAACGAAAGTCGACTTGCGGTACGCCCCTATCCCCACCAGCTTGAAGAGTGGGTGGAGATGAAAAATGGCGATCGCTGCCTGTTCCGTCCTATCCTGCCGGAAGATGAGCCCCAACTGCGACAATTCATCGCACAGGTCACCAAAGAGGATCTTTACTACCGTTATTTCAGCGAGATCAACGAATTCACCCATGAAGATTTAGCCAACATGACGCAGATCGACTACGATCGAGAAATGGCCTTTGTGGCCGTGAGGCGGATGGACAACGCTGAAGAGATCCTCGGCGTAACGCGCGCGATCTCCGATCCTGACAACGTAGATGCCGAGTTTGCCGTATTGGTGCGTTCAGATCTCAAAGGGTTGGGTTTAGGACGCCGTTTAATGGAGAAATTGATTGCCTATACTCGCGATCACGGATTGAAGCGGCTGAACGGTATTACGATGCCGAACAATCGCGGCATGGTCGCGCTGGCCAGAAAACTGGGATTTCAGGTCGATATTCAGCTCGACGAGGGCATCGTGGGATTGACGCTGAATCTGGCCAAATGTGATGAATCGTGAGTAATGTACTGGAAATGTTGACCACTTTAACGGGTACTGATGTTATTATTGCTCGCTTATGTCGTCTGCATAGCACAGAGGACCCTTCAATGAACAGAGAAGAAATGCACTGTGATGTTGTCAAAATTTAAGCGTAATAAACATCAACAACACCTTGCCCAACTCCCTAAGATTTCTCAGTCAGTTGATGATGTAGATTTCTTTTATACTCCTGCTACTTTTCGGGAGACACTGCTGGAGAAAATCGCCAGCGCGACGCAGCGTATTTGTATCGTTGCCCTGTATCTGGAACAGGACGATGGGGGTAAAGGTATACTCGACGCGCTCTATGCGGCTAAACGGCAGCGTCCTGAACTGGACGTGAGGGTGCTGGTCGACTGGCATCGCGCGCAACGCGGGCGCATTGGCGCAGCAGCCTCGAATACCAATGCAGACTGGTATTGCCAACTGGCGCAGGAAAACCCCGGCATTGATGTCCCGGTTTACGGCGTACCGATTAATACGCGAGAAGCGCTTGGCGTACTGCATTTTAAAGGCTTTATCATTGATGATAGCGTCCTGTACAGCGGCGCCAGCCTGAACGATGTCTATCTCCATCAGCATGACAAATATCGCTACGATCGCTACCAGCTGATTCGCAATCGGCAAATGGCAGACATCATGTTTGACTGGGTGACGCAGAATCTGATGAATGGCCGTGGTGTGAATCGTCTGGATAATACCCAGCGTCCGAAAAGCCCGGAGATTAAAAACGATATCCGCTTATACCGTCAGGAGCTGCGTGATGCGTCATATCATTTTCAGGGTGACGCTAATGACGAGCAGCTCTCCGTTACGCCGCTGGTCGGGCTTGGCAAATCCAGTCTGCTGAACAAAACCATTTTCCATCTCATGCCCTGTGCGGAGCATAAGCTCACCATTTGTACCCCTTACTTCAATCTACCAGCGGTACTGGTGCGGAATATTATTCAGCTACTGCGCGACGGAAAGAAAGTCGAAATCATTGTTGGCGATAAAACCGCGAATGATTTTTACATTCCGGAAGATGAACCGTTCAAGATCATTGGCGCGTTACCCTATCTCTATGAGATTAACCTGCGCCGCTTCCTGAGCCGTTTACAGTATTACGTCAATACCGATCAGCTTGTGGTGCGTCTGTGGAAAGATGACGACAATACCTATCATTTGAAAGGGATGTGGGTAGATGATAAATGGATGCTACTCACCGGCAACAATCTGAATCCTCGCGCCTGGCGTCTGGATCTGGAAAACGCCATTCTGATCCACGATCCTAAGCAGGAGCTTGCCCCTCAGCGGGAAAAAGAGCTGGAACTTATCCGAACGCACACAACCATCGTAAAACATTATCGTGACCTGCAGAGCATTGCCGACTATCCGATAAAAGTGCGTAAATTGATTCGCCGCCTGCGCCGGATCCGCATCGACAGATTAATTAGCCGTATCCTGTAATCGAAGCCCCGTCCTGTACGGGGTTTTCTCTTAGGAGTGAACTGGTGCGCGTGTTGATTCCTTTTACGGTGTTGTTTCTCTCCGGGTGCAGCCATCTGGCTAACGACCACTGGAGCGGTCAGGATAAAGCCCAACATTTTATGGCATCAGCGATGCTATCGGCAGCCGGTAATGAGTATGCGCGTCACCAGGGAGTAAGCCCTGACCGCAGCGCAGCGATAGGGCTGATGTTTTCTTTGAGTCTCGGAGCCTCAAAAGAACTCTGGGACAGCCGCCCGGAAGGCAGCGGCTGGAGCTGGAAAGATTTTGTCTGGGATGTCGCTGGCGCGACAACCGGTTACGCTATCTGGCAAATGGCGCGATACTAAAGGCGTAAGCCCTTTCCTTTACGGTGCAACATCAACGAAACCAGGAAAGCCAGAACGGCCATCGCGGTAACATACCAGAAGAACGAACTCTCCATACCGACAGATTTTAGCGACAGCGCGACATATTCCGCAGAGCCGCCAAATAACGCGTTTGCTACCGCGTAAGATAAACCGACGCCCAGGGCGCGAACCTGCGCCGGAAACATCTCCGCTTTCAGGATCCCGCTAATTGAGGTATAGAAACTCACGATCAATAGCGCGCACATCACTAAAGCAAATGCGGCATAAGGCGACGTCACATTCTGCAACGCGGAGAGAATTGGAACAGTGAAAAGCGTCGCGAGCGCGCCAAAACATAGCATAGAGGTGCGCCTGCCAATCTTATCGGATAACGCGCCGAATAACGGCTGCACCAACATGAAAACACACAGCGCGACCGTCATAATGCCGCTGGCGACATTGGCATGCATACCTGCTGTATTTACCAGATATTTCTGCATATAGGTGGTGAAGGTATAAAAGCACAGCGAGCCTGCCGCGGTGAAACCAAGCACCATCAAAAAGGCTTTGCGATTACGCCACAAACCTTTCAACGAACCGGCTTCTTTTAACGCGCGAGTCTCATGCTTCGAGGTTTCATCCAGCTGGCGACGTAGCCATAACGCCACAACCGCCAGCACGGCGCCCAGCGCAAAGGGAATACGCCATCCCCAGGCACGAAGCTCAGCATCCTCCAGAACCTGCTGCAAAACCACAACGACCAGCAATGCCAGTAGTTGGCCACCGATAAGCGTAACGTACTGAAACGAGGCGAAAAATCCCTTACGACCTTCAAGCGCAACTTCACTCATATATGTCGCGCTGGTCCCATACTCTCCCCCTACCGAGAGCCCCTGAAATAACCTTGCAATAAGTAGCAGCGCCGGTGCCCAGGTACCGATGGTATCGTAACCGGGTAAACAGGCAATCACCAGCGACCCCATGCACATCATGCACACCGAAATCAACATTGAGGCTTTGCGCCCGCGTCGATCGGCAATGCGTCCAAACAGCCAACCACCGATAGGTCGCATTAAAAAACCGGCGGCAAAGACACCTGCCGTTTGCAAAAGCTGAGTGGTGGTATTACCAGAGGGAAAGAAGATATGTGCAAAATAGAGCGAGCAGAAAGAGTAGACGTAGAAATCAAACCATTCCACTAAGTTTCCGGAAGATGCTCCCACGATAGCCCATATGCGTCGCCGCATTTCCGGAGCCTCAGCGTTGTTTTTATCTATACGTTGAATAATTTCTGCCATACTGTTCTCCTTGTTGCCAGGCTTAATCGGCCTTTTATTTTGGAGATTCAGATTACGCGAGACAAAAAAGTAAATAAAGTGTTAATTATTTGTTTGCTAATTTTTATCCCCACTGTGCCTGATGCTGGCGTTTCCGTTTAAGATAGTCTTCGTCCTGACGAATTTTATCCCACCAACCTTTGAAAACCGTTGCCGCCGCGGCCTTAATAGGATCATTACCCCGTGTATTCAGGCTACCGTCTTCTGCATACTTTTTACCGCCTTTATAGTTAGCGTATCGCCTGGCGCGGGTATATCCCATCTGAATAAATTTACGCGCCATGTCCATACCAACGAAATCATCCTGCTGCCGGTAAGCTTCGAACAACTGGTAGATCTGCTCTGCGGATTTCATCGCCGATGCTTCATCTTTATAGCGCCAGAAAGGAAGAATTTCGCTTTTGTAGGGTTCAACCAGTAACACCCCCTGCTCGCCTCGTCCAACCTGATACAATTCAGGCTGCTGGCGGAAGTCGATGCTGGAAAAGTCCTGCTGGTAGTTAAAAGGTTTGATAGCCAATGAAAATCCTCACTGCTTATATAAGCACGTGTAAAGGATAGTTCATCGTTAACGATTGGGTGGGTTGTGCTCTTATCGGTTCTACAAGAGCACCAGCTTCGTAGGCGGGATAATTCCTGTAGGCCGGATAAGGCGGAGCCGCCATCCGGCGGTGCAGGTTGCCTGATGGCGCTGCGCTTATCAGGCCTACGGTTTTACAGTTACCACACACGCAAAAAAGCCCGTCCGAGCAGGATGGGCTTCTTCACTTGTCTGATGCCTGGCAGTTTATGGCGGGCGTCCTGCCC